>NZ_JBIUTD010000003.1:0-452359 GCF_044741705.1 Kitasatospora sp. NPDC088134 | reverse complement strand
CCCACCGTGACCAAGGCCTGGGTCGACGGCGGCTACAACAACGCCGTCGTCCGCCACGGCGCCGACCTCGCCATCGACGTCGAGGTCGTCACCCGGGACAGGGAGCAGAAGGGCTTCGTGGTCCAGCCGATCCGATGGCGCGTGGAGCAGACCTTCGGGATCATGTCCCGGTACCGGCGGCTCCACCGCGACTACGAGGAACTGCCGGACCGGTCACGCTCGATGATCCACTGGGCCATGGTCAACTCCATGACCACCCGGCTGACCGCCGCCCCGGACAGAACCGGGCAATACCTCCGCCCGAAACCATGCGCGGCAGCCTAAAACGGTATCGAACGCCCTCTGACATCAGCTCTCACATCAGCGGGGTCATCGGTGCGGCGGTGGGGCGGGCCACCTCCTCCTGGGCCTTGGTGAGCAGCTGCATGGCGAGGTCGTTGAGGGCGCGGGCCCCGGCGACCTCCTCGCCGACCCGCAGCTGCGGGCGGTCGTCGTGGTGCCGGGTGGAGCTGCCGTGGCCGCGCAGCTCCGTCCCGTCGGAGAGCCGGACGAGCGCGGCGGCCCGGGTGCGGTCGCCGTCCTCCGCGAACTCCATCTCGATGTGCCAGCCGACCAGCGTCCGCATGGTCGCCACCTCCTGGTGTCGTGGTCCTGTGTCGTCCTGGGTGCGTCGTGCACGGAGCGGGGGTCGGCTCAGCGGCGGCCCGGGTCCGGAGGTTCGGTGCCGTCCTCCGGGCGGGGTGCGCACTCCTCGCGGCCGGTGTCGGCGTGCACCACCCGGACGGGGTGGTGCGGGTCGGTGCGGTGCTCGACCAGTTGCGGGCGGCCGCAGCGCGGGCAGAGCAGGGGGATCTGGTTCATCACGACCGTCCACGCGCCCCGCGGCGGGCAGTCCCCGGGCCCGCGTGGCCTCCTCCCTCCAGTGTGCCCCCGCTTACCCGGGCCCGGTCCCGGGCGCGTGCACCGGCACGGTGACCAGCACCGCCGGCCCCGACCTGACCTCGAACCGGTCCAGCGCGGACGGGGCCAGTCCGGTGCCGCCTGCGGTCCGCAGCCCCGCGGTGCCGCCGTAGCCGGTGGCGGGGACGCTCCAGCTGGTGACGGTCTGCCGGGTGCCGTCCGCCGCCACCGCGACCAGCTCGCAGGACTGCGGCCCCGGCACGTGCCCCAGGTCGAGGGTGATCCGGCTGCCCCACTCCGCCGGGCCGACCCCCACCGTCGCGGACACCCCCGTCGCCGGGTCGGTGGCGCTGAACCGCTGCTCCGCGACGGCGGCCGGGGACGCGGACGGGGGCGACTCCGGCGCCAGGGCCACCCAGCTGGCCGCCGGACCGCCCAGGGCCAGCACCGCCGCGACCGCCACCAGCACCCGCCGCCGGACCCGGCCGCGCCGGCGCTCCCCGGACACTTCCGCGAGCAGCCGGTCCAGCAGCTCCGGGGGCGGCCCTTCCTCCAGCAACTGTTCTTTGCCGTAAGGGAGTTCGGGCAGTTCGGCGAGCAGGGCGGCGGTCGGGGCGAGGTCCGCGGCCTCGGCGGTGCAGCGCGGGCAGTGCGCGAGGTGGGCGGCGAACCGGTCCGCGCGCTCCGGTTCGAGGACGCCCAGCAGGTGGGCGGCCAGGTCTGCGTGCGGGTCCTCCATGATGCCGGTAGGGCCTGTGGTGCTGGTGGGGTCAGTGGGGTCGGTGCTCATGGGGTGACGCCCCGTTCCTCCAGGGCGAGCCGGAGGGCTCGCAGGGCGTAGTGCAGGCGGGAGCGGACGGTGCCGGCCGGGACGCCCAGGACGGCGGCGGCCTCGGTGGGGGTGCGGCCGCGCAGGTAGGTCTCGGCGATCGTCCGGCGGTGCGCCGCGGAGAGCGAGCCGAGGGCGTCCGTGAGCGTCATCAGCCGCAGCGCGCGGTCGAGTTCGGCCTCGGCGTCACCGTCGGGGAGCAGTTCGAGCCCGCGGTCCGGCACCTCGGGCGGCCGGGCCCGGGCCCCGCGCCGGGCGTCGACGACGATCCGGCGGGCGACGGTGGCCAGCCAGGGCCGCAGGCTGCCGCCACCCCGTTCGGCGTCGAGCCGGTCCAGCTGCCGCCAGGCGCGCAGCAGGGTCTCCTGGACGACGTCCTCGGCCTGCTGCCGGTCGCCGCCGACCAGGTGCAGCACCATCCCGTACAGCGGTCCGGCATGCTCCCGGTACAGCGCCCGCATCAGCCGGTCCTCGGCGGGGCGCTGCTCGGCGGGGCGGTTCTCGGCGGCGGGGCGGCTGTCGGTTGCCGGGCGGCTGTCGGTTGCCGGGCGGCCGGTGCTGCGGGGGTGCTCGGCCACCGTGCCATCCTCGCGCGGGCGGCGGGGCGGGGCGATCGGGCGCGGCGGCCGCGCACCGGGGGCGGTGGCGGGAGTGGTCCCGGGGCCCTCAAGTCCGGGGCCGTTCGTGTCGATAACCGTCCCGGGGGTGCGGCGCGGGCGCCTGCGCCGCACCCCCTCGACCGGACGTCCGGCGTCCATCCGGCGTGGCCCGCTCAGTAGCCGCCGGAGGGCATCACCGGACCGCCCGTCGGCATCGCCCGGTCGCCGGTCGGGGTGGCGGCGAACCAGGTGCCGTCGATGCCCTGCCCCTTGGTGTCACCCGGCTTCGTGTCGGGTGCGTAGCGGTACAACGGCCATCCCCCGAGCGTGAGTTGGTGGCTTCCGTCGGCGCGGGTGACGGTGCCGAGCAGGTGGGCGTCGATGCCGGTGGGGGCGGGGGCGCTGCCGTCGGTGCCGACGAGTTCGGGCGGCCAGAGCGCGGCGCAGGCGTCGGTGCAGTGCGAGGCCGACGGGCTGCTGCTGTCCCGGTCGAAGCGGTAGAGGGTGTGGCCCTGGCCGTCGGCGACCAGCGTCCCCAGCGTCGGATCGTGCTCGGTGGTCAGCGCGGCCGGGCCCTGCTGCCCGGCACTGCCGCTCGGGGTGGGGCTGCCGTAACCGGCCGAGGCGCCGTGGCCGGTCGAGGTGGAGTAACCGCCGCAGCCGGCCAGCAGGGCCGCGGCGGTGAGGGCTCCGGCGGCGAGCAGGGTGCGGCGCCCGGAGGCCGGTCGTCCGGTGGTGGTCATCGGGGTACTCCCGTCCGGGAGGGTGCGGTTCGTCCGGGGGTACGGACGGCGCGGCCGGAGCGTTCACGGCAGGGGCGCTCACAGCAGGTGCGGTACCGGAATAGTTCCTCCGGTCGTGGGGTTGTGGCGGGCGAGGAGCCCGCGGGGGCTCCGGGCCTGCATGACACCCGGCTGCGAAGGGCAGGTGGCGACGATGAGCACGGTGGAACTGACCAAGGACAACTTCGACGAGGTGGTCCAGGGCGAGGACGGCAAGGGGTTCGTCCTGATCGACTTCTGGGCGGCCTGGTGCGGTCCCTGCCGCCAGTTCGCGCCGGTCTTCGAGCGCGCCTCCGAGAAGAACCCGGACATCACCTTCGCCAAGGTCGACACCGAGGCTCAGCAGGAGCTGGCGGCGGCGTTCGAGATCCGCTCGATCCCCACGCTGGCGATCATCCGCGAGGGCGTCATGGTCTTCTCCCAGCCCGGCGCCCTCCCCGAGACCGTCCTCGACGACCTGATCGGCCAGGCCCGCAAGCTCGACATGGCCGAGGTCCACGCGGGCGTCGCCGCCGACCGCGCCACCGACAACTGACCCACCCGCACACCCCGAAGGGGGCACCGGACCCGTCCGGTGCCCCCTTCGGCGTTCCTTCCCGCCCTCCCCAAGGGAGCCGGGGAGCACGCGCGAACGCGCCGAAGGCCCGCGCGGGGCGGGCCTTCGGGGGTGGTGCGGGTGGTCAGTCGAGGGTGGCGGTCATCTCCCACTGGAGGAGTTCGGCGCCCTCGGGGCCGGCGGTGACGCGTTGGCCCTCGGCGGCGGTGAGGCGGAGGGCGTCGCCCTGGTGGAGGAGGCCGGCGCCTTCGACGGCGGCCTCGCCGCGGGCGACGTAGAGGTGGACGAAGGGGGCGGTGGCGAGTTCGAGGGTCTCGCCGGGGCGGACCCGGGAGACGTGCAGGGCGGCGTGCTTCTGCCGGATGCCGATCGCGCGCTGGCTGGCGTGCTTGCTCATCCCGGACGCGAGGGTGGTCCAACCGCCCTGGGCGAGCTGGTCGTTGATGTCGAGCTGCTCGTAGCCGGGGTCGATGCCGGCGGTGTCCGGGATGGTCCACATCTGGATGAAGTGGACCGGGTCGCGGTGCTCGGGCTCGCCGGTGAGCGTCCAGGAGTCGTTCTTCTCGCTGTGCAGGATGCCCGTCCCGGCGCTCATCCGCTGGGCCAGGCCCGGGTAGACGACGCCGTTGTGACCCTCGGAGTCCTGGTGGACCAGGCCGCCGTCGAGCACCCAGGTGATGATCTCCATGTCCCGGTGCGGGTGGGTGTCGAAGCCGGTGCCCGGGGCGACGGTGTCGTCGTTGGAGACCAGCAGCAGGCCGAAGTGGGTGTTGGCCGGGTCCCAGTGGCGGGAGAACGAGAAGGAGTGCTTGGAGTCCAGCCAGCCGGCGCGGGTGTGGAAGCGCTCGTCGGCGCGGCGCAGGTCGATCGTGGATGCCATCGGGTCCTCCTCGGTCGGGATGTTGTTGAATCCTAAACCATCAGGGGGCGCCGATGCATTCCCGGCCCCGCGACCGGGGCGCACCGGAGGACCGAAGGACGGAAGGGCGGAAGGGCGGAATGCGGGGGAATCAGGAGTCGGCGGCGCGCAGGCGGTCGCTGACGACGCCCAGGCTCTCGGCGAGGGCGGCCAACTGCTCGGGGGCGAGGACGTCGATCAGGGCCTCGCGGACGGCGGCGACGTGGCCGGGGGCGGCCGCCCGCAGCACCTGCCAGCCCTGCTCGGTGATCTCGGCGAAGACGCCGCGCACGTCGCTCGGACAGGAGCGGCGGCCGACCAGTCCGGCCTTCTCCAGCTGGGTGACCTGGTAGGTCAGTCCGCTCTTCGAGGTGATCAGGCGGTCGGCGAGGTCGGTCATCCGCAGCGAGCCGCCGGGGGCGGCGGACAGCTGGACCAGGATCTCGTACTGGGTGTGCGAGAGCCCCGCATCCTCCTTGAGCTGGCGCTCCAGCCGACGGGCGACCAGATTGGTCGCCGCGACGAACCCGCGCCAGGCGGCCATCTCGGTCTCGTTGAGCCAGCGGGGATCGTCCATGCCCCGCAGTCTACTCCGGTTGTTCAAATTCGAACTCGGGTGTACCTTCGGAGGCGCAAGGTTCAAATTTGAACTACAGGTCGGTCGCCCGGACGGCAGAGCGGCCCCGGCAGCAGGAGGACGGACCCATGAGCACCCCCACCACCGAGCGCATGCCCGCTCTCTACCTCTCGCACGGCGCGCCCCCGCTGGCCGACGACCCGATCTGGCCCGGCCAGCTCGCCGCCTGGTCCGCCGAGCTGCCCCGCCCCAAGGCGATCCTGATGGTCTCCGCGCACTGGGAGGAGGCCCCGCTGGCGATCGGCGCGGTCACCCCGCTGCCGCTGGTCTACGACTTCTGGGGCTTCCCCGAGCACTACTACCAGGTCCGGTACGAGGCCCCGGGCGCGCCCGAACTCGCCGACTCCGTCCGCAAGTTGCTGCGCACCGCGGGCACCCCCGTGCAGGACGTGCCGGACCGCGGGCTCGACCACGGCGCGTACGTCCCGCTGGTCGAGATGTACCCGGACGCGGACATCCCCGTCCTGCAGATCTCGCTGCCCACCCTGGACCCGCAGCAGTTGCTCGCCATCGGCCGCAAGCTCGCCCCGCTCCGCGACGAGGGCGTGCTGATCGTCGGCTCCGGCTTCTTCACCCACAACCTGCGCGCCCTCTCCCCCGACGGCCGGATCACCTCCGTGATGGCCGAGTTCGACGACTGGGGCCGCCGCGCCCTGGAGGCCCGCGACCTCGACGCCCTGCTCGACTTCGAGCACAAAGCCCCGGCCGGCCGCCTCGCCCACCCCCGCACCGAGCACTTCGCCCCGCTCTTCGTCACCCTCGGCGCCGGCGAGGCCGACCTCGCCACCCAGCGCAGCGTCATCGACGGCTTCTGGATGGGCCTCGCCAAGCGCTCCGTCCAACTCGGCTGACGGCCCGCCGGTCCGGCGGTCCGGCGGTCCGGCAGTCGGTGCAACCGCGCCGGGCCCGGCGGCGTCCGACAGGGCGGCGCACTGCCGGGAATCGGGGGCGGAATGGGCGACAGCGGGACATCCGGGCCAGGGCGGCCGTACGCGTGGTGCACCTTGGCCGCGATGGTGGCCGGGTGGGTGTGCACGGTGCCGGGGTACCGCGCACTGGACGAGGTCCGTCGGACGGCCGTCCGCTGCCTGGACGGTCCGGGCGTCCCGCTGCACGCGCTGCTGCTGGTCTGGGCCGGGCTGGTGCTGAACGCGGCCGCGATCGGCGTGGCCGTGGTGCTGGCCGTACGGGCGCAGCGCTCCAGGAGTTGGTCGGTGGGGCTCGGGGACGGGCTGCTGTTCGTGCTGCTCCCGGCGGCGCTGGTGGTCGGGGTGCTGCAGTACGTCGTCCTTCAGGACGTCCGGGCGGACTACGGGCCGCAGCGGAGTCCGTGCATGGGGGCGCCGTTGCGGCCGGGGGTGTGACGGGGGGTCAGTAGCCGCAGGTGAAGCGTTCGCCCTGGTGGGTGGGGTGTTCGAGTTCGTCGACGGCGGCGGTGGCGAGGTCCGGGAGGGAGAGGGTGGAGAGGCCGTCCGGGGTGGTGACCAGGTGGTCGGTGTCGGTGCGGTAGTGGCCGGTGCGCTCGCCCGGGAGGAGGCTCTGCGGGGGGCTAAGGACGGTCCAGGCGAGGTCGCGGACGGTGCGCAGGTAGTCCAGGGCCCGGCCGTGGGCCCGCATCAGCTCGAACTGGCGGGGCGTCACCGCCGGGTCGTCCCAGAGCGGGACGCCGTACGGGGTGGTCAGGCTGCCCGCGCTGCCGACCACCAGCAGGCTCGGGGCATCGTCGGCGAGCCGGCGCAGACCCGCGACCAGCGCGTGCGCGGCGGGCTCCACCAGCCGCCCCCGGCCGGGGCCGTCCCCGCCGCCGACGGCGCTCACCACGGCGCCCCGGCCGGCCGCGACCCGGGCCACGTCCGCCGGGTCCAGCACGTCGCCGCGCAGCACGCTGGTCGCCAGCCCCTGGTACTGCTCCGGCCGCCGCACCACCGCCGTCACCAGGTGTCCGCGGGCCAGCGCCTCGGTGACCACGCACCGACCGATCCCGCCGTTCGCCCCGATCACCGCGATCCGCATGCCCGACCAGCCCCGCTCTCCGCCGCCGCCACCACGCCCTGACGCCTCATCAGACCACACGCCCGCCCCCGCCCCCGGGAACCGCGCCACCGGCCGGGCCCGGGGAGCGGTCCGCAACCGCCACGGGCGGGGAGGCGTCCGAAGGAGGTACTGCCGGAGAAAGGTCGGGGACGGAATGCACGAGGCCGGGGACGAGGTCGGGGCGCGAGTGCGGTGGTGGTGGCGCGTCCGGTACAGCACGGCGGTCGTCGTGGCCGGATGGGTCTGCACCCTGCCGGGGTTCCTCGGCTCGCACGCGGTGGACGAGGACCTGTGGAAGCGGTGCGTGGACAGTCCGGGCCTGCCGGTGTACGCGCTGGTGCTCGCGGTCGTCGGGGTGGTGCTGGGGGTGGTCGGATGCTGCTGGGGCGCGGGACAGATCGGCTTCACCCTGTTCCGGCGGCGAGGGCGGCTGCAGGCCCGGGCCGGACACGCCCTGCTGGCCGTCGTGGTGCCGCTGTCCCTGCCGGCCCTCCTGGTGCAGGGCATCGCGGTGCACAGCACTCGGCAGAGCCTCGGCCCGCACCGGACGTACTGCGTGGGCGCACCGCGGGAGCCGGGCGTGACGGTGGTCACCGCGGGTGCGCGGGGGCTCGTCGGGGCGGGGTGGGCGCGGTAGGACTGGTGGGGACAGGAATGGTGCGGCCGGGAGGGGTGGCGGATGGACGGGCTGGTGGCGGACCTGCTGGCGGAGGGGGACGAACTGGACGGGCTGGTGGGCGGGTTGGACGCCGATGGGCTGGCGGTGGGGACGCCGGCCGTGGGGTGGACGGTCGCGCACCAGGTGGCGCACCTGGCCTGGACGGACCGCTGGACGCTGCTCGCGGCCACCGACCCGGAGGGTTTCGCCGCCGCGCTCGGCCGGGAGTTCACGGACGGCCTGGCCGCCGTGGACCGGGGCGCGGCGGAGGGTGCCGGGGAGGACCCGGCCGGGCTGCTGGGTCGGTGGCGGGCGGGTCGGGCCGAGGTCGCGCGGGTGCTGGCGGCGGTGCCGGCGGACGTCCGGCTGCCGTGGTTCGGGCCGCCGATGAAGGCCCGGTCGATGCTGACGGCCCGGTTGATGGAGACCTGGGCGCACGGGCAGGACGTGGCCGACGCGCTGGGTGCGGAGCGCGTCCCGACCGACCGGCTGCGGCACGTCGCCCACCTCGGGGTGCGCACCGTCGGCTTCGCCTTCGCCGCGCACGGGCTCCCGGCCCCGGACGTCCCGTTCCGGTTCGAACTGCGCTCCCCCGGCGGCGAGTTGTGGCACTGGGGGCCGGAGGACGCGGCCGACCGGGTGAGCGGTCCGGCGCTGGACTTCTGCCTGCTGGTGACCCAGCGCCGACACCGCGACGACCTCGCGCTGACCGCCGAGGGCGACGCCGCCCGGGCCTGGCTGCCGATCGCCCAGGTGTTCGCGGGCCCGCCCGGGGAGGGCCGGAAACCGCTGCGCTGAGAGGATGGACGGAACGGACCGGGAGGCGGGCATGGCGAGCTGGGGTGCCGAGGTCGTGGTGGAGTGCGGCACATGCGGCGCGGCGGCGGCCGGGCGGCTCGGCGTCGGGCAGTTCCTCCGCGAGGAGCGGCTGCGCTGGGACGCCGAGTTCGACTGCACGGCCTGCGACGCGATGATGTGCCTGGGCTTCGGCGACGCGGACACGCCCGACTGGGTCCGCGGCCCGCTGGTCGAGCGGCACGGGACGGTGCTGCTGCGGCTGGTCGAGCCGTCGGCGGGCCGGGTCCCGGTGCTGCGGGTGCTGCGCACGGTGTGGCCGCTGTCGCTCGGCGAGGCCGGCCGGGTGGCGGACCTGCTGGCCGGCCCCGGCCTGCCCGCCACCCTGCCGGAGGCCGAGTGGCTGCGCCTCCTGCTCGCCGGACGCGGGGCCGCCGCCGAGGTCCACCCGGGCACCGGCGCGGGCCGCACCGCCGGGGAGGCGGCCTCCGGCTGGCCCTGGACGCTCCACTCCTGACGGGCCCCGGACGACGTCCCCGGACGCGCCCCGGACGACCGCCCCCGGACGCGCCGGCCGGAAACCTCAGCCGGTGCGCCCCTCCCCGCGTTCGGTGCCGCGGGTGCGGCTGAACGCGCCGGTGCCGACCCGGGCGGCGAGGGTGTCCTCGGGGCCGGAGAGCAGTGAGCCGTAGCCGGTGGCGGCCCACAGGCTGCGGTCGGCGGGGACTTCGAAGTAGGGGACGGTGCGGCCCTGTTCGCGGACGGCCAGCACCTGGGGGGCGCGGCGGGCGCGCAGGGCCTGGACGCAGTCCGCGCAGGCGGCCACGTCGACGCGCTCGCGGCGGCCGAGCGGCCGCCAGGTGGTGCGGCGTTCGGCGGCGCCGTGGCGGGGGTCGAAGAAGCAGAGCGGGAGGGCCGGCCCGGTGCCGAGGGCGGCGCGGCCCTCCGCGGCCAGCGCGAGCACACCGGCCAGGTCGGGGATGTCCCGCGCGGCGTCCAGCACCCGGCCGGCCGCGTCGTAGGCGTCCAGGGCGCGGGCCAGGCCGGGGGTGGTGGCGCCGTCGGCGGCGTCCACGGCCGCGCCGAGGGCGAGCACCTCGTCGGCGGCCTGCCGGCGCAGTCCGGCCTCGTCGGCGGCCCGGTCGGCGGCGAACACGGCGTCGGGGAAGCTGAAGGCGGTGTGCCGGGGCGCCCGGCGGCGGCGCGCGTACAGGCCGGCGCCGACGGCGAGGGCGACCACCAGGGCGGCGACGCCCGCGAACAGGGCGGTGTGCGAGCCGCCGGAGCCGCCCGGGGCGGCGGCGCTGTCGTCGGTGTGCGGGCGGGCCGAGTACTCGCGGTCGAGCCGGGCGGTCTCGGCCTTGTAGACCTCGGTGCCCTTGCCGGTGCTGATCAGCTCGATCGCCCGGGAGACCTTCGCGGTGAGACCGGCGTCCTTGAGCTCCTTGAGCATGCCGACGGCGGTGGCGGAGTCGCGGACCTGGTGGGTGTCGGCGGGCCACTCGGTGCCGCGCAGCCAGCTGCCATAGTCGTCGCTGGTGAGCAGGATCAGCGGGGACTGCCCGAGGCGCTGCTGCACCACCTCGGCGAGCGCCTTGGAGCTGCCGTCGAAGGCGTCGCCCTTCTGCAGCGGCACCAGCACCACCTTGACGGGCAGGCCGGTGGCGGCGATCTGGTCGGCGAGCTGCTGCTGCTGGGCGGGGGTGACGGCGGCGGCGAAGGCCGGGTCGACGTACACGGGGGCGCTCTTCAGCGCCTCGGCGATGCTGGCGCCGGTGGCGGTGCTGGGGGCGCCGGTGGCGGCCCGGGCGGGCGCGGCGGGGCCGAGCACCGCGACCGGGCCGAGCAGCGCGGCGGCGGCCAGCAGGAGCGCGGTCAGCAGCGCGGCGGGCCGGGGCGCGGCGGAGCGGGGCGCGGCGGACGGGTGCGTGGGGCGGTCACTGGACACTGGCGGACTCCCGGGCCCGGAGGACGAGTGCGTCGAGGCCGTCGAGCGCGGCGGGCAGGATCTCTCCGGCTTCGGACCAGCCGGTGCGGCTGCGGTCGTCGGCGCCGGGCAGGCGCAGCAGCAGCCGGTCGACCTGTTCGCGGCCGACCCGGTCGTTGGGGAGGCCGCGGTGGGCGCCGGTGCGGCGGAAGGCCGCGTGGCAGTCGGGGCAGAGCCGGGCGGTGGCCGCGGGGCCGAGTCCGGCCTCGGCGAACCAGGACGGGGCCTTGCCGCCGGTGGCGCCGCCGTGCAGCGGGTTGAGCCGGCAGAGCCGCTGGTCCGACTGCCCCTGGAGGGCGTCGGCGCCGGCCCGGGCGAGGACCGCGGCGGCGGCCAGGTCGCCGGGGGCGGCGGTGCGCTGCCGGCCGTCACCGAGCAGCAGTTCGGCGGCGTCCAGGCAGTCCCAGGCGGTGGCCCGGCCGGGGGCGTCCTGCTCGGCGGCGGCGACCAGCGCGGCGAGGGCCTGGACGTCCGCGGCGGCCCAGAGGCGGAGCTGGCGGACCGTCGGCTGCGCCTCGGTGTGCCGCGGCGGGCCGCCGGGGAGCGCGCGGGACGGGTCCTCGGCCCTGGCGCGGCGGCGGCGGACCACGGCCCGGACGGCGGCGATCAGGCCCCAGGCGAGCAGCAGCAGGACCAGGAGCAGCAGCGCGCCGAGGGTGATGCCGGGCCCGAAGTCGCTGCTGAACAGCGGCGGCAACCTGTTGCCGGCCACCTCGGGGAGTTCGGCGCGGGCGCTGCCGCGGCCGGTGTTCGACTTGCCGGTGGCCTTGGCCGCGTCCACGGCGTCCAGGAGCCGGTTCAGCCGGTTCGGGAGCTGCAGGTCGCCGTTGGCGGCGCTGCGGTCGGGATAGCGGTCGGAGTAGCCGAACCGGCTCTCGACGTCGGTGCCGGCGGTGCGGAACTCGGCGAGTTGGAGGTAGCCCCGCCCCGGGTCGACCTGGACGTACACGCCCTCCCGGCCGGTGCTCCGGTAGGTCTGGTAGAGCAGGGTGTCGCCGTCGCCGCCGCTCTCGTCGTCGCTGCCGGAGGGCGTGAACAGCAGGTAGACCGGGGTCTTGGCGGCGAGCGCGGTGATCCGCTGCTGGACGGCCGCCAGCTCGGCCGGGGTGAACGGGTTGCGGACGGACGCGTCCTGGTAGACGTTCCCGGCGCCGAACGCGGCGCCCGCCTCGTCGATCCGGGCGTGCAGGTCGGCCTTGGTCACGTCGAGGTCGGGGCCGTCGACGGTCTGCGGGAACACCTTGGGCGCGGCCAGCACCACGGCGAACACGGCGGCGACGGTGGCGGCCAGCGTCAGCAGGACGGCGGTGCTGCGCAGCACCGCCCCGGCCGGGGCGACCGGCGGCTTCGCGTCCTTGGCGGTCTTCACTGCCTTCGCGTTCTTCGTGCTCTTCACGGCCTTCGCGGGCCCCTTGGTGAGCGCGACGGCGGGCTTCCCGGTCACCGGGGCGCTGCGGCGCCGACGGCTCGCCAGCCACAGTCCGAGGGCGAGCACCAGGCCGGGGATCACCACGATCGCGTTGCCCAGCAGCAGGTTCTGGTTCTGCCGGTCGGTGGCAGAGATGTACCGCCCGTCCGGGTAGTCGTCGTGGTCGGACAGCGCCCGGGCCTTGGCGGCGGCCTGGTCCGGGCTCAGGGCGAGCGCGTCCACGAAGGCGGCGAGGGCGGCGGTCGGCCCGGCGTCGTACGGGGTGACGTGGTTGGCGATCCGGCGGGCGTCGTCGGCGGTGGGGAGGTTCACGCCGAACGCGGAGACGGTGACGCCGCCGTACTTCTGCACCAGCACGTACAGGCCGTCCCGGCCGAGCTGGTCGTGCACCAGCGCGAGCAGCGAGGCGTCGGCGTCGGGCAGCACCAGCACGTAGGTGGGGACGCCGGTGCGGGCGGCGAGGGCCGCGAACTGCGGGGCGAGCGAGCGGGGCACCTGGCGCGGGATGTCCGGGGAGATCCAGACCGGGTCGCGGCGCAGTTCGGCGGCGAGGCGCTCGGCCTGCGGGGCGCTGTCGGCGAGCCGCCCGGCACCGGACGCCGCGCCCGCGGCGGTGGGTGCGGCGCCCGCGGTGGGTGCGGCGCTCGCGGTGGGCGGGATGCTCGGGTCGGCGGCCGCGGCCGGGCCGGTGCCGGTGAGCAGCAGCGCAGTGGTGAGTACGGCGGTGAGTGCGGCGGCCGCGAGTGCCGCTCGAGCGGGTGGCCGCCGCCGTCCCGCTGTCCGTTCCGGTGTCCGCATCGGTGTCTCCCCGTGGTTCGGCCGGTCACTTTACCCGCGCATGGTTCGGACGAGAATCGACTCCTGCCGGTTCCTGACGGTTCGGGGTGGTTGGATGCGGGGCGGCGGGGCCGCCACGGGCGCCGCCGGACGGAGGGACGAGGACGATGAGCGGTGCGGGACGGCCGGGCGGGACGGGCGGGGAGCACGCGGCGGACAGCCACGACCTGATCCGGGTGCACGGGGCCCGGGTGAACAACCTGAAGGACGTCAGCGTCGAGTTGCCGAAGCGCCGGCTGACGGTGTTCACCGGGGTGTCCGGGTCGGGCAAGAGCTCGCTGGTGTTCGGGACGGTCGCGGCGGAGTCGCAGCGGCTGATCAACGAGACGTACAGCGCCTTCGTCCAGGGCTTCATGCCGACGCTGGCCCGCCCCGACGTGGACGTGCTGGAGGGCCTGACCACCGCGATCATCGTGGACCAGCAGCGGATGGGCGCCGACCCGCGGTCGACCGTGGGCACCGCGACGGACGCCAACGCGATGCTGCGCATCCTGTTCAGCCGGCTCGGCGACCCGTACGTCGGACCGCCGCCGGCCTTCTCCTTCAACGTGCCGACGGTGCACGGGGCGGGGGCGATCACGGTGGAGCGCGGCGAGGGCACCACGACCGAGAAGCGGACGTTCGGGCGGGCGGGCGGCATGTGTCCGCGCTGCGAGGGGCGCGGCAGCGTCTCGGACATCGACCTGGGGCAGCTGTACGACGGCACGAAGTCGCTGAACGAGGGCGCGCTGACCATCCCCGGCTACAAGCCGGGCGGCTGGAACTACCGGCTGTACACCGAGTCCGGCCTGGTCGACCCGGACAAGCCGATCGGCGCGTACGGGGAGAAGGAACTGCACGACTTCCTGTACCTGGAGCCGACCAGGATGAAGATCGCCGGCATCAACATGACCTACGAGGGCCTGGTGCTGCGCATCCAGAAGTCGATGCTGTCCAAGGACCGGGCGGCGCTGCAGCCGCACGTCCGGGAGTTCGTGGACCGGGCGGTCGCCTTCACCACCTGCCCGGACTGCGGCGGCACCCGGCTGAGCGAGGGGGCCCGCTCGGCGAAGATCCGGGGGATCTCGATCGCCGACGCGTGCGCCCTGCAGATCAGTGATCTCGCGGACTGGGTACGAGAGTTGGACGAGCCCTCAGTGGGGCCGCTGCTGGTCTCGCTGGGCCAGGTGCTGGACTCCTTCACCGAGATCGGCCTCGGCTACCTGTCGCTGGACCGCCCGGCGGGGACGCTGTCGGGCGGCGAGGCGCAGCGGGTGAAGATGATCCGGCACCTCGGGTCCTCGCTGACCGACGTCACGTACGTCTTCGACGAGCCGACCACCGGCCTGCACCCGCACGACATCCGGCGGATGAACGGGCTGCTGCGGCGGCTGCGCGACAAGGGCAACACGGTGCTGGTGGTGGAGCACAAGCCGGAGACCATCGCGATCGCCGACCACGTGGTCGACCTGGGGCCGGGCGCGGGCTCCGGGGGCGGCACGGTCTGCTTCGAGGGCAGCGTGGACGGCCTGCGCGGCAGCGACACCGTCACCGGGCGGCACTTCGACGACCGGGCCGCGGTGAAGTCCGAAGTCCGCACTCCCACCGGGGTGTTGGAGATCCGCGGGGCGGACGCGCACAACCTGCGGGACGTGGACGTGGACGTGCCGCTGGGCGTGCTGGTGGTGGTGACCGGGGTGGCGGGCTCCGGGAAGAGCTCGCTGGTGCACGGCTCGCTGGTCAGCGGGGCCGCGCTGAAGGGCGGTGCGCCCGAGGGCGTGGTGGCGATCGACCAGAGCCCGATCCGGGGTTCGCGGCGCTCCAACCCGGCCACGTACTCGGGCCTGCTGGAGCCGATCCGGAAGGCCTTCGCCAAGGCGAACGGCGTCAAGCCGGCCCTGTTCAGCGCCAACTCCGAGGGCGCCTGCCCGGCCTGCAACGGCGCCGGGGTGGTCTACACCGACCTGGGGATGATGGCCGGGGTGGCGACGGTCTGCGAGGAGTGCGCGGGAAAGCGCTTCCAGGCGGCGGTGCTGGAGTACCGGCTCGGCGGCCGGAACATCGCCGAGGTGCTGGCGATGTCGGTGGACGAGGCCGCCGCGTTCTTCGCCGCCGGCGAGGCCCGCACGCCCGCCGCGCACACCGTCCTGACCCGCCTGGTCGACGTCGGCCTGGGCTACCTGACGCTCGGTCAGCCGCTCACCACCCTCTCCGGCGGCGAGCGCCAGCGCCTCAAGCTGGCCGCGCAGTTGGCCGACAAGGGCGACGTCTACGTCCTGGACGAACCCACCGCCGGCCTGCACCTGGCCGACGTCGAGCAACTCCTCGGCCTGCTCGACCGGTTGGTCGACTCCGGCAAGTCCGTCATCGTCGTCGAGCACCACCAGGCCGTGATGGCGCACGCCGACTGGATCATCGACCTCGGCCCGGGCGCCGGCCACGACGGCGGCACCGTCGTCTTCGAGGGCACCCCCGCCGCCCTGATCGCCGACCGGACCACTCTCACCGGCCAGCACCTCGCCGAGTACGTCGGCGCCTGACGCCCCGGCCGGCCCTGCGCCGGGTCAGTGCTCCGCCAGGTCGTCCTGGTGGGTGCGGGCCCAGGCGCAGGCGGTGTCGAGGACGTCGATCAGGGAGCGGCCGAGGTCGGTGAGGGCACTGACCGACCGTCAGGTTCCTGTCGGCGCGGCGGAGCTCCCCGGGCGCGGCACGGGCCCCTAGGGTGGAGGGACCCGTGCCGCGAGGAGGCCGCAGATGACCGCCGTTCCCCCGCCCCCGCAGGTGTGGCCGACCCTGCGGGCGCGCGACGCCCGGGCACTGATCGCGTTCCTGGTCGAGGCGTTCGGCTTCGAGGCGACCGCCGTGCACGCCGACGGCGACCTGGTGCAGCACGCGCAGCTGAGCTGGCCGCTCGGCGGCGGGATCATGCTCGGCTCGGCCCGGGACGAGGACCCGGACGACCCGTGGCCGCTGCACCCCGGCAGCTTCGGCGCGTACGTGGTGACCGACGACCCGGACGCGCTGTTCGCCCGGGCCGTCGCGCACGGCGCCGAGGTGACGTCCCCGCTGCACGACACCGACTACGGGTCGCGGGACTTCGCGGTCCGCGACCCGGAGGGCAACCGCTGGTCCTTCGGCACCTACCGGGGCGAGCCGCGGGGCTGACCGCCGGACGGGCCCGGCTGTCGGCGGGCCCGGCTGTCGGCGGGGCCTGGCAGGGTGGTGGCCATGACCGAACCGACCGCACCGCCCCTGAACCTGGCCCAGCCGTGGGCCGCCGCCGACGGCCGCGAGACGCCGCCGCTGGTCGGCGACGAGCGCGAGATCCTCACCTCCTACCTGGACTTCCACCGGGAGACCTTCGCGCTGAAGTGCGCGGGCGTCCCGGTGGAGCAGCTGTCCGAGCGGCTGGTGCCGCCGTCCGGGCTGAGCCTGCACGGGCTGGTCCGGCACCTCGCCGGGGTCGAGCAGTGGTGGCTGGAGATCCAGTTCGCCGGCGACGAGTCCCGGCCGCAGCTCTACTACTCGGACGACGACCCGGAGCAGGACTTCGAGCGGCTCGACGGCGACTTCGCCGCGGACCTGGCCGTCTGGCGCTCCCAGGTCGAGCACTCCCGCCGGATCGCCGCCGAGGCCCCCTCGCTGGACGCCACCGGCATCCACAAGGCGAGCGGGCAGCCGGTCTCGCTGCGCCGCATCCTGGTGCACCTGCTCGCCGAGTACGCGCGCCACAACGGCCACGCCGACCTGCTGCGCGAGCGCGTCGACGGCGCGACGGGGTACTGACGGGGGCACTGACAGCGCAATCGGGTTCCGGGGAGGCCGGGGCGGTTCCGGGGAGGCCGGGGTTCCAGGGAGGTCGGGGCGGTTCCGGGCGGGGGTTGTAACCTGGTGGGGTGCTTCTTCTCGTCAGCCGCCGCCACGTGGACCTGTGCCGCGTGATCAGCATGTCCTGTCGACGCTCCGGCTGACTTCGTCCTCCCCCCGCCCCGCCCTCCGCCATCGCGGACCGCCTGGGCACCCGTCTCCCCCGGCCCGTCCGGCGCGACCCGCCGACCCCGCCGGGGCTCGTTCACCGCGGACGCACACCCATGACGCTGCAGCACCCCACCTCCCTCCCCGTGATCGACCTGTCGCTGGCCGACGGCGGCCCCGCCGACCGGGACCGGCTCCACCGCGAGCTGCGCGACGCCGCGACCGGCGTCGGCTTCTTCCAGCTCGTCGGGCACGGCGTCACCGCCGCCGAGACGGCCGCCCTGACCTCGGCGATGCGGGCGTTCTTCGCCCTCCCGGAGGCCGACCGGCTCGCCGTCAGCAACCTCAACTCGCCGCACTTCCGGGGCTACACCCGGACCGGCGACGAGCGGACCGGCGGCAGCCGGGACTGGCGCGACCAGCTCGACATCGGCACCGAGCTGCCCCCGCACGTGCCCGCCCCGGGCGAGCCCGCGTACTGGTGGCTGGAGGGGCCCAACCAGTGGCCCGCCGCCCTGCCGGAGCTGCGCACCGCCGCCCTGCACTGGATCGACCGCCTGGACGGGGTGGGCCACCGCCTGCTGCACGCGCTGCTGGCCTCGATCGGCGCCCGCCCGGACTTCTACGACGACGCCTTCGCCCCGCACCCCCACCTGCACCTCAAGCTGGTCCGCTACCCCGGAACCGCCCCGGACGGCGCCCCGCAGGGCGTCGGCACCCACAAGGACTACGGCTTCATCACCCTGCTCCTGCAGGACACCGTCGGCGGCCTCCAGGTCGAGCGTCCGGACGGCACCTTCCTCGACGTGCCGCCGCTGGACGGCGCCTTCGTGGTCAACCTCGGCGAACTCCTCGAAGTCGCCACCGACGGCTACCTGCGCGCCACCTCGCACCGGGTGGTCTCCCCGCCCGCCGCCCGCGAACGCTTCTCCGTCCCCTTCTTCTACAACCCCCGCCTGGACGCCCACATCGCCCCGCTCGACTTCCCGCACGCCCACCACGCCCCGGGCATCACCGAGGACCCCGCCAACCCCCTGCACGCCGACTTCGGCTTCAACGAGCTGAAGGGCTACGCCCGCGCCCACCCGGCGGTCACCCGCCGCCACCACGCCGACCTGCTCCCGACGGGCTGATCTGCGACGTTCGCTGTCCGACCGGCCGGGTAGGTTTCCCGCTCCGACACAGGGAGGGGCGGGATGATCGCGTACGACGCGTACGACCACTGGTTCCGGATGGACGTGGAAGTGACCGGCACGGCCAAGGGCCGGGCGAAGCTGGCCGAAGCGCTGGAGGGCCACGGCTGGGTGGTGACGGTGCTGGAGGAGGACGGGCCGCGCCGGGCCCGCTGGCTGGTCGAGGCGGGCGTGACGGGTTCGCGGGCGGGCGCGGCCCTGGCGGCACGCCTGACCCTGGGCAGGCTGGCGGCCCGCAGCCCGGCCGAGGCCGATCTGCGGCTGCAGGAGCCGATCGTGCACGAGGAGCCGCCGCGCGGGCGGTACTTCGTCCAGCGGCCGGTGGGGTGGCCGACCCGGTTCGGCTCGCTGGCGGCCCGGACCAGGCTGTACGACACCGGCCGGGAGGTGTTCCTGCCGCCCGGCCCGGACATTCGCGCCCGGGCCGAGGCCGAGGCCGTCCGGGCCCTGCCCGGTGTCGCCCTGCCACCGGCGGACGGCCTGCCGCGGCCGGCCGGCGCCGAACTGGACCGGCCCGGCCGGACCGGGGCCCCGGTGCTGCCGGGCCGGGTGGCGGTTCCGCTGGCGAGCGGTCTGCTGATCCTGGTCCTGCTGACCGGGCTGCTGCTCGGCGGGCTGCACCTCGGCGCCCCGGCCTGGGCCGTTGGACTGGTGGTCGCCGCACTGTGCGGCGGGGCGACCGGCGTGGTGGTCGTCCACTCGGCCCACTGGGCGGTCGGGCCCCGGCACAGCCCGGTGGTGGCGGGTGCGGTCGGCGCCGCCGTCGCACTGCTCCTCGCGGCGGCGACGGCCCTCACCGCCGGGGTGTGGCCGAAGCTGTGGCCCGCGACCCTGGTCGGGATCGGCATCCTGCTCTGCGGCAACGGCCTGCGGTTGCTGCTGCGCGGTCTGAGCTGGCAGGCGACCGCCGCCTGGCTGGTGCCGGCCCTGCTGCCGATCCTGCTGGTCGGGCTGCCCGGATTCGGTTTCTCGCTGCACGCCTTCTACCTGGACGGGTTCGGGCTGAACCGGGAGGACGCGCAGGTCCCGGGTATCTGGCAGGTGATCGCCGACGGCAAGGCGCTGGTCGTGGTGGCCGGCCCGCTGGTGGCCGTGTCCCTGCTCGGCTACGCCCGCCACCTGCACGCCTTCCGGACCTTCGGCGGGCTGGCGGTCGCCTCCGCGCTCCTGTTCGTCGCCTTCTCCGGCGTCCTCGCGCTGTACTGGTCGCAGATCATCGTCCCCGCCTCGCGCGCCGCGGCCACCACCCAGCAGCAGGCCCGGGACGGCCGGCAGCCCACCCCGTACTTCGGCATCGCCCCGCGCCGGGTCTGCCTGCGCGCGGTCGGCGAGGGCGGCTGGGACGGGGCCCCGCCGGTCGCGGAGCATCCGTACCTGGTCTTCCCGGCCGCCGGGGACTGGGCCGCGCTGTGGGACGTCCGGACCGGCGACACCCTGAACGTGAAGCGCGAGCAGTACCGGATCAGCGACTCGACGGCGCCGAGCTGCTGACGGCCGGTCCTGGCGGGGTGGTGGCGGCCGGTGTCACACTGCTGGTGTCACAGTGGTGCTGGTGCGAGGGCTGGGGTGCGATGGGTGGCGCGGGGCCGCGGTTCACGGTGGACGAGTTGGCGGCGCGGGCCGGGGTGACGGTGCGGACGCTGCGGTTCTACGGGGCCAAGGGGCTGCTGCCGCCGCCGGAGCTGGGGCCGCGCCGGGTGGGGTTGTACGGGGCCGAGCACCTGGGGCGGCTGGAGCTGATCGAGGAGTTGCAGCGGCAGGGCCTGACGCTGGCCGCGATCGAACGCTACCTGGCGCAACTCCCGCAGGACATCGGCGAGTTGGACTTGGCGATCCACCGGGCGCTGGTGGCCTCCTGGACGCCGGAGTCGGCCGAGGAGGCGAGCCGCGCGCAGTTGGAGCGGCGGACCGGGCGGGCGCTGTCGGACGCCGAGCTGGACCGGCTGGCGGCGATGGGCGCGCTGCACCGCACCGAGGACCCGGAGGTGTTCAAGGTCGAGCCGGGCCTGCTGCCGCTGGGGGTGCGGGTGCTGGACGTGCCGATCCCGCTGGAGACCCTGGTGGCGGCGCGTGCGGTGGTGCGGCTGCACAGCCAGGCCACCGCGCACGACCTGCACCGGCTGTTCCGGGACACGGTGTGGCGCCCGTACCGGGAGAGCGCCCCGGAGCCGGCCGAGTTGGAGCGGATGAAGGAGCTGACCGACCGCATCCAGCCGATGGTGGTGCAGGCGCTGGTCACGGCCTTCCAGCGTTCGCTGGCGGAGGAGCTGGCCCGCCCCCGGGAGGAGGCGGGCCGGGAGGACGGTCAGTCCGCGTAGCGTCCGCCGCGCTCGGCGAGCGCGACCAGCGAGGCGGGCGGGGTGAAGCGCTCGCCGTAGGCGGCGGCGAGTTCGCGGGCGCGGGCGGTGAAGCCGGCCGGGCCGCCCGGGTAGCCGTTGACGTACTGCAGGACGCCGCCGGTCCAGGCGGGGAAGCCGATGCCCAGGATCGAGCCGATGTTGGCGTCGGCGACCGAGGTGAGCACGTTCTCGTCGAGGCAGCGGATCGAGTCGATCGCCTCGGCGAACAGCATCCGCTCCTTCATGTCCTCGAACGGGATCTCCGCGCCCTCCCTGACGAAGTGCTCGCGCAGGCCGGGCCAGAGCCGGGTGCGCCTGCCGTTCTCGTACTCGTAGAAGCCGGCGCCGCCGCTGCGGCCGGGGCGGTCGAACTCGTCGAGCATCCGGTCCATCACCACCTCGCCGGGGTGGACGGTCCAGCTGCCGCCGGCCTCCTCGACGGCGCGCCGGGTCTCGTTGCGGATCTTGCGGGGCAGGGTGAGGGTCAGCTCGTCCAGCAGCGAGAGCACCTTGGCGGGGTAGCCGGCCTGGGCGGCGGCCTGCTCGACGGAGGACGGGTCGAGGCCCTCGCCGATCATGGCGACGCCCTCGTTGAGGAACTGGCCGATCACCCGGGAGGTGAAGAAGCCGCGGGAGTCGTTGACCACGATCGGGGTCTTGCGGATCTGCCGGACCAGGTCGAAGGCGCGGGCCAGCGCCGCGTCGCCGGTCTGCGGGCCGCGGATGATCTCGACCAGCGGCATCTTGTCGACCGGCGAGAAGAAGTGCAGGCCGATGAAGTCGACCGGCCGGTCGACGCCCTCGGCGAGCAGGCCGATCGGGAGGGTGGAGGTGTTGGAGCAGAGCAGCGCGTCGGGGGCGACCAGGTGCTGGATCTCCTGGAACACCTTGTGCTTGAGCTCGGGGTTCTCGAAGACCGCCTCGATGACGGTGTCGCAGCCGGCCAGGTCGGCGGGGTCGGCGGTGGGGGTGATCCGGGCCAGGAACGCCGCGCGCTCCTCGGCGGTCGTCCGGCCGCGCGCCACCTGCTTGTCCAACAGGCCCGCGCTGTAGGCCTTTCCGCGTTCGGCGGCCTCCAAGGTGACGTCCTTGAGCAGGACTTCGAGCCCGGCCTTGGCGCAGGAGTACGCGATGCCCGCGCCCATCATGCCGGCGCCCAGCACCGCGACCTTGGACGCCTGCCACGCGGGCGCCGAACTCGGGCGGGAGGCACCGGAGTTGACGGCCTGGAGGTCGAAGAAGAAGGCCTGGATCATGTTCTTCGAGGTGGGCCCGCAGGCGAGTTCGGTGAAGTACCGGGCCTCGATCGCGAAGGCGGTGTCCACGTCGACCTGGCTGCTCTCCACCGCGGCGGCCAGGATGTTGCGCGGCGCCGGGTAGGGCGCGCCGTTCAGCTGCTTGCGCAGGTTGGCCGGGAAGGCCGGCAGGTTGGCGGCGAACGCCGGGGTGCTGGGCGTACCGCCGGGGATCTTGTACCCCTGGGCGTCCCAGGGCTGGGCGGCGACCGGGTTCGCGGCGACGAAGGCGCGCGCCTTGGCGTCCATCTCCTCGGCGGTGGCGGCGAGTTCGTGCACCAGGCCGTTCTCCAGGGCCTGCGCCGGACGGTACTGCCGGCCCTGCAGCAGGACCTTGAGCAGGGCGTCGGTGATGCCGAGCATCCGGACGGTGCGGACCACGCCGCCGCCGCCGGGCAGCAGGCCGAGGGTGACCTCGGGCAGGCCGATCTTGCTGCCGGGCGCGTCCAGGGCGATCCGGTGGTGGCAGGCGAGGGCGATCTCCAGGCCGCCGCCGAGCGCGGCGCCGTTGATCGCGGCGACCACCGGCTTGCCGAGGGTCTCCAGCCTGCGCAGCGCGCGCTTGATCCGCATCGAGTTGGCGAACACCTGCTCGGCGTCGGCGGGGCCGACGGCGGAGAGCAGTTTGAGGTCGCCGCCGGCGAAGAAGGTCTTCTTCGCCGAGGTGATGATGACGCCGGTCAACTCCGCGGTGGTGGCGAGCCGTTCGACGGTCGCCTCCAGCGCGTCGGTGAAGGCGGCGTTCATGGTGTTGGCGGACTGGGCCGGGTCGTCGAGGACGAGGGTGACCACGCCGCCCTGGTCCTGCTCCCAGCGGATGGGGCTGCTCACGTCGGTCATGTCTGTGAAGTCCTTGGGTGAGTACGTGAGTTGACGGGTGGTCAGGCGCTGATGCGTTCGATCACGGTGGCGATGCCCATGCCGCCGCCGACGCACAGGGTGGCCAGGCCGTAGCGCAGGTCGCGGCGCTCCAGTTCGTCGATCAGGGTGCCGATCAGCATCGCGCCGGTCGCGCCGAGCGGGTGGCCGAGCGCGATCGCGCCGCCGTTGACGTTCACCTGGTCGTGCCGGAAGCCGAGTTCGCGCATGAAGCGGAGCGCGACGGCGGCGAACGCCTCGTTGATCTCGACCAGGTCGATGTCGGCGGCGGTCAGCCCGGCCTTGGCCAGGGCCTTGCGGGTGGCGGGGGCCGGGCCGGTGAGCATGATGGTGGGCTCGGAGCCGGAGACCGCGGCGGAGACGATCCGGGCCCGCGGGGTGAGGCCGTAGCGCTCGCCGACCTCCTTCGACCCGATCGCCACCAGGGCGGCGCCGTCCACGATGCCGGAGGAGTTGCCGGCGTGGTGGACGTGGTCGATCGACTCCACCCAGTGGTACTTCTGCAGCGCGACGGCGTCGAAGCCGCCGAGCTCGCCGATGTCGGCGAAGGACGGCTTCAGGCCGGCCAGCGACTCGACGGTGGTGCCGGGGCGGATGAACTCGTCGCGGCCGAGCACCACCAGGCCGTTGCGGTCCAGCACCGGCACCACCGAGCGGTCGAACAGGCCGTCGGCCTGCGCCTTGGCGGCCCGGGCCTGCGACTCGGCGGCGAACGCGTCCACGTCGGTGCGGGACAGGCCCTCGACGGTGGCGATCAGGTCGGCGCCGATGCCCTGCGGGACGAAGCCGGTCTCGTAGGCCGTCATCGGGTCGGCGAACCAGGCGCCGCCGTCCGAGCCCATCTTCACCCGGGACATCGACTCGACGCCGCCGGCCAGGATCAGGTCCTCCCAGCCCGAACGGACCTTCGCCGCCGCCAGGTTGACGGCTTCCAGGCCGGACGCGCAGAAGCGGTTCTCCTGCACGCCCGCGACGGTGTCGGGCAGCCCGGCGGCGATCGCCGCGACCCGGGCGATGTCGGAGCCCTGGTCGCCGATCGGGCTGACCACGCCGAGCACGATGTCGTCGATCGCGGCCGGGTCCAGGGTCGGGAACCGGCGGCGCAGCTCGTGGATCAGGCCGACCACCAGGTCGATCGGCTTGGTGCCGTGCAGGGAGCCGGTCTGCTTGCCGCGTCCGCGCGGGGTGCGGATCGCGTCGTAGACGTACGCTTCGGTGGTCACGGTGGAGATGCCTTTCGGGCGGAGGGTGCGGGCGGGCTTCGGAGGGGTCGGGCTTCGGGGGGTCGGGCTCCGGGGGCGGGCTTCAGGCGAGCAGGGAGCGGCCGATGATCTCCTTCATGATCTCGGTGGTGCCGCCGTAGATGGTCTGGACGCGCCCGTCGGTGAACGCCCGGGCGACCGCGCTGTCGCTCATGTAGCCGGAGCCGCCGTGCAGCTGCAGGCAGCGGTCGGCGGTGCGCTTCTGCAGTTCGGTGGCCCACCACTTGGCCATCGAGGCGTCCACCGGGGTCAGCGCGTACTTGTTGTGCTCGGTCACGCAGCGGTCCACGAAGGCCCGGGTGACGGCGCACTCGGTGGCGAGTTCGGCGATCTCGAAGCGGACGTGCTGGAGCTTGGCCAGCGGGCGGCCGAACGCGGTGCGCTGCTTGACGTACCCGGTGGTCTCCTCGACCAGGAACTCGGCGGCCGCGATGGCGGCGACCGCGATCGCCAGCCGCTCCTGGGCCAGGTTGCGCATCAGGTACAGGAAGCCCTGGTGCTCCTCGCCGAGCAGGTTGGCCTTCGGCACCCGGACGTCGTGGAAGAACAGCTCGGCGGTGTCCTGGGCCTTCTGGCCGATCTTGTCGAGGTTGCGGCCGCGCTCGAAGCCCGGCATGCCGCGCTCCACCACCAGCAGGCTCAGGCCGTGCGCGCCGCCCTCGGCGGTGGTCTTCGCCACCACCACGACCAGGTCGGCGAGGATGCCGTTGGAGATGAAGGTCTTGGCGCCGTTCAGCAGGTAGTGGTCGCCGGCGTCGACCGCGGTGGTGCGGATCGCCTGCAGGTCGGAGCCGGTGTCGGGCTCGGTCATCGCGATGGCGCTGATCAGCTCGCCGGAGCAGAAGCCGGGCAGCCAGCGCTCCTTCTGCTCCTCGTCGGCCAGGCCGGTCAGGTAGGGGCCGATGATGTCGTTGTGCAGGCCGATCGCCAGGCCGCTCGCCCCGGCCCGGACGAACTCCTCGGCCAGCACCGCGGCGAACCGGAAGTCCGGCGCGCCACCGCCGCCGTACCGCTCGTCCACGGCGATGCCGAGCAGTCCGGCCTTCCCGGCGGCCAGCCAGGCGGAGCGGTCGACCACGCCCTGCTGCTCCCAGCGGGCGTGGTGCGGGGTGACCTCCTTGGCGAGGAAGGCCCGGACGGTCTCACGGAAGTCCTCGTGTTCCTCGGTGTAGAGCTCGCGCTGCAACGTGGGTCCCTTCGGGAGACGTGCGGAGTAAGGGAGTTGACGGTGCGTCAGGCGATTTTCGGGTCGAGAGCCGGGACGGCCCAGTCGCGGGCCACCTCGGCGGTGTGCGCGCCCGGGGCGGGGGGCGGGGTACGCAGGGCGGCGGGAGTGGCGGAGAAGCGGGGTGCGGTGCCGGGCTGCGGGGTGCCGTCCTGGACGGTGTAGCTGCCGCGGGCGGTCAGGTGCGGGTGCTCGGCGGCCTGACGGAGCGTCAGGACCGGTGCGACGCAGGCATCGTGGGCCGTGAACAGCTCGGTCCACTCGGCCTGGGTGCGGGTGGCGAAGCGTGCGGCGATCCGTTCGCGGAGCTCGGGCCAGCGGGCCAGGTCGTACTGTTCGGGGGCGTCCGCGCCGAGGTCCAGCAGGCGGGCGAACTCGGCGTAGAACTGCGGCTCCAGCGGGCCGACGGCCATCCACCGCCCGTCCGAGGTGGCGAAGGTCCCGTACCAGGGGGCGCCGCCGTCCAGCAGGTTGACGCCCCGGCGGTCCTGCCAGAGGCCGGCGCCGAGCAGGCCCCAGAGCAGGGTGGACAGGTGGGCGGCGCCGTCGACGATCGCGGCGTCCACCACCTGGCCGGTGCCGGTGGCGCGGGCGTGGTGCAGGGCGGCGAGCAGGCCGACCACCAGGTAGAGCGAGCCGCCCGCGTAGTCGCCCAGCAGGTTCGCCGGGATCGCCGGGGGGCCGTCCGGCGCGCCGATCAGGCCGAGCAGGCCGGAGGTCGCCAGGTAGGTGACGTCGTGCCCGGCCCGGGCGGCGAGCGGGCCGTCCTGCCCCCAGCCGGTCATCCGGCCGTACACCAGGGCCGGGTTGCAGGCCAGGCAGTCCGCGGGCCCGACGCCCAGCCGCTCGGCCACGCCCGGGCGGTAGCCCTCGATCAACAGGTCGGCGCGGGCGGCGAGTTCGAGCACCAGGCCGGGGCCCTCGGCGGACTTCAGGTCGACCAGCACGGACCGCTTGTTCCGGTTCGTCAGGTCCTGCTCCGGGGCCGGCCCCAGGGTCTGCCCGCCGGGCCGGTCGACCCGGACCACGTCCGCCCCCAGGTCGGCGAGCAGCATGGCGGCGAACGGGCCGGGCCCGATGCCGGCGAGTTCCAGGACCCGGACGCCCGCGAGCGGACCGGCGGGGCGGGTGGCGGGGGTGGGCGCGGCGGGTGGTGCGGGGGTCGTCATCGACCGTCTCCCAGGGTTTGACAGTGAAGCTGTCACAGTGGCGATGATAGGCACGTGACCCGCCGGTAACAAGGGGCCTGCGCGGGTGTTCGGCGGGTGTTCGGCGGCGGCCCAGGCCGGGTGCGCGATCATGGGACGGAGAACCGTCGACCCGAGGGGGTACCCGACCGTGCACGACCTCGACGCTTCCGCTCCCGACGGCCCCGGGCGGCCCGACGAAGCCGTGCTGGACGACCCGGTGGCGGCCTCGCTCGCCGGGGCGCACGCGCACCTGGCCCGGCGGCACGGGAACGCGGTGCGCTACGACCCCGAGGTGTCCACCTTCTGTGCGGTGACCGGGGGTTCGGGGGCCGGGAGCCCGGCGGCCGGGTCCTGGGACGACCTGGTGGAGCTGCTCGGCGCCGGCGCCTTCGCCGACCTGTTCAGCTGCCCGGCGCTGCCGCCCGCCCACTGGGAACCCGAATTCACCCTGGAGGGCTTCCAGTTGGTGCAGCGGGAGACCGTCCGGCCACCGCTGCGGGCGGGCGCCGAGCTGGTCGAGCTGGGCCCGGCCGACGTCCCGGAGATGCTGGACCTGGTGGAGCGGACCAGGCCGGGCCCGTTCCGGCCCCGCACCCGGGAGTTCGGCAGCTACCTGGGGGTGCGCGAGGGCGGGGCGCTGGTGGCGATGGCCGGGGAGCGGCTGCGCCCGCCCGGCTTCACCGAGGTGTCGGCGGTCTGCACCGCCCCCGAGGCCCGCGGCCGGGGCCACGCCGCCCACCTGGTGGGCGAGGTGGCGGCCCGGATCACCGCCCGCGGCGAGCGCCCGTTCCTGCACGTGGCGGCGGGCAACCCGGCGCTGGAGCTGTACCGGCGGCTCGGTTTCGCCGTCCGCCGCGAGGTGGTCTTCCGGGGCTTCCGCACGCCCTGAGCGCCCCCGGGCGGGCCGCTGCGGCCTCCGCTGCGGCGCAGCTCACCGCCGTGCGGCGGCCCGGGCGGACTGCGGCGGCACCTGGGACCTGTTCCGCCACCCGGGCGCGTCCGCGCCGACCCGGACCTGCGGCGCCCCGGTGCCCGCCCGGGCCGGGTGATCTTCTCGGCGCGGCGGGGCGGCGGGTAGAGTGCGGCGATCAGTCGTGCCCACGGGGGGCACCGCCGAAACGAACACCGGTGACCGCATGACCGTCCGGACCCGTCCCGCCCTGTGGTGGCGCTGCGCCATCGTGCTCTCCGCGTTCCTGGGGATATTCACCAGCAACAGCTCGCTGGTGTACTTCACCCTCCAGAGCAACGTGATCGTGCTCGGCTACTTCCTGGGCGCCGCGTACTGGATGCTGAAGCGGAACACCGTCGACGCCCCGGCCCCGCGCCTGCGCGGCGCCGCCGTGCTGTACATCACCATCACCGGCATCGTCGCGCACGTGCTGCTCAACCACGGCGCGAACCCGCTGCCCGGCCTGGTCTCCGGCCCGGACCGGCTGCAGCACTGGTCGAGCTTCTTCCTGCACTACACCACCCCGCTGATGGTGCTCGCGGACTGGCTGGTGCTCTCCCCGCGCAACGCCTCCCGCTGGCGCGACCTGCCGCTCTGGCTGTCGTTCCCGCTCGGCTACGCCTTCCTCACCGAGGGCCGCGCGATGCTCTTCCCGGACTTCCCGGTCCGCTACCCCTACTTCTTCCTCGACCCGACCGAGCACGGCTACGGCTGGGTGGGCCTCCAGATGCTCCAGCTCACCGTCGAGTTCGTCGTCCTGGGCGCCCTGGTCATCGGCCTCGACCGCCTCGGCACCAAGCTCCGCCGCACCCCGTCCCCGGCCCCCACCCCGGACGCCGCCTGACACCCCTCCCGGGGCGCCTCCCGTTTCCCACTGCTTCGGTAATCTCGCTCCATGACGGAGCACGCCCACGGCATCGGCGACGGACCGATCGTCAAGGTCGGCCTCTCGCTGCCAGAGGGCACGGCGGCCGCCGTCCGGGCTCGGGTCGGGAAGCGCGGGTTCTCCGCCTTCATCGCCGCCGCCGTCGAACGCGAGCTGCGCGGCCGGATCCTGGACGAGTACCTGGCCGACTACGAACGCCGCAACGGACCGGTCTCCGCCGCCGAGCAGGACCGGGCCCGCCAGGTGCTCGCCGGAGAGAGCGATCGGCCCACCCGTGCCGAGCCACGGGCGCACTCCGATGCTCGGTTCCGAGGGCCTGCAGCCCGGTAGCGCCCCGGCCTCCGGCTCGTCGCCGTGTAGGGCGCCGTCAGCGGGTGGAGCCCATGGTGCGGGAGACGCGGGCGGCGGTGGCGGCGACGACGGGGCCGAGTTCGCGGACCCGGGCGGCGGTGATCCGGGAGGTGAGGGCGGAGGTGGAGATGGCGCCGATCACGGTGTTGTTGTGGTCGAAGACGGGGGCGGCGATGCAGCGGACCTCGGGTTCGTTCTCGCGGTCGTCGACGGCGTAGCCGCGGCTGCGGATGCGGGTGAGTTCGGTGCGCAGCGCGGCGGCCGAGGTGAGGGTGCGGGCGGTGATCGCGGGGAGGCCGTCGGCGACGACGGTGGCGAAGGCGTCCTCGGGGAGCCAGGCGAGCATGGCCTTGCCGACGGCGGTGCAGTACATCGGGGCGCGGCTGCCGATCCGGGAGGCCATCCGGACGGCGGTCTCGTTCTCGACCTTGTCGACGTAGACCACGTACGGGGCGTCGGGGACGCACAGGTGGACGGTGCCGCCGACCTCGCGCATCAGCTGGTGGGCCTCCTCGGAGGCGGCGGTGCGCAGGTCGAGGGTGGCGAGGTAGGCCTGGCCGAGGCGGAGCGCGCCGGGGCCGAGCCGGTAGTGGCCGGTGTCGCGGTCGCGGGCGAGGAGTTGGGCGTCGACCAGCGGCGCGGCCAGCCGCAGCACGGTGGACTTGGACATCTGCAGTCCGTCGGCGAGCGCGGTGAGGCTGAGGTCGGTGCCGGCCGCCGCGTGGTCGCGGACGTGCTCGAGCACGGCGAGGGCGCGGCGCAGCGACGCGGACTGGTTGCGTTCCGGCCGTTCGGCGGGCGTCCTGCTGTCGGCTGCGGTGCTGGTCATGGGGTGTGACGCTACGGCGCGGACGGGGCCCGGTGCCAGTTCCGCAGCACATCGTTTTGCATTGCACAACTTTTACCTTCTGCTCTTGTCGGCGTGCCCGGCGGCTTTCTAACGTCCCGCTACACACCGATCCCCCACTGCATGTGCCGGTTTGCCCCGGCCCGTGCAGGTGCGTCCCGCTGCGGCGAGGAGATGAGTTGAGCATGAAGAAGCCGGCCCGTGGTGTCACCCTGGTCGCTCTTGCCGTGCTGGCCGGCACCCTGGCGACGGCCTGCGCGCCGGGCACCGCGAAGACCACTGCCTCGGCGGACAAGCAGACCGGCACCGTGAAGGTGTGGCTGTACGACGAGGCGAACCGGGCGCCGAAGGAGCAGGTGGTGGCGCAGGCCGTCGCCGACTTCAAGGCGAAGCACGCGGGCGTGGACGTCCAGGTCTCGTACATCCCGACCGACGCGGGCCCGCGCGCCGAGAAGATGAAGGGCGCGTTCAACGACCCGTCCTCGGCGCCGGACGTGGTGGAGTTCGGCAACACCGACCTGTTCGGCTACACCGCCTCGGGCGGCCTGGCCGACATCACCGCCGACCTGGCGAGCTGGGAGGACGGCAAGGACCTGCCGCAGGACCTGAAGGACACCGCGGTGGTGGACGGGAAGACCTACGGCCTGCCGTGGTGGCTGGGCGTGCGGGCGCTGTACTACCGCACCGACGTGTTCACCGAGCTGGGCCTGTCCGCGCCGACCAGCTACCCGGAGCTCAAGTCGGCGGCGGAGAAGGTCCGTTCGGCGCACGGCGACCTGCTGGGCATCGCGGTCGGCGGCAAGTACACCTTCGGCGCGCTGCCGTTCGTGTGGGCGAACGGCGGCGACCTGGCGGCGAAGAACGGCGCCGGGTACACCTCCGCGATCGACTCGGCGCCGTCGCAGGCCGGGGTGAAGGCGTACACCGACCTGTTCTCGGACGGGATCTGCCCGGCCCAGCAGTGCGCGGACCTGACCGGCGGCAAGACCGTCGAGGCGTTCGCGGCGGGCAAGGCCGGCATGGCGATCCTGCCGAACTCCTCGCGCAGCGCGGTGGAGGCGGGCGCGGCGAAGGGCAAGTACGCGATCGTGCCGCTGCCGGGCGCGAGCGCCGGGCAGATCGCCCCGGCGTTCTCCGGCGGCAACGACCTGGGGGTCATGAAGTCCACCCAGCACCGCGGTCTGGCGGCCGACTTCATCAAGGAACTCGCCTCGAAGAAGAACCAGTTGGCGCTGTTCGACGCGATGGGCAACCTGCCGACGCTGTCCTCGGCGCGGGCCGAGGTGACGCAGAAGCAGCCGTGGCTGAAGCCGTTCACCGACACCATCGCGGCGGGCACGAAGTTCGTGCCGAAGGACGCCGCCTGGGCCAAGATCGACGCCCAGGCCGTGGTGCCGACCATGCTGCAGAAGGTGATCACCGGCAAGGCCGACACCGCCGCCGCGAGCAAGGAGGCGGCCACCGCGATGAACGCCGCCTTCAGCGGCAAGTAGCCGTCAACCCGTCGGAAGAGAGCGGAAGTTGTCGATGCCTGCCACGACCGTCACCGCCCGGGCGGACCACGGGGACTCCCCGGTCCGCCCGGCGGGCGGCGCCCCCGCGAAGGGCCGCCGCCGCCCCGGACCACTGGCCCGGGTCCCCGCCCCGCTGTGGCTGCTGCTGCCCGCCGCGCTGGTACTGGTCCCGCTGTTCGGCTATCCGCTGTACCAGCTGGGCCTGCTCTCGGTGCTGCGGTTCGGCCAGCCGCAGGCGTCCGGCGGCGTGCCCACCGAGTTCCTCGGCCTGGCCAACTACACCGAGGTGCTGGGCGACGCGCAGTTCTGGTCGGTGCTCGGCCAGACCCTGGCCTTCGCCGCGTTCTGCGTGGTCGCCACCCTGGTGACCGGCGCGGTCTGCGCCGTCCTGCTGACCCGGATCGGCCGGGGGCCGCGGCTGATGCTGATGTTCGGCGCGCTGGGCGCCTGGGCGGCGCCCGCGATGACCGGCTCCACGGTCTGGATGTTCCTGCTGGACACCAACACCGGCCTGGTCAACGAACTGCTCGGCACCCAGGGCCACAACTGGATGTACGACAAGTGGTCGGCCTTCGCCATGGTCGCCGTGGTCGTGGTCTGGCACAGCTTCCCGTTCGTGATGATCACCCTCTACGCGGGCATCCAGGCCATCCCGGACTCCGTCCTGGAGGCCGCCCGCCTGGACGGCGCCGGCACCGCCACGGTCTTCCGGAAGATCATGCTGCCGATGCTCCGCCCGCTGCTGGTGATCGTCGTGATCCAGTCGGTCATCTGGGACTTCAAGGTCTTCACCCAGATCTACGTGATGACCGGGGGCGGCGGCATCGCCGGCCAGAACCTGGTGCTCAACGTCTACGCCTACCAGAAGGCCTTCGTCGCCGAGAACTACAGCCTCGGCGCGGCGATCGGCGTCCTGATGACGCTGATCCTGCTGGCCGTCACCGCCGTGTACATCCGTACCCTGCGCCGCTCCGGGGAGGAACTTTGATCAGCAAGCGCGACAGCCGGGTGCTGCGGCAGGGCGCGAACGCCGTCGCCGTGGTGCTGGCCCTGCTGACCGTCTTCCCGCTGTACTGGATGGTGCTGTCGGCGCTGAAGCCGAAGGGCGAGATCACCTCGGCGCACCCGCGGCCGTGGACGTTCGCGCCGACGCTGGAGAACTTCCGGAGCGCCCTGGGGGTGTCCGGGTTCGGGCGGTACTTCGTGAACAGCCTGCTGGTGGCGGTGGTCGTGGTGGTGCTGTCCGCCGCGGTGGCGTTCCTGGCGGCGGTGGCGCTGTCCCGGTTCAGGTTCCGGTTCCGGACCACGATCCTGATCATGTTCCTGGTGGCGCAGATGGTGCCGGTCGAGGCGCTGACCATCCCGCTGTTCTTCCTGGTCCGCGACGTGGGCACGGTCGCGCCCGCCTTCGGCCTGTCCTCGCTGGGCTCGCTGATGCTGGTGAACCTGGCGTTCTCGCTGCCGTTCGCGGTGTGGATGCTGCGCGGCTTCGTCGCGGCCGTCCCGGAGTCGCTGGAGGAGGCCGCCCGGATCGACGGGGCGAGCCGGTTCACCATCCTGTGGCGGATCCTGTTCCCGCTGGTCGCCCCGGGCCTGGCGGCGACCAGCGTGTTCTCCTTCATCACGGCGTGGAACGACTTCGTCTTCGCCAAGACGCTGATCCTGGACACCGACCACCAGACGCTCCCGGCGGCGCTGCTGGTCTTCTTCAAGCCGGACGAGAACGATTGGGGCGGCATCATGGCCGCCTCCACCCTGATGACCGTCCCGGTGCTGGTCTTCTTCGTGCTGGTCCAGCGCCACATGGTGTCCGGCCTGGGCGGCGCAGTGAAGGACTGACGGTCCGTCAACCACGTTGCGCTGCCCAGGTGTTCAGCCTTCGTGCTGCCGCGCCCAGGCGGCGAACGCCTGGTGGAAGCCGGGGAAGGTCTTCCGCACGCACCCCGGGTCGTCGAAGGTGGTGCCGGGGGTGCGCAGGCCCGCCACGGCGAAGGACATCACGATCCGGTGGTCGCCGTGGGTCTCGATCTCGACGGCCTTCGGCGTGCCGGGGCGGATCTCGATCCAGTCCCGGCCGGTGGCGACGTCCACGCCCTGGCGGCGCAGGTTCTGCGCGCACGCCTCCAGCCGGTCGCACTCCTTGACCCGGGTGTTGTAGACGTCCTCGATCCGGATCGGCGCGGCGGCGAACGGCGCGATCGCGGCCAGCGTCGGCATGGTGTCGGAGATGTCCCGCATGTGGACGGTGCCGCCGCGCAGCTCCCGGCCGGTGACGGTGGTGGCGTCCGCCCCGATCTGCACCTCGGCGCCGAGCCGCTCCAGCACCTCGACGAAGCGCAGGTCGCCCTGGAGCGCGCCCCGGCCCAGCCCGGGCACCGTCACCGTGCGGCCGGTCAGCGCGGCGGCCGCGAAGAAGTACGAGGCCGTGGAGGCGTCCGGCTCGACCGGGTACGCGGTGGCCGTGTAGCCGCCCGCCGGCACCTCGAAGACGTCGCCGGTGCGCCGCACCTCGACGCCGAAGCTGCGCATCATCGCCAGCGTGATCTCCACGTACGGGGCGGAGACCAAGTCGGTGACCCGGATCCGCAGGCCGGTGCGGGTGAGCGGGCCGAGCAGCAGCAGCGCCGTCAGGTACTGCGAGGACAGTCCGGCGTCCAGCACCACCTCGCCGCCCTCGACGCCGCCGGTGCGGACGCTCAGCGGGTGGTGGCCCTCCCGCTCGTGGTGCGTCACCTCGACACCCAGGTCGCGCAGCGCGCCGGTGAGCGGTGCCAGCGGGCGGCGGCGCATCTGCGCGGAGGCGTCGAAGTGGAAGGTGCCGCGCCCGGCCGCGACCAGTGCGGGCAGGAACCGGGCCGTGGTGGCCCCGTCCCGGCAGAACACCTCGGCGCCGTCCGCGCCCGGGCCCTGCGGTCGGCCGGTGATCCGCCACGCGGCGGGCTCCCGCAGCACGTCGTACCCGAGCGTGCGCAGGCCCTCGGCGAAGCCCTCGGTGTCGTCCGACACCAGCGGTCGTGACAGCGTGGTGACCCCGTCCGCCGCCGCCGCGAGGAAGAGCGCACGCGCGGTGACCGACTTCGAACCGGGGATCTCGACCAGGGACACGGGGCAGCGCTCCAGCGGGGCACGACGACAGGACTCCCCCGATCCTGCCTGCCCGGCCCGCCCCCGAGACGACTCGTCTCGCCTGCCGGACACTCCGGTCCCGTGGCCGGGCGGCGCGCGGGGCGGGTGCTCAGGCGGTGCGCTCGATCTCCTCGCGCGTCACCGGGTGCGCGAACGGCAACCCGGCGGCGTAGCGGGCGAGTTCGTCCACGGCCGCGGCGGCCATCCGGGGCAGTTCGCCGCCGAGCGAGCCGGCCACGTGCGGGGTGAGCAGCACGTTGGGGAGGTCGTAGAGCGGGGAGTCGACCGGCAGCGTCTCGGGGACGGTGACGTCGAGGACGGCGTCGATCCGGCCGGTCAGCAGTTCGGCGGTGAGCGCGTCCTGGTCGATCAGCGAGCCGCGGGAGGTGTTGATCAGGGTGGCGCCGTCCGGCATCAGGGCGATCCGGCGGGCGTCCAGCAGATGCCTGGTCTCCGGGAGTTCGGGCGCGTGCACGCTCAACACCTCGGAGCGGGAGCACAGTTCGTCCATCGTCACCGATTCGGCGCCCAGCGCGGCAGCCTGATCCGGCGTCAGGTAGGGGTCGTGCAGCAGGAGTTCGAAGTCGTAGGGGGCCAGCAGCTCCAGCACCCGGCGGCCGATCCGGGAGGCGCCGACGAGGCCGACGGTGCGCCGGTAGTTGCCGGCCCCGGCGTAGGCGGCCTGCCAGTCGTGCGGGGCGCGGCGGCCGCGGTAGTCGGCGGCCAGCCGCAGCACCCGCTTGTTGGCGAACAGCACGGCGGCAACGGTGAATTCGGCGACCGGGAGGGCGTTGGCCCAGGCGGCGGAGGTGATGCCGAGGCCGCGGTCCCAGCAGGCGTCGGTGACGTGGTGCTTGACCGAGCCGGCCGCGTGCAGGACGGCCCGCAGCCGGGGCGCGGCGTCCAGCACGGCGGGGGTGAGCGGCGGGCAGCCCCAGCTGCTGACGATCACCTCGGCCTCGGCGAGGGCGGCCGCGCCCTCCGGGGTGGTGAAGTCGTCGACGACCAGCTCGGGGTCGATGTCGGCGAGTTCGACCAGCCGGGCCATCACCTCGGGGGAGATCAGCCGGGCGGCGAGGTCGCGGTGCATGGCGAGCAGGGCGCGCGGGCGGGTCCGGGTGGCGACGGGGCCGGGCGCGGCCTCGGCGGGCGCGGAGTTGGGCATGGCGGGGCTCCCCATCGGGCGCGGGTGGAGGACGGAAGGGGTTACTTGACGCTGCCGGCGGTGAGTCCGGCCTTCCAGTGGCGCTGGAGCCCGACGAAGGCGAGCACCAGGGGCAGCACGGCGAGCAGCGAGCCGGTGACCACCAGTGGGTAGTACTCGGGGAAGGCGTGGGTCTGCGCGTTCCAGGAGTACAGGCCGAGGCTGACCGGGAAGAGCCGGTTGTCGGAGAGCATCACCAGCGGCAGGAAGAAGTTGTTCCAGATCGCGGTGAACTGGAACAGGAAGACGGTGACGAAGCCGGGCATGACCATCTTCAGGCCGATCGACCGGAAGATCCGCAGCTCGCCCGCACCGTCCATCCGGGCGGCCTCCAGCACCTCGCCGGGGATGTAGCCGGCGCAGAACACCCGGGCCAGGTACACCCCGAACGGGTTGACCAGCGAGGGCAGCAGCACCGCCCAGTAGGTGTTGACGAGGTGCAGCTGGGAGGCGAGCAGGTACATCGGCAGGGCGAGCGCGGTGGTCGGCACCAGCACGCCGAGCAGCACCAGGCCGAACAGCTTCTCCTTGCCGGCGAAGGAGTAGACGTGGAACGCGTACCCGGCGCAGACGCAGATCAGCGCGCACAGCAGGGCCCCGATCCCGGCGTACAGCAGGGAGTTGAGGTACCAGCGGAAGTAGATGCCGTCGCCGGCGGCGGCCAGGTCCTGGAGGTTCCGGCCGAGGTGGAAGTTGCCGGCGCCGAGGGTGCGGCCGCCGATCAGGTCGGCGGTGTTCTTGGCGGAGGCGCTGAGCAGCCAGCCGAGCGGCAGCAGGGTGTAGAGGGTGGCGAGGACGAGGGCGCCGTTGACGGCGGTCCGCGACATCGTCCAGGGGCGGCGCGGCGGGCGGGACGTAGCCGGGCCGGCCGGGGCGGGGCGGACGGGGGTGAGGGTGCTGCTCATCGGGCGGTCTCCGTCGCGTTCCGGTTGCGCTTGCGGGCGCGCTGCTCGTCCCGGCCGCGGGTGAGCCGGGTGACCGCGAAGGACAGCAGGGCGGCGGCCAGGGCGAGCAGCACCGAGGCGGCGGCGGCCAGGCCGTAGTCGTTGCGTTCGAACGCGGCGGAGTAGGCGTACATGTTGGGGGTCCAGGTGGAGCCCACGCCGGGGGCGACGTCGTGCAGGATCATCGGCTCGGTGAACAGCTGCAGCGAGCCGATCACGGTGAACAGGCCGACCATCACCACGGAGGCCCGGATCAGTGGGATCTTGACGGCGAAGGCGGTGCGCAGCGGTCCGGCGCCGTCGACCACGGCGGCCTCCAGCACCTCGCGCGGGATGGCCTGCAGCGCGGCGTAGAAGATCACCATGTTGTAGCCGGTCCACTCCCAGAGCGCGATGTTGACGATCGCGGGCAGCGGGTGGCCGAGCACGTCGACCTGGGCGCCGGCCGAGTGCAGCGCGTCGACGACGGGGCTGATGCCGGGCGTGTAGAGGTAGGTCCACACCAGGGCGGCGATGATGCCGGGGACGGCGTGCGGCAGGAACAGCGCGAGTTGGAAGAAGCGCTTGGCACGGGCCAGCGCGGAGTCCAGTAGCAGCGCGACGGCCAGCGACAGGCCCAGCATCAGCGGGATGTACAGCAGGCAGTACTGGGCGGTGTTCCAGAAGCCGTCGCGGAACGCGGCGTCGCCGAGCGCCCGGGTGTAGTTGCCGATCCCGGTGAACACCTGGGTGGTGCCGCCGCCGAAGCCGAGGCCGGAGCGGTGCTCGGTGTAGAGGCTGAGGTACACCGCGTAGCCGATCGGGATCAGCGTGCACGCGGTGAACAGCAGCAGGAACGGGGCGAGCAGGACGGCCGGGGCGCCGATCGGCGCCCGGCGCTTCCGGGTGCCCGGGGCGGCGGCGCCCCGGGCGGCGGCGGCGGAGGTGCCCCGGGCGGCGGGGGTACTGCCGCCCGGGACGGGGGTGGTGCCGGACATCAGCCGGCCGCCTTCAGACCGCGGTTCTTCAGCTCGGCGAGGGTGGCCTGCTGGGCGGCGTCGACGGCGGACGGCACGGTGCCGCCCTGGCCGAGCTTGCCGAAGGCGTCCTTCATCGCGCCGTTGGTGGCGCCCGTGGTCGGGCCCCAGGTCCAGTTCGGCTTGATCGACTTCGCGGCGTCCTGGTAGATCGCGTAGATGTCCTGGCCGCCGTAGAAGTCGGTCTTGAAGGCGGCCTTGGCGACCGGCACCAGCGCCGGGTCGGCCGGGTAGGTGGAGGAGGAGCCGGAGGCGATCCGGGCCTGGATGCCCTCGGGGGTGGTGGTCGCCCAGGTGGCGAACTCGACCGCGGCCTTGGCCTTCTTGCTGTCCTTGGAGACGGCGAAGGTGGTGCCGCCGAGCATGCCGGAGGCGGGCTGCCCGTCCCAGCTCGGCATCGGGGCGACCGCCCACTTGCCGTTGGCGGCCGGGTCGGTGCCGAGGGTGGACTTGAGCACGCCGCCGCCCCACGCGGCGCCCAGGTACGCGGCGGTCTCGCCCTTCTGCAGCGAGGCCGTCCACTGCTGGCTGAACGAGGGCTGGACCCGGACCAGGTCGTCGGCGATCAGGCCCTGCCAGTAGTCGGCGACCTTCTTGGTCTCCGCGCCCGCCAGGTTCACCTTCCAGCTGTCGCCGCTGGTGCCGAACCACTGCGCGCCGCCCTGCCAGGCCATCGCCGCGAAGGTGCTCGGGTCGTCCGGGAAGAAGGTGGCGATCCGGGTGTTGGCGTCGGCGGCCTTCAGCTGCTGCGCGGCGGCCTTGAACTCGTCCCAGGTCTTCGGGACGGCGACGCCGGCCTTCTCGAACAGGTCCTTGCGGTAGTACAGCGCCTGCGGGGAGGCGTCCAGCGGCAGCGCCCAGGTGGCGCCGCCCAGCGTGGTCAGCTCCATCGACTGCGGCAGGTACTTGCCCTTGAGGTCGGCGGACACCAGCTTGCTGATGTCCTGCACGGCGCCCTGGCTGACGAAGTCCGGCAGCTGCGGGTACTCGACGTTGAACACGTCGGGGGCGTTGCCGGCCTTCACCGCGTTGGAGATCTTGGCGTAGCCGCCGGCGTTGCCGGACGGGATCTCCTCGAAGGTGACCTGCACGTTCGGGTGCGAGGCGTTGAAGGCCTGCACGACGTCCTTGGTGCCCTTGGCCCAGCCCCAGAAGGTGATCGAGACCGGCTTGCCGTCGCTGCCCGCGTCGGCGCCCTGGGCCGCCTTGTCGCCGTCACTGCTGCAGGCGGAGAGCAGGGTGACGCCCAGGACGGCGGCGGTCGCGGCGGCGGCGAGACGGAGGGCTCTGCGGCGGTGGAGAGCGGGAGAGGGCATGGCACGGCTCCTGTGGGGGTCCTTGAAACGCCGGGTAGGTACCCGATCACCCGATTTGAGCAGGTCGGGCGGGGTTGACCGCTATCTTGGGACGGCCTCCGATCGGACGTCAAGGCATGCGGATCAAATGATCCGATCTGATCAATCACGGCTTGCCGGAGAATCGGCTTTCACCTTGAGTTTTCCGGGATTTTCCGGAGGTCACAATCGGATCAAGGCGATCATTCGATCGACGCTCCTTGACGGGGTGATCAGCACTTCCTAGGGTCGGCCGGACAGCCCCCGCGCCCCAGGAACCGAGGCCGCCATGCCGAACCCCGTCCCGCTCCCGTTCCCGCCGGAGGACCGCGAGCTCAGCCCGTACACCGGCTGGACCAGGGCGCACTGGGAGGCCGCCGCCGACCGCCTGCTGGCCGCCGTCCGCCCGTACGCCGGGCCGGAGCACGCCCTGATCGACCTGCCCGGCGAGCGCCCCAGCTGGTCCGGCCGCCGCTCCGACGGCCTGGAGGGCTACGCCCGCACCTTCCTGCTCGCCGCCCTCCGGGTGGCCGGCGCGGACGGCGCCGACCCGGACGGCCTGCTGGAGCGCTACGCCGCCGGCCTGGCCGCCGGCACCCGCCGCCCCACCGCCGAACGCGACCTCGCCGACGGCGACACTGTCTCCTGGGGCGCGATCACCGACCGGGGCCAGGCCATGGTCGAGGCCGCCTCGGTCGCCCTCGGCCTGCGCCTGACCCGCCGCCACCTCTGGGACCGCCTCGACCCCGGCGTCCAGGAACGCGCCGGCGCCTGGCTCGCCCAGGCCCTGCACCGGCAGCCCGTCGACAACAACTGGTGGCTCTTCCCGCTCACCGTCGGCGGCTTCCTCGCCGAGGTCGGCATCGAGACCGACGCCGCGCGGGCCGCCGTCGACCGCGGCCTGCGCCGGCTCGACGACTGGTACCTCGGCGACGGCTGGTACACCGACGGCCGCCCCCGCGCCATCGACCACTACAACGGCTGGGCCCTGCACCTCTACCCCGCCCTGCACGCCCACCTCTCCGGCGACCCCGCCCTGGCCGCCCGCCACGGCGACCGCCTGCACGCCCACCTCACCGGCTACGCCCGCCTCTTCGACCGCGACGGGGCGCCCGTCCACCAGGGCCGCTCGCTCAGCTACCGGTTCGCCGCCGCCGCCCCGCTGTGGGCCGGCGCCCTGCTCGACCGCACCCCCCTCGCCCCCGGCACCACCCGCCGGCTCGCCTCCGGGGCGCTGCGCCACTTCCTCGACCGCGGCGCCCTCGACGCCCGCGGCCTGCTCACCCTCGGCTGGCACGGCCCCTACCCGCCGATCGTCCAGCCCTACTCCGGCCCCGCCTCCCCCTACTGGGCGTCCAAGGGCTTCCTCGGCCTGCTCCTCCCGCCCGAGCACCCCGTCTGGACCGCCACCGAAACCCCCTCCCCCGCCGAGACCGCCGACGCCGCCACCCCGCTGCCCGCCCCCGGCTGGCTGATCCAGTCCACCGCCGCCGACGGCCTGGTCCGCCTGCACAACCACGGCAGCGACGACCAGCCCGCCGACGCTCCCGTCCCCGACAACCCGCTCTACGCCCGCCTCGCCCACTCCACCCGCACCGCCCCCACCGGCCCCCTGCCCGACAACCACTTCGCCCTGCTGGTCGACGCCGCCCCCACCGACCGCGGCCCCCTCACCCCGCTCGGCGCGGGCCCGGCCGGGCCGGGGGCGAGCACGGACACCGGGGACGGGCCCCGGGTGCGGGTGGTGTCGTCCGGGGACGGGCCCGGGTGGGCGGCGTCCTGGCACCGGCCCCGGCACGGCGGGGAGCCGGTGGACGGGGTGGTGGTGGTCTCGTTGACGCTCGCGTACGGGAGCGACGAGGTGCGGGCGCACCTGGTCGGCGGGGCGGCGCCCGGCACCGCCGTGCGGGAGAGCGGGTGGGCGGTGGCCGGGGCCCGGCCCGTCGCCGCCGTCGACGGGCTGCACGCCCGGGTCACGGGTGCCGCCCGGGACGGGGACGGCCCGCTGAGCGGCGAACTCCTCGGGCTGCACGGCTGGCGCGCCGCCGGAACGGTCGACGCCCCCGAGGGCACCGCGTTCGGCCCGCACGCGGCCGTCCCCGTCCTGGACGGCGGCACCGGCCCGCTCGGCACCACGCTGTTCGTCTCGGCCGCCCGGCTCACCGCCGCCCCCGGGCCGCTCCCCCCGCTGACCGCCCTCGCCCTCACCACCGCCCCGACCCGCACCGGCTGGGAGCTCTCCCTCACCTGGCCGGACGGCACCACCACCCGTGCCGGCCTTGGAATCTGACGCACCGTCATCCCCTGCCGCCCCGAGCCCCAGGATCCCCCTTGCCCCTCGCCTTCTCCACCCTCGGCCTCCCCGGCCTCCCGCTCCCCGCCGTGCTCGCGCTCGCCGCCGAGGGCGGCTGGCAGGGGCTGGAACTGCGGGCGGCGCCGTCCGAGCCCGTGCACGCCGGACTGTCCTCGAGTGAACGCCGAAAGCTCGCCAGGGAGTTCGCCGGCGCCGGGGTGGTGCCGCTGGCCGTGGCCTCGTACGTCGGGATCGCCGAGCGGGGGCCGGACGCGGCGGTGACGGCCGAGCTGCTCGCCCAACTGCACCTGGCCGCCGACCTGGGGGCGCCGTACGTCCGGGTCTTCCCGCGCGCCGAGGCCGAGGCGGCGGGGGGCGCGCGGGCGGCCCGGCGGCTGCTCGGGGTGGCGGAGGCGGCGGGCGCGCTCGGGGTGCGGGTGCTGGTCGAGACGCACGACTCGCACCGTTCGGGGGCCGCGCTGGCCGGGCTGCTCGACGGGGTGCCGGACGCCCCGGTGGGGGCGCTGTGGGACGTGCTGCACACCTGGCTGGCGGGCGAGTCCCCGGCCGAGTCGTACCGGTGGCTCGCGCCGCGCCTCGGCTACGTGCAGGTCAAGGACGTCGCCTCGGCCGCCGACCTGACGCCGCTGGCGCTCGGCGCGGGCGTGCTCCCGCTGGCCGACTGCCTCGCCCCGCTCGGCCCCGGGACCTGGGTGTCCTGGGAGTACGAGACCCCGTGGCACCCGTCGGCCGCCCCGCTCGCCCCGCAACTCCCGTCCGGCGCACGGTTCCTGCGGGGTCTCGGGGTGCGCTGAGCGGCGCTCGGCGCCCCCTACTCCAGCCCGTACTCCACGCCGAAGTACTCAATGCCCGCGCCGAACAGCGGGTCCACCTTGGCGAGGCCGAGCAGGGTGCGGACGCGGCGGTCCCAGTCGTGGGCGTGCAGGTGCTCGACGGCGCGGCGGTAGCGGGCCGAGGTGAGCCGCGGGTCGAGTTGGGCGGCGATCCGGGCGTCGCCCGCCAGCGGCAGCAGGGCACTGTGCTCCAGCACGGTGAGCAGCACGAACGCCGGGGCGCGGACGGCCGGTTCGGGGTCGGCCAGCAGCCGGTGGAAGGCGTCCTCGCCCTGCCACAGCGCCGCGTCGACGCGCCGGTCGAGGCCGGCCGCCCCGGGGCAGTCCTCGGCGGCGGCCGGGCCGCCGCCGGCCAGCGCCACCAGCAGGGAGAGCGCCGACTCCCGGGCCGCGACGGGGCCCCGGCCGGCCAGCCGGACCAGGTGCGGGACGGCGGGGGCGGCGGGCAGCAGGTAGCCGTGGGAGCCGTCCGCGTGGTGCAGCAGGTCGGACAGCCGCCCGACGGCGTGCCGGGCGGCGCGCCGGTCGGCGGCGGCCGCGAGGGCGGCGAGCGCGGCGGGGACGTCGGCGCCGCCGCCGGGGTGGTGGCCGGGGCCGGAGCAGAGCCCGGCCCAGTCGGTGCGGTCGATGCGGTCGGTGCGGTCGGTGCGGTCGGGGCCGCCGGAACCGTCGGGGGTCATCGCGGTCACCCGCCTTCGGGCGCGGGGCGGAGCGCCTGCGGGCGGATCAGGACCCGGCGGGGGGTGCGGAGTTCGGGTTCGGAGGCGGCGGCGGTGGCGCTGCGGGCGGGTGCGGCGGTCATGCGGGCATTCAAGCAGGGCGCACCCGTAGCACCTGGTCAAACGGCGGCGCCGTCACCCCCGCAGGACGTCCGGACCTTGAGGGCGGGGAGCAGTTCGAGGTGCGAGGCGGGCAGGCCGGGCGGGCCGTCGAGGCGGCGGAGCAGCAGGTCGAGGGCGGCTTCGCCGACGGCCTTCTTGGGCGGGGAGACGGCGGTGAGCGGGGGCGCGGCGAGGGCGGCGAACACGTCGTCGTAGGAGATCAGGGCGACGTCCTCGGGGACGCGCAGGCCGCGGTTGCGCAGCAGCGGCGGGAGTTGGATGGCGTCCTGGTCGTTGTGGACCAGGACGGCGCGGACGCCGTCGGCGGCGGCTTCGGCGATCTGCTGGGCGACCCATGCGGGGTCGGGGACGGCGATCGGGGCGCCGGGGCGGTGCATGTCGATGACGGGGCGGGTGCCGAGGCCGAGCAGCGGGGCGCCCTCGGTGTAGCCGGTGCGGACCTGGTGGGCCGTCCAGGTGTCGGCGCGGGCGGCGAGCAGGACGGTGCGGTGGCCGAGGGCGGCGAGGTGGCGCAGCGCGAGCAGGACGCCGTGGCGGTGGTCGGAGCCGACGGCGTCGAGTTCGGCGGCGGGGCTGCCGGGGGCGGCCTTGCGCTCCACCAGGACGGCGGGGACCGGGAGTTCGGCCAGCCAGTGCTGGTCGCCGGGGCGGGGCGGGGGGTCGCCGGGCTGCCAGTTGGGGGTGAGCAGCAGGCCGTCGACGCCGGATTCGAGCAGCCGGTCGACCTGGGCGCGGTCGTCGCGGGCCTCGTAGGCGGCGATGCCGAGGACCAGGCGGGCCCCGGCGGTGGCGGCGGCGGCGCGGGCGCCGGCGATCACCTCGTCGAAGTAGGAGCCGACGGTGGGGACGAGCATGCCGACGACCTGGTCGGGGCGGCCGGGGCGGGCCTGCGGGCCGGTGTCGGGGAGGGCCACCGAGCCGTGCGAGCGGGCGAGTTCGCCGGCGTCGGCGAGGGCGGCGACGTCCCGGCGGACGGTGACCGCGGGGATGCCGAGGCGGGTGGCCAGGTCGACCACCTTGACGGTGCCGAGGTCGCGCACGACCTGCAGAATCCGCGTCCGGCGTTCCGCTGCCGAGACGGTCATGGCGTCCCCTCCTGGTTCGGGCTGCGGCCCCGGTCGGGCCGCACTGGCACTGCTCGATCAATTTGTATCATTCGATCGCCATTCGATCGAAAGGTCTGAATGTATTGACTCGATCACATGGTCAACCTACGGTGCGGGGCGGGCGCCCATCCCACCCCTCATTCTCGGGAGTCCCCACCATGCTCCTGTCCCACGCCCTCCGGCGTGCCGTGCCCGCTGTCGCACTGGCCGCCGCCCTCCTCTCCCCCGCGCTGCCCGCCGCCACGGCGGCGGCGGCCGGCGGCACCTCCTGGTACCTGGACTGCTCGGCCGCGGCCGACGGCTCCGGCAGCCAGGCCGCGCCCTGGAACAGCCTCGGCTCCGCCAACGCGCACGTCTTCCAGCCCGGCGACCAGCTGCTGCTCAAGCGCGGCGCGACCTGCACCGGCACCCTGCAGCCGCAGGGCTCCGGCACGGCCGGCGCGCCGATCACCCTGGCGGGCTACGGTACCGGCACCGCCCGCCCCGTGGTGGCCGGCGACCCGGCGAGCAGCAGCAACGCCGCCGTCCACCTCTACAACGTCGAGCAGTGGGAGATCCGCGACCTGGAGATCACCTACACCGACACCGCCGCCACCAAGCGGGAGCGCAACGGCCTGCTGGTGGAGATCGCCGACCTGCCGGACGGCGTCGGCACCCACTACCTGGTCGACGACGTGTACGTGCACGACGTCAACGGCGACGCCACCAAGTGGTCCAACGGCATCCAGTTCCGGGTCTCGGGCAGCACCACGCCGACCAACTTCGACGACGCGGTGGTGCAGAACTCGCAGATCGCGCACGTCGACCGGGAGGGCCTGACGAACCGTTCGACCTGGATGTGCCGGCCGACCTACGGCACCGGCGACGGCTGCGGCACCACCAGCAACTGGCGGGCCAGCACCCGGCTGGTGTTCCGCGGCAACACCATCCAGGACACCGGCGGCGACGGCATCGTGGTGCGGGCCGCCGACCACGCGCTGGTCGAGCACAACACCGCCTTCGACCTGGCGATGCGCCCGATGGGCTCCAACGCCGGGATCTGGACCATCAACTCGGACTTCACCACGGTCCAGTACAACGAGGTGCACCACGTCCGCCGGCTGCCCGACAACAACGACGGGATGGCCTTCGACTCGGACTACGGCAACACCGGGGCGCTGTTCCAGTACAACCACAGCCACGACAACCAGGGCGGCTTCATGCTGTTCTGCGGCGCCTGCGGGGCCGGCTCCTCGTCGACCGGCACCGTGGTGCGCTACAACCTGAGCCGGGCCGACCAGAGCCGCTGGCTGTTCGCCGTCGGCGAGAAGAACGCCCGGATGTACAACAACACCGTGTACCTGCCCGCCGGTTCGACCACCCCGATCGTCCAGCAGGGCTCGGGCACCTCGACCACCGCGCTGAGCGGCAACCTGTTCTACAACCTGGGCAGCGGCGGCTACACCGGCTTCGGCTCCAGCGTCTACAAGCCCGGCGACTTCAGCTGGGACGCCAACGCCTTCTGGGGCAACCACCCGGCGAACGAGCCGGCCGACGCCCGCAAGGTGACGGCCGACCCGCAGCTGGTCAACCCCGGCGGCACCGCCCCCGCCGACTACGGGCTCGGCGCCGGCTCCCCGGCCCGGGGCGCGGGCGCGACCGTGCCCGCCAACGGCGGGCGGGACTTCTTCGGCGCGCCCGTGCCGCAGACCTGCCGCCCCGACCTCGGCTTCCAGCAGGCGTCCGCCTTCGACGACAGTGCCTGCGCCGCCCCCGCCCTGCTCGCCAACGGCGGCTTCGAGAGCGGCGCGCTCGCCCCGTGGACGTACTACGGCGGCGTGCAACTGGACGCCGCGAACGCCCACGGCGGGACGTACGCGGTGCGGGTCGGCCCGGCGCAGGCCGCCGCCGAGCAGGTGATCACCCTGCAGCCGGGCACCACCTACCGGCTGAGCGGCTGGGGCAAGGTCTCCGCCGCGGGCACCGAACTGTCGCTGGGCGTCAAGCAGTACGACAGCGCGGGCTCCAGCACCCGGGCCGCCTTCACCGCCACCGGGTACAGCCAGGGCTCGACGGTGTTCACCACCGGGCCGACCGCCACCAGTGCGCGCGTCTACTGCTACGCGCGCAGCGGCAGCGGCTACGGCTGGTGCGACGACGTGACGGTGACGAAGGTCTGAGCCGCCGTCACCTCGCCCGGCCGGGGCGGGGGCTGGCTCACTGCGGGTCCACCGCGTGGAGCTCACCCCCGTCCCACTCCATCCAGCGGGTGATGCCGATCTCCCGCAGGAACGGGTAGTCGTGGCTGGCCACCACCAGCGCGCCCCGGTAGCCCGCGAGGGCCTGGGTGAGCTGGCGGACGCTGGCCAGGTCCAGGTTGTTGGTCGGCTCGTCGAGCAGCAGCAGCTGCGGCGGCGGGTCGGCCAGCAGCAGGGCCGCCAGGGTGGCCCGGAAGCGCTCGCCGCCGGAGAGCGTGCCGGCCCGCTGGTCGGCCCGGGCGCCCCGGAACAGGAACCGGGCCAGCCGGGCCCGGACCTCGTTGTCGCCGGCGGCCGGGGCGTGCTCCTTGACGTTGCGGAACACGCTGAGGCCGTCGTCCAGCACGTCGAGGCGCTGCGGCAGGTACCGCAGCGGCACCGGTGTGGCCACCTCGCCCGCCGCCGGCGGGAGTTCGCCCGCGATCGTGCGCAGCAGCGTGGTCTTGCCGGAGCCGTTGCGGCCGATCAGCGCGATCCGCTCGGGGCCGCGCAGCTCCAGGTCGACCAGGCCGCCGAAGGCGGGGCGGACCTTGTCCAGCACCAGGACGGTGCGCCCGGCGGGGACGGCGGTGCGGGGCAGGTCGATCCGGATCTCCGCGTCGTCCCGGACCGCCTCCTCGGCGGCGGCCAGCCGCTCCTTGGCGTCGTTGAGCCGTTCGGTGTGCATGCCCCTGAGCCGGCCGGCCGTCTCCTCGCCCTTGGCCTGGAGCTTGTCCGCCAGGGCCTTGGGGTCGTTGCGCCGGATCGAGCGGGCCTTGCCGTACGAGGCGGACTTGTCCAGCTTCTGGCTGGCCTCGATCAAGTCCCGCTTCTGGCGCTTGACGTCGGCCTCGGCGGTGCGGACCAGGCGTTCGGCGGTCTCCTGCTCGTTCGCCAGCGTCTCCTGGTAGGCGGTGAAGTTGCCGCCGTACCAGGTGACTCCGCCGTCCCGCAGGTCGGCGATCTGGTCGACCCGGTCGAGCAGTTCGCGGTCGTGGCTGACCAGCAGCAGCACGCCGGGGAAGGCGGACACGGCGTCGTACAGCCGCGCCCTGGCCCGGGCGTCCAGGTTGTTGGTCGGCTCGTCGAGCAGCAGCACGTCCGGCCGGCGGAGCAGCAGGGCCGCCAGGTGCAGCAGGACGGCCTGGCCACCGGAGAGTTCGCCGGTGGTGCGCTCGAACTCCAGCTCGCCGAGGCCGAGGCGGTCGAGGGTGGCGCGGGCGCGCTCCTCGACGTCCCAGTCGTCGCCGACGACCGTGAAGTGCCGCTCGTCGACGTCTCCCGACTCGATGGCGTGCAGGGCCTCGCGCTGCGCGCGGATGCCGAGCGTCTCGTCGACCCGGCGGTCCGCCGCGGACGTCAGGTCCTGTGGCAGGTAGCCGAGTTCGCCCGCGATCCGGACGGTGCCGGAGGCCGGGGTGAGCTCGCCCGCGATCAGCCGCAGCAGCGTGGACTTGCCCGCGCCGTTGAGGCCGACCAGGCCCGTGCGGCCGGGGCCGACCGCGAGGTGGAAGCCGCTCAGCACGGGGCGGCCGTCGGGCCACTCGAAGCCGAGGTCGGTACAGAGGATGGACGTGGTCGGTTGCGCCATGGGGGCCTCCTGGAGGTTGCCGCGCGGGGAAGGGGGAGCAACACGGGGAGACACCGGGGACGCGGGAGCGGGGCGGGCCGTCGCGGGAGAACACAAAACCCGCACGGGAGCCGTGGATCGCTGCCCTGCCGAGGTCGCACTCGCGCCCAGTACACGCTCGAACACCCGGGAACAACACAGGTGCGGCGTGGCGCGGTGTCTCATGACCTCAGACGAGCAACGGCCTTCTCCAGACGTGCGGGGTTGTGACGCCCTGAACACTACGGAACCCGCCGCGCCCCCCGCAACGGAATTAAGTCCCGACTCCGGTCGCGTCCCCCCGGCGGCCCCGCACCGCCCGTCCGGGGCGGCCTGCGGTGCCGCCTAGAATCGACGCATCATGACTGCCACTCTCGTCGTCAAGGACCTCGCCGCCGGTCACGGTGAGCGCACGCTGTTCGCCGGGCTGGACCTGGTCGTCGCCCCCGGGGACGTGATCGGTCTGGTCGGGGTGAACGGCGCGGGGAAGTCCACGCTGCTGCGCCTGCTGGCCGGGCTGGACGCCCCCGAGGGCGGCAGCCTGAAGCTGAGCCCGCCGACCGCGAACGTCGGCCACCTGCCGCAGGAGCCGGAGCGCCGGGAGGGCGAGTCGGTGCGCGACTTCCTGGCCCGGCGCACGGGCGTGGCGGCGGCGCAGGCCGCACTGGACGAGGCCACCGAGGGCCTGGTGGAGGGCCGCCCCGGCGCGGACGACGCCTACGCCGAGAGCCTGGACCGCTGGCTGGAGCTGGGCGGCGCGGACTTGGAGGAGCGGGCCGAGGAGGTCGCCGACCAGCTCGGCCTGAAGGTGTCGCTGGACCTGCCGATGACGGCGCTGTCCGGCGGCCAGGCGGCCCGCGCGGGCCTGGCCTCGCTGCTGCTGTCCCGCTACGACGTGTTCCTGCTGGACGAGCCCACCAACGACCTCGACCTGGACGGCCTGGAGCGCCTGGAGGCGTTCGTGAAGGGCCTGCGCGCGGGCACCGTGCTGATCAGCCACGACCGCGAGTTCCTGGCCCGCACCGTGACCAAGGTGCTGGAGCTGGACCTGCACCAGCAGCAGGTGAACCTGTACGGCGGCGGCTACGAGGCGTACCTGGAGGAGCGGGCGATCTCCCGCCGGCACGCCCGCGAGCAGTACGAGGAGTTCGCGGACACCAAGGCGGGCCTGGAGGCCCGCGCCCAGATGCAGCGGAACTGGATGGAGCACGGCGTCCGCAACGCCCGGCGCAAGGGCGGCGACAACGACAAGAAGGCCCGGGCGCAGCGCGCCGAGTCCACCGAGAAGCAGGCCGCGAAGGCCCGGCAGACCCAGCGGATGATCGAGCGCCTCGACGTGGTGGAGGAGCCCCGCAAGGAGTGGGAGCTGCGGATGGAGATCGCCGCCGCGCCGCGCTCCGGCTCGGTGGTGGCGACGCTCCGTCAGGCCGCCGTCCGGCGCGGCGACTTCGCGTTCGGCCCGGTCGACCTGCAGATCGACTGGGCGGACCGGGTGGCGATCACCGGCGCGAACGGCGCGGGCAAGTCGACGCTGCTGGCGGCGCTGCTGGGCCGCCTCGAACTGGACTCGGGCTCCGCCGCGCTAGGCTCGGGCGTGCAGATCGGCGAGGTCGAGCAGGCCCGCGGGCACCTGTTCGGCGGGGACGCGGAGCAGCCGCTGCTGGCGGCGTTCTCGGCGGCCGTGCCGGACCTGAACCCGGAGGACGTCCGCACCCTGCTGGCCAAGTTCGGCCTCAAGTCGGTGCACGTGCTGCGGCCCGCCGCGACGCTCTCCCCGGGCGAGCGGACCAGGGCGGCGCTGGCTCTGCTGCAGGCCCGCGGGGTGAACCTGCTGGTGCTGGACGAGCCGACCAACCACCTCGACCTGCCCGCGATCGAGCAGTTGGAGCAGGCGCTCGCCTCCTACACCGGCACCCTGCTGCTGGTCACCCACGACCGCCGGATGCTGGACACCGTGCAGGTCAACCGCCGCCTGGTGGTCGCGGACGGGCGGGTCTCCGAGGCCCTGTAGGCAGCGCTGCCGTCCCGGAGCCGGACCACGTGGAAGCCCCGCGCGGTCCGGCTCCGGCATTTCCGGGGGACGCGTTCCGGGCCCGTGCAACCTTTCCGGCCGGGCCGGGGTGAGCAGGGCGGAGCGGCGGTCCGGACGGGGCCGCCGCGCGGAAGCGGAGAGGGAGCGGATGACGACGAGCGTGTTCGACGTCCCGGTGGAGGACGTCACCGGGCCGGTCACGGCCCGGGCCCCCGCGGGGGACGCCGACCTGCGGGCGGCGGACTTCGAGGAGTTCGCGGCCACCCGCTGGCAGCGGCTGGTGCGCACCGCCTACCTGCTCACCGGCGACCACCACGAGGCCGAGGACGTGGTGCAGGCGACCTTCGCCAAGGTGTTCCGGAACTGGTCCCGGATCAGCCGGCTGGACGAACCGGACGCCTACGTGCGCCGGGCCCTGGTGAACAACAACCTGAGCCGGCACCGGCGGCGCCGGGTGCGGCAACTGCTGGTGCCGGTGCTCCCCGACCGGGCGGACGCCGGCGGCGGGCACCGGGGCCTGGAGGAGCGCCCGGCGCTGCTCGCGGCGCTGGCCGAACTGCCGCCCCGGCAGCGGGCGGTGGTGGTGCTGCGCTACTGGGAGGACCTGGGCGAGGCCCGGGTGGCCGAGGTGCTCGGCTGCTCGGTGGGGAACGTGAAGAGCCAGGCCAGCCGGGGCCTGGCGAAGCTGCGGGTGCACCCCGCGCTGGCCGCGCACGCCGCGGCCACCGGCACGGCGGTCGACGACACGGAGGGGGAACGGCGATGAACGGGACCGAGGACCTGGTGCGCGGGGCGCTGCGCGAGGAGGCCGCGCGGGTCGCGGTCGGGGCCTGGTCGGCCGAGCCGGTGCGCGAGCACCTGCGGCGGCAGCGGCGCGGCCGCCGGGCCGCGCTGGGGGCGGCGGTCGCGGCGGCGCTGGCGCTGGTGGCGGGCACCGGCGCGGTGCTGTCCGGGGCTCCGGGCACGGCGGGGACGGCCGAGGTCGGGGCGGCCGCGGGCGGGCCGGCGACCCCGGCCGGACCGGCCCCGGCGGCCGTGGAGCTGCCGGCCGGGCAACAGTACCCGCTGGGCCGGCCGGGCTGGTGGGTGCAGTTGGACGGCCAGGGGATCTGCACGCACGACCCGGTCGCCTACTCGAACCGGCCGGGCTGCGCCGGGTACTCCTGGGCGGCGGGTGCCACCGGCATCACCGCGACGTACGCCGGGGACGCGGCGAACCCCGGGCAGGGCCTCTACGGCCTGGTCTACCACGGCCACGAGCAGGTGGCCCGGATGTCGCTGGAGGTGGACGGCAAGGCGTACTGGGCCACCCCCGTCGCGCTGCCCGGCGACCCGGGCTGGACCAGCGGCTGGGCCTGGGCGCCCGACCGCCGGCGGGCGGGCACGGAGCCGGTGCCGGGGGGCGTGCGGGTCACCGCGTACGACGCCGGGGGGAAGGTACTGGCGAGCCACACCCTGGAGCAGTGACCGGCGGCCGGTCAGGAGTGGACTGGACCGCGGACTGGACCATTTCCCGCCTTCGATTGCTCGGTCCCTTCCGTCGGCCACCCCTCATGTGCTGTGCTGTCGGCCATGGTTGACAGTGCATCCACCGAAGCGCCGTCCTACCCGACGACGCCGCTCCGCCCCCGGAGCGTCCCCGCCCACGAGGCGGCCGACCGCTGCCGGGCCTTCCACGAGGTGATGGCGCAGCGCCGCACCGTCCGCGACTACTCGACCCGTCCGCTGCCGGAGGGCGTGCTGGAGGCGGCGATCCGCACCGCGGCCACCGCGCCGAGCGGGGCGCACGTGCAGCCGTGGCGGTTCGTGGTGATCACCGACCCGGAGCGCAAGCGGCGGCTGCGGGAGGCCGCCGAGGCCGAGGAGCGCGAGTTCTACGGCCACCGGGCGTCCGAGGAGTGGCTGGCGGCACTGGCGCCGATCGGCACCGACTGGCGCAAGCCGTTCCTGGAGGACGCGCCCGCCGTGATCGTGGTCTTCGAGGTGCACAAGGGCCCGAACTCGCCGCGCCCGTACTACACCAAGGAGAGCGTCGGCATCGCGGTCGGCTTCCTGCTGGCCGCGCTGCACCAGGCGGGCCTGGCCACGCTGACGCACACCCCGAGCCCGATGCGCTTCCTGAACGAGGTCTGCGAACGCCCGGCCGAGGAGCGCGCCGCGTACGTCATCCCGGTCGGCTACCCGGCGGACGGCGCGCTGGTCCCGGACCTGGTGCGCAAGCCGCTGGACGAGGTGCTGGTCCGGCTCTGACGGAGCGTCGGGCGGCTTCCGGCGGAGCGCCGGGGCGGCGTGCGGGCCCGTCCCGCGCGCCGCCCCGGCGCATCCTGCGCGTCCTCACCCGCAGTGGCGGCGGGAAACCGGTTGGTGACCGCACCGAGGGATGGCCCATACTCCGTCCATGAGTCACTCCACCGACGCACCTGACAACGCGCCGCGACCGATCAGCACGGGCCGACCCCCGGAGCTGCTCCCCCTCGGCAACGGCGCCCACCTGCGCAGACGCCGGCTCGCGGACGCCGCCGAGCTGAACGCCGCGGTGATCGCCAACCTCGACCACCTGCGTCCGTGGATGTTCTGGGCCGCCCAGGCGCCGACCATGGCGGAGAGCGAGCAGATGTCGGTGCGCGGCGAAGCCGCCTGGGACGAGGGCCTGGACTTCCTGTACCTGCTGGGCCTGGACGACGAGCCCGCCAAGGTGATCGGCGGCTTCGGCCTGCACGGCCGGGTCGGCCCCGGCGCGGTGGAGATCGGCTACTGGGTGCACCAGGCGTACACCGGCCGCGGCCTGGCCACCGCCGCCGCCGGGGCGCTGACCGAGGCCGGGTTCGCGCTGCCGGGCATCGACCGGGTCGAGATCCACTGCGACGAGACCAACGCGGCCAGCGCCGCCGTCCCGCGCAAGCTCGGCTACACCCTGGACCGGATCGAGTCGGCGGCCGTGACCGCCCCCGCCGAGACCGGCCGGAAGATGTTCTGGATCACCAAGCGCTGACCGGGCGCCGACGCGGCCCGCGCGCACGAGAAGGGGACGGCCGGACGGCCGTCCCCTTCCGCGTTCCCCGGACCTGACGGCGTGTCAGCGGCGGGCGACCCGCTCGACCAGGGCCTGCCAGCTGTCGGCGAGCAGGCCAGCGAGGTCGCCCTGACAGGGCCCGGGGGCGGCGGCAGCGGCGTCCGGGGCGGGCCGGTCGACGGGCGGATCGGCGGGCGGGTCGGCGGGCGGGTCGGCGGCCAGGAAGAGCAGCGGGGGGCCTTCGAGGGCGCTGGTGAGCTGGAGGGCGAGGCTGTCGAGGTCCGCGATGCCGAGGTCGGCCTGCCCGAGCAGCATCCGGACGTGCGGGCGGGTGAAGGCGGGCCCGCCGGCGGCCGGGACGGGGCCCTTGCGCTCCAGGGCGGCCCGGGCGATCTCGTGGCGGGCCAGCAGGAAACCGGTGCGGGCCCGCCCGTAGGCGATCAGCCGGTCGACCGGGTCGGCGCCGGGGCCGAGCGGGGGCGGGCCGGTCAGCACCTGCTGCTGGAAGCACTGCTCCTCGGCGTCCAGCAGGGCGCGGAAGATGCCCGCCCGGGTGCCGAAGCGACGGAAGACGGTGCCCTTGCCCAGGCCCGCGCGTTCGGCGAGCCCGTCCATGGTGACCTTCTCGGTGCCGTGCTCGGCGATCATCGCGCGGGCGGCGCAGAGCAGCGCCTCGCGGTTGCGGGCCGCGTCCGCGCGCTCCGCCGGGGGTCTGCCGAAGGGGACCAGGGGGCTGTCCATGCCCACAATTTACCGGGCGGGAGAAACGGGGTAAAGTCCGGTTGTAGCGAGAGCGGGGTAAAGTCCGCTTACATCGCGACCGGCCGTCCTGCGGCCCGTCCTGCCCTGCCTTGCCCTGCCCTTCCACGCCCCGCCATGCCCGCCTCCGGGCGCGATCCGAGGAGATCCGTCATGCACCTGTTCCGTCTGGACACCAGCATCACGCCCGGCAGCTCCACCAGCGCCGAGCTGGCCACCGCCGCCGAGACCGAGTGGGCCGCCGCCCACCCGGCCGGCACCGTGACCCGGCGCGACCTGGGCAGCGCGCCGCTGCCCGGCGACCTGTGGGCGCCCGCCGCGCTCGCCGCCTTCACGCCCGAGGAGCAGCGCACCCCCGAGCAGCGGGCCGCCGTCGGCGTCGGTGTGGAGCTGGCCGACGAACTGCGCGCCGCCGACGCCGCGATCGTCGCCGTCCCGCTCTACAACTGGGGCGTCCCGCAGCACTTCAAGACCTGGGTGGACCTGGTCGTCGCGGGCGCCGGGCCGACCGCCGAACTCCTCAAGGACAAGCCGGTCCTGCTGGTCACCTCCTTCGGCGGCGGCTTCGCCCCCGGCACCCCGCGCGAGGGCTGGGACCACTCCACCCCCTACGTGGAACGCATCCTGCGCGACGTCTGGGGCGCCGACCTGACCACCGTCCGCCGCGAACTGACCCTGGCCGCCGTCAACCCGGCCATGGCCCACCTGCGCGACCTCGCCGCCGAGCACCACACCCGGGCCCTGGACGCCGCCCGCACGGCTGGCAAGACCCTGGCCGGCGCCTGACCCACCACCGGCCCCGAGTCGGCAGCTCCGCGCACCGCCACGACGCGACAAAGCGTCAGGCCGACCCGGGCGCAGGCGATCCCGGCAGTTCGGGGACGAAGGAGGGCCCGGTCCCGAGCACCGCCACCCCGTGGCGGACCTCGTCCACGAACCGGACGAGGTCCGCCGCGAGACGCCCCCGTCCACCGACGCGGTCCAGGCCCCCGCCGCGAACACGGACCCGACCCGCCACCCGTCGCCGGACCTCACGATGCGCACCGCCCCGGGCTCGGCGTACGTCATCGAGTCGAACGCGAAGTCTGCCGCCCGCCGTCCGGAACGCGGAGCCAGTACGCGAGTTCGCGGGCCAACTCGGCCACCGGAAAAAGGCGTTCCGCCCGCACCACCCGGCCGCCGTCGCCGATCACCAGGTCCGCCTCGACGTCCAGCAGGAGCACCGCCACCGGCGCCGACTCCCTGCTGACGGAGCGTCAGGCACGATGCCGCCACCGCACCGAGCGATACGCGCAGAAGGGCGGGCGTGCTGCCCGGGAACAGCGGCACCGGGAGCGGGTGCGGCTCGATGCCGCCGAGCGGTTCGAGCGCGCTGACCGCAACACGATGATCGCTCGCAACCCGGGAGGCGCGCTGCGGTCGGCCGGGCGGTGGCGTCGGGCCTGCTGAAAACTCGTTCGCACCGCTGTCGCACGACCGGGCACAATCGGCCGGTGGATCTGCCCCTGCTGCTTGCCGCCGTCGAACGCGGAGACGACGACGCGGTGCTCGAAGCCCTGTTCGACGCCACCTCGGACGAACTGGCGGGCGACGACGCCGTGGCCCTGCTGGCCGCCGCCGCGCGGGTCGGACGCCAGCAAGTGGTCGACCACTTGGTCCTCTGGGGCGTCGACGTGACACGTCCCTGGGACGGGGGCACGGACCCCGTGGCGTGGGCGGCCCAGAACGGCCGGTCCCTCGTCCTGCAAGCCCTCCTGTCCCGCAATGACGACCCGCTGAGCAGTGACAGCCCGCACCGGCGCGCGCTGCGCATCGCGCGGGACACGCTCGCGTCCGGGGCCGGCCGCGAAGCCGATCCGCCGCCCGCGCACTGGGCGATCGTCACCGACATGGAGGCCGCGCTCGGCGTCCGCCACTCGCCGGACGAGCTGATGGCCCGTGCGCTGGTGCATGCGGACCCCCACCACGACGACTGGTCCGTCTCGGTCCTCCACCTGGGAACCCGCGCCGACCAGGAGACCTTCGACTGGGCTCTCGAAGCTGCCCGCGACACCGCCGACGCCGACCGCAGGCGGTTCGGCATCGACACGATGGATCAACTGGCGTTCTCATACGGCCTCCTCCCGCTCCCGGACGACGCCGTGCCCCCCTTCGCACGTGAGGCCGAGGACTTCTTGCGCCCGCTGCTCCGCAGCGAGCAGGACCCCCGCACGCTCGCCCTCGCCATCGGCGCCTTCGCCACCTACAACAACGCGGGCGACACGGTCGCGGCGGTCCTGCCCCACGCCTACCACGCCGATCCCCGGGTCCGGGCGCGCGTCTCCATGTTCCTCCACACCAACACCGACCGACATCAGGAAGCCTTCGCCGCCCTCGTGCACCTGGCCGGGGACTCCGTGCCCGTGACCCGGGCGAACGCGCTCAGCAGACTCCTCATGTCCGACGTCGACACCCCGGAACTGCGGGCACTCTTCACCGCGCACCTGACGGACCCGTCCTTCGACGCCCGCCTGGAAGCCGCCGCCGGCCTCGCCCTGCGCGGCGATGAACGCGGCCGGGCAGCCCTCGACGAGATCCGCTCCGGCATCAAGAACATGAACAGCCCCGGCTGGGGCCGCCTCGGTGACATCGACTACCTGCTGCGAAAGCGCGTCGGGGCCACCGGGACAACCCTCCGAGACCATTGACGGCACCCCACCGGGCCAAGCCGCCGTCCTGACGACCGATCACGGGAGACGGAACCGCTCGCGGCCAGAGGGGCCATGGTCAGGGCCGGTGGTGACCGGCGTCACGACCAGGGGTTTTCGCCCAGGAGGACCTTCCCGCCATGAGCCGCGTTGCCCGGAACAAGAAAAGGGGCTCCCGCTCCGCTGAGGGTCACGAGGGCGGTGTGGGAGGAATCGAGTCGGTCGACCGGACGCCCGTAGCGGAGGATCTCCGTCAACTCCAGGTCGATCGGGACAGCAGTGTCACGGATGCGCCGGAAGCGCGCACCAAGACGAACCGGTCCGCGAACGCAACGCACGACAACGGTCGCCCCGTCCTCCTCGGCCTCCTGGACGCCTTCTACGCAGAGTTCCGCGTCGATCCGCGGGCGCCCGGAATTCATTGTCACGCTGCCATGATCTCAGAGCGTTCGATGAGCCGACCCCGTGCGAAGCGTGCCGCGCACGAACGAGCGGGACGAGGTGGGAGCTGGTGACCGAGCACCGGCGGCTTCGGGCGGACTCGACGGGGTGAATGGTGCCCGGACGGATCCGCCGATCGGCCGGGACGGCGCGTCAGACACGACACCGCCACAGCACAAAGCCCCGCGAACCCGAACCGCAGGCCCACGGGGCCTCTTCACGCCACCGAGGGGTCAGACTCCGCCGAACTCCCCGGCCACCACCGCGTCCAGGAACGCGGCATACTCGGCCCGGGTGAACACCAGCACCGGGCCCTGCGGGTCCTTCGAGTCACGCACCGGCATGTGGCCCGCCGAAGCGGTCGGAGCCACCTCAACGCAGGCGCCGCCGTTGTCGCTGTACGAGGACTTCACCCAACGGGCCCCGGACAGGTCGATGCCAGCCATGGCACTTCCTTCCTGACGATCAGTTACAGAAAGTGGGCAACCCCCGGGAAGGGGGTCAACTCCGTCTGCGCCGGATGCTGCTGACCGGCACAGGTCAGACTTCGCCGAACTCCCCGGCCACCACGGCGTCCAGGAACGCGGCGTACTCGCGCCGGGTGAACACCAGCACCGGGCCCTGCGGGTCCTTCGAGTCGCGCACCGGCAGGTGGCTCACCGAAGCAGTCGGCGCCACCTCCACGCAGTTGCCGCCGTTATTGCTGTACGAGGACTTCACCCAACGGACCCCGGACAGGTCGATGTCGGCCACGGGAGTTCCTTCCTGACGGTCGGTCACGGGAAGCGGAGCCGCCCTCGCCCAGAGCGTCGGCTCCGTCTGCCCGGATCCTACTGACCGGACGTCAGGCGCGCCGCGTATCCACCGGAACGGCCCTCGGATCGGCACCGCCGCAGCGAAAAGCCCCGCGCGCCCGAACCTCGGGCCCACGGGGCTCCACCACTACCCACCAGCGGGGTCAGATCTCGCCGAACTCCCCTGCCACCACAGCGTTTACGAACGTGGCGTACTCGGCCCGGGTGAACATCAACACCGGGCCCTGCGGGTCCTTCGAGTCGCGCACCGGCATGTGGCTCGCCGAAGCGGTCGGCGCCACCTCCACGCAGTCACCGCCGTTGTCGCTGTACGAGGACTTCACCCATCGCACCCCGGCCAGGTCGATGTCGGTCATGAGAGTTCCTTCCTGACAGCCCGAATCATGGCGAGTGAAGCGACCGTAGACAGGGCCTCCACTTGGAGCAGATCATACTCGCGGGACCAGGTGGCAACCGCGTCCCGCCCACGCTCCAAGTAGCTCCGGGCCTGGGATTCCGCATAGCCCACAGCTACCCGATCGGGCAGGTCGAGCAGCATCAGCGGCATCCTGAACGGGGCCCGCTCACCGAGGTCGAACGGGGCGACCTGCACGGTGATCCCAGGGCGTGCGGCCAATCCCTCCAGATGCTCCAACTGTTCGACCATGACTCCGTTTCCGCCCACAGGGCGCCGAAGGCAGCTCTCGTCCAGGACAACGTGGACGAAGGGCGGATTCGGTCGACCCAACAAGGCCTGACGGTTCGCCAGCAGAGCCACCCGTGCATCGGCCTGTTCCTGGTTGATGCTGCCTCGCTGGACGGCCGCCGAAGCGATCGCGGACGCATAGGCCGATGTCTGGAACAGGCCAGGAACCAGCCCCAGCCCGAAGATCCGCAGCCGTCGGCACCTCGCTTCCTCCGCGACGAACTCCGCGAACCCCTCCAGCAGACTGGCGTTCGAGTACTGCCGCCAGAGTTGCTGGAACCGCTCCCCGGTGCCGAACACTTGATCGGCTTTGACCGCGAGGTTAAGGGTTACGGGCTTCTTCCCTCTTTCCACGTACGAGAGCAGCCCGCCCGAGTACCCCATGCGGTTACCCACGTCGGTCTGGGACCAGCCGCGAGCCCGCCGTGACCTGCGGAATTCCTCCCCGAAGCGCAGGGCCGGAGATGACGTGCCGTCAATTTCCTGATCTTCGCTCACTGTGGCAGCTCCTTAACCCGCCCGAACTGTCAACGGGCAAGTACTGGTGAGCGTAGTCATTTCTGCCGATGCTTGGTGACCAAGAGGCAGAAGAAGGATGCGGACGGTCACCGGCGCGCGAGGCTCCCTCGGGGCGCCCGGTCGGTCGTTTCCGCCCCGTAGGCGTGGGCGCTCCCCGTCCGGCCCCCTGCATGGCACGAGCAATCACGAGGTCCACCGTCATGTTCGAGCACCAGTACTCCGGCCCGGCAGCGAAGTTGACGATCCGCATCTACACGGTGCGGGACGACGGCACCCGGGTGGCGGTCTCGTCCTGCACGTCCGACGAACCGATCATGCCCCCGCCGGTCTCCACGTTGACCTGGCCGGCCTGCCGGTGCCCGCGCTGTGCCGTCGCGGCCGACCGCACCGAGCGCACCGACGCCGATGCCGGCGGGGAGCGGGACGCCGCCTGATGGGGCGTCAGTACCCAGAACACCCACACCACAGCGAGAAGGGAAGCAAGTGCTGTACACCGGACAGTCCTTGGAGGAGGTCGCAGTCGCCTGGAGGCGCCGACGCGGCGGGTTCGCGGACTCCGAGCGGATCGCGGACCTGCCGGAACAGGCGTCCCGAGCGGCCCGGTCGGACCCTGCACCGGGGCTGTCGCCCGTCCACCGGGCCGAGGTGCCGCCGGAGTCCGGCGGTGTCGCGCTGGGGTGCGCCGGCCTGCCCCGCCCCCGGAGCCTGGCCGAGTCGTTGCTCGAACTCACCTTATGCCGAGGCGACTTCGGCCCCCCAGGAAGGTCGGCAGGAAGGTCGGGCGGCAGGCCGCGGCGGTCGGCCCGGACCGGAGGCCGCCCGGTGAACGGCGACCGCGACGACTCCCGGCCCGGCCCCACCGAAGTGCCGCCGCCCGCCCGCGAGCCATTCCCCGCCCGCGAGCCGTTCCCCGCGCGCGAGCCGTTCCCCGCGCGCGAGCCGTCTTCCCCGAGTGCCGCCTACGCGGTCTCCCTGGCAGCCCTGGTGGTCCTCGTCGTGACGCTGCTCGCGTCCGGCCGTCCGCACTGACCCGGTGGCGGATCGGGAGAACCTGTCCGAAAGCTCGCGGCGGCGCGCCTGGACGATCGCCGAGCGACTGGCGGCGGCCGGGGGCGGGGAGGCCCGGCTGACCGTCACCGCCGAGGGGTACCGGGTCGAGCTCCGGCTGACCCGCCCGGCGCCGGACGTCCCGGGCGTGCTGGCGGCTCTCGCCCTGGGCGACCGCTGGGGGCACCGGCACATACCCGCCGTACGCAACGGCGGTGTCGCGCAGGACCGGCTGTGGAGCGAGGTGAGCCCGGCGAGCACCGACGCCCGGCCCGAACCCTGAGCCCGGGGAAAGGGGACCCGAGGGCGCGCCGAGGGAACCGGAGGGCGCGCTACCGGTGCTGTCGGCCAGGGGAGCCTTAAGGGTGGCTCAAGCGGGCGGGATCGCCTTGACGCCCCCTGGTCGGGCGGGCCATGTTGAGTGGCACGCGACGGCGGCTCCGTCGCGCAGGCCGGTCCAACCTCCCACCCGGGGGCGGGGGTTGGGGCCGGTCACCGGTCGGCCCGGCGGTCGCGCTCCCCCACAGTCAGTACGCGCGACCGACCGGGCCCCACCGCCCCGCCCGAAAACATCCCGATGAACCGGTAAACCGGTAAACCGGTAAACCGTTTGCCCAGGCCGGGGAGAATGGCCGACATGCCGCTCCTCGAAGCCTTCGACGCCGCCGCCCTGCTGGCCGCCCTGGACGCCCTCCCCCGGGCGGAGCGGACCGCCCTGTTCGCGCGCACCGTCCGCGCCGCCTCGCCGGGTGAACTCGACGCACTGCGGGCCGAGTTGGCGAAGCACGGGCAGTACGGGCGGCGGCTGGACGCCTTCGCGGCCGAGCTCCGCCGGGACGCGGCGGCCCTCGCCGGGCAGCTGACCGACCCGGACCGCGAGGTGCGCGGCCGCGCGCTGGCCGCCGTCCGCACGCTGCCGCTCCCGGTGGCGGAGGTGCTGGCCGCGTACCGGGACGGCTCGGCCGAGGTCCGCCGGGCGCTGCGGCGCACGGTGGCCCGCGGGCGGCGCACCGACCTGGCGGCGCTGCTGCTGCCGGTGGCCCGGGAGCACTGGGGGGCGCGCGAGGCCGCGGCGCTGCTGGCGCACTGTCCGCCGGAGACGGTGAAGGCCGAACTGCCGGGCCTGGCCGTCGCGGTGGGTTCCTGGTCGCTGCTGGCCGCCCGCCACCCCGACCTGGTGCTGGACCAGGTCGAACGGGAGCTGGCCGAGCTGCCGGCGGACGACCGCTCGCTGTGGTGGCACCGGCTCGGCGACCGGGTGGCGGCGGTGCTGCCGCTGCGTCCGGCCCGGGTCCTCGACCTGCTGGAGCGGCGCCCGCTCGACCGGCTGCCCGCCGTCCTGGTGTCCGGCTTCCCGCACCTGCTGGCCGTCGACGCCGAGCGCGCCACCGCCTGGCTGGCCGACCCGGAGCGCCCCTGGGAGTCCTGGGAGCCCCGCCCGTCCCGGAGCGCGCTGAACCGCCTCGCGCAGGCCGACCCGCCCGCGCTGGCCGCGCTGGGCCGCCGCTGGCTGGCCGCGCCGGACCGGTTCGCCGTCCTGCTGCGGGCCGTCCCGCCGTCCCGGCGGGCCGCGTTCCTGGACGCCGCCGCCGACGGGCAGCCGCTGGACGCGGGCCGACTGACGGTGCCGGTGCTGCGGCTGCTGCCCCGCGAGCGGCGCCGGGCCGAGGCCGGGCGGCTGCTCGCCGAGGGCCGCGCCCGGGGCGCCGAGGAGCGGGCGCTGCGTCCGCTGACCGCGCTGCTGCCGCCCGCCGAGGCGCTGGCCGCGCTGCTGCCCGTCACCCGCCGGCCGGACGCCGCCGAGCGCGCCGAGGCGTGGCGGCTGCTGGTGGCCGGCGCCGCCGACGACCCCGACCCGGCCGCCCCGGCGCGTCTGCTCGCCGAGCTGGACCGGGTCCGCAACGAGCAGGACCCGGTCCGGCAGGCCGCGCTCGCCGCGCTGGCCGCCTTCCCCGCCCACCGCTTCACCGACGGGCACGCCGAGGCGCTCGGCCTGCTGGTCGCCGGGGCGCTGGACGCCCGGGACTGCTCGCACCCGACCCGCTCGGCGCTCTCCGCGCTGGCGCTGGCCGTGCTCGCCGCCCATCCCACCGGGGCCCGCCCCGGCCTGCTGGCCTTCGCGCTCGGCGCGCTGGAGCAACTGGCCGCCCGCACCGGCGGGTTCCCCCTCCCGCCGCTGGCCCACCGGCTGCGCCGCGGCCAGGAACAACAGGTGCTGAACGCGCTGTGCCCCTGGCTGGACAAGGAGGAGGCGCACGGCCTGCACCGGCTGCTGTTCGCCCTGGCCCGGGCGCTCGGTCCGCGCGCCGAACGGCTGCCGGAGCTGGACGAGCGGCTCGGCCGGGCGCTGCGCGACGAGCGGGAGCCGGTCTTCGCGGAGGCGCTGGCGCTGTGGCTGCGGCCGCGCGCGGGCCGGGACGCGAAGGTGCGGACGGCGCTGCGGCTCGACCCGTCCGCGGTGTTCTTCGCGCCCGTGCTGGGGTACCTGGCGGGCGTCCGCACCGACCTGCTGGACCTGGCGCTGACCGAACGCCCGCCCACCGGGCGGTTCCTGCGGGCCGGGGAGCGCCGCCCGCTGCCGCCCACCGGGCAGGCCGACGGCTGGACGCCCCGTCAGGTCGCCCGGGTCGCCGAGCTGTTCGCGCGCGTCGCCGCCGACACCGGCCGGACCCGGGAGGAGCGGGCGGCGGCGATCCGGCAGGCCGCCGCGCTGCCCGGGCACGGCGCGGCGCTGGTCCGCCGGTACCTGGACGACCCGGACGTGCTGGTCGCCGAGGCCGCGCTGGGCGCGCTCGCGTGGACCGACGACCCGGCCGCCGCGCTGCCCGACCTGCTGGCGCACGCCGGGGACGACCGGGCCCGGGTCGCGCTGTACACCGCGTCCCGGGTGGCCCGGCTGACCCCGCCCGCCCGGCTCGACCCGCTGCTCACCGGCCTGGCCACCGGCACGGCCGGCAGCAAGGTCACCGCCCGCAAGGAGGCCGTCCGCCTGGCCGCCGCGCACCTGCCGCCGGCCCGGGCCGCCGAGCTGGTGGCCGCGGCCTTCCGGGCGCCCGGCCAGCACCCCGACGTCCGGGCCGCCGCGGCCTCCCGGGCTGCCGAGCTGCTGGACGCCGGGGCCGTCCGGGCGGTGCTCGCCGAGGCCGCCGAGGCGCCCGAGCCGCAGGTCCGGCAGGCCGTCCTGGGCACCCCGCCGCACCTGCTGCCGGAGCGCCACCGGGCGTTCCTGGCCGGGCTGGTGACCTCGGTCGCGGCCCGGCCGGGCGGCGATCCGGAGGTCGTCCGGACCGCGATCGCCGCGCTGCCACGGTGGGCCAGGTACGCGCCGGGGGCCGCCGAGGTGCTGCCCAGCCTGGTCGCCGACCTCGACGACCGGCACACCTGGCGGCAGGCCGTCCGCTCGGTGCAGGAGCTGGCGGTCTCCGGGCTGCCGCACCCGGTGGGCGGGGCCGCCCCCGGCAGTACCGCGCACCGGGCGCTGGCCGCGCTGCTCGGCGCGCTGCCCGACGACCCGCATCCGGCCGTCGCCCGCGACCTGCCGGTCCGGCGGCGGATCGAGGCGCTGGCCTGGCCGGACCGCTCGCCGCGGTACCGCGACCTGCTGCTGGCGCAGGCCGAACTGCTGTGCCCGTACGGGGAGTTGCTGGAGATCCGGGCGGCGGTGCTGGCCCGGGCCGCCGATCCGGCCGACGCCGGGTTCGGGGCAGCGGTGGCGCGGCTGGCCGCGGCGCTGGCCCACCGGCCGGTGCTGGCCGCGCGCTTGGCGCCCGCGCTGGCCGACACGGTGGCGGGGAGCGCGCCGCTGCCGCCCGCGGTGGACGCGGCCGCAGGTGGGGCGCTGCTCGCCCTGCTGCCCGGGGACGGCCCGGCCACCGGCCTGCTGGTGGCGGCGCTGGCCGACCGGCTGGGCACCCGCAGCGCCTGGACGGGCCGCTGGCTCGACGTGCTGGCCGCGCTGCGGGCCCACCCCGATCCGGAGGTCCGGGCGGCGGCCTGTGCGGTGGTGGTCGTCCCGGAGTGAGGGGCCGTCAAGTGAACTGCGGGGGCGGCTGGTTGCCGTTCCGCCACCGGAGGGTGACGTTCTGTCCGCCCTGTTGACGATCCGGGTCCGGTCGGGACCGCTCCGGACTACGATCGATCAATGACGGACACCACACGCAGAACGAGCGACAGCGCCGCCCTCGCGGCCCGGTATCCGGCCCTGCACGCCCCGCAGCGCTGGGAGTGGGGCGGCATCGACGCCCGGTTCACCACCGAGCTGCCGCCGGACGAACTGGTCACCAACGTCCACCTGGTGGGCTTCACCGAGGGCCGGGTAGTGCTCTGCCGCGACACCCGCGGCCACTGGTTCCTGCCGGGCGGCACCCGGGAGGCGGCCGAGAGCGTCGAGTCCTGCCTGCAGCGCGAACTCGTCGAGGAGGCCGGCGCCCGCCTGCTCGGCCCGCCCACCTGGATCGGCCACCACCTCGCGGTCAGCGACGGCCCGACCCCCTACCGCCCCTGGCAGCCGCACCCCGTCAAGGCCTGGCTCTGGGGCTGGGCCGAGGTCACCGTCGACAGCGCCCCCACCAACCCCGCCGACGGCGAACAGGTCGTCGAGGTCCGCCCCGTCACCCCCGAGGAGGCCCAACTCCTGCTCACCCACCACCGCGAGCCCTGGTGGTCCGAACTCGTCGCCCTCGCCGTCGAGTCCCGCACCGGCTGACGGGCGGCCCGCGACCCGGCGGCCGCTCAGGCGGATTCGAGCACCGGCCGGACCTCGACCGTCTCCGGGGTGGGCAGGCTCCTGGCCAGTTCGAGGGCTTCGGCCCGGTCGGCGACCTCGACGAGGAACCAGCCGCCGAGGGTCTCCTCCCCGGCGTGCGCGGGCCCGTCGGTGACCGTCCTCGCCCCGTCGGCCGTGCTGCGCACCGTCGCGGGCCCGGCGTGCTCGGTCTCCAGCGCGTCACCGCCGACCAGCTTCCCGGCTGCGGCGAGAGCGCCGATCCAGCCTTCGTACTCCTTGCGGTAGGCCGCCCGGTCGGCCCGGATCCGGCGGCGGGACTCGTCCGTCTCGAAGATCACGAGTGCGTATTTCACGGGGACTTCCTCTCCGGTCGCCCTGCGGACGACCACGGTTGGCGGTGCGGGGAAAGGTGCGGGGAAACGGGGGAGCCGGTTCAGCCGGCGGGGACGATCCGGGCGAGCGCGCCGATCTCCAGCGCGGCCCACAGGGCACCGTCGGGGCCGACCGCGATGCCGTGCGGCTCGGAGCCGGGGGTGGGCAGGTCGTACGTCGTGACGGAGCCGTCGGGGGTGACGGCACCGACGCGGTTGCCTCCCCATTCGGTGAACCACGCGGTGCCCCGTCCGTCGACGGTGACGGCGTGCGGGCGGCCGGTCCGGTCGGGCAGCGGGAACTCGGTGATCTCCCCGCCGGGGGTGATCCGGCCGATCCGGCCGGCGGCGATCTCGGTGAACCACAGCGCGCCGTCCGGGCCCGCGGCGATCCCCACCGGTGCCGCCGCCCCGGCCGGAAGGGGGTGGAGGGTGACGGTGCCGTCCGCCCCGATCCGGCCGATGGCGTCGGCCTGGTTGAGGGTGAACCACATCCCGCCGTCACCACCGGCGGTGATCGCGGACGGGAACGCGCCGGTGACCGGGAGCGGGAACTCGGTGACGTCGCCGTCGACGGTGATCCGGCCGATCCGGTCGGCGGCGGTCTCGGTGAACCACAGCGCGCCGTCGGGCCCCGCCGCGATGCCGAAGGGCCCGCAGTCCGGGGTGGGCAGGTCGAACTCGGTGACGTCGCCGCCGGTGGTGATCCGGCCGATCCGGTGCGCCCGGTACTCGGTGAACCACAGGGCGCCGTCCGGGCCGGGGGTGATGACGGTCGGCCCGCAGTCGGGGTCGAGCCGGTGGCTCGTCGGTTCCCCGCCGGGGACGATCCGGCCGATCCGGCCGCTGTGGACGAGGGTGAACCACAGGGCGCCGTCCGGGCCCTCGGTGAGGGCGTAGGGGCCGGCCGTGCGGTCGGCCACGGGGTGTTCTTCGACGGTCGTCGGGGTCACCGGGGCTTCTCCAGGGTGTGTTCGGCGGCGATGCGGGCGATGTCGGCCGGGGTTCCGGCCATGATGGTGCGGGCGTGTTCGGTGACGAGGTCGGTGGGCCAGTCCCACCAGGCGGCGCGCTGCAGCCGTTCGACGTCGGCGTCGTCGAAGCGCCGGCGGATCGTCCTGGCCGGGTTGCCGCCGACGATCGTGTACGGCGGGACGTCGGCGGTGACCACCGCTCCGGCCGCGACGATCGCGCCGTCCCCGATCCGCACGCCGGGCATGACGGTCACCCCGTGGCCGAACCAGACGTCGTTGCCGACGACCGTGTCGCCGCGGCTGGGCATGGCGGTGACGATGTCCAGGGTCCGCTCCGTCCAGGCGCCGCCGAACATGGTGAACGGGAAGGTCGAGACGCCCATCGTCGGGTGTTCGGCACCGGCCATCAGGAACCGGGTGCCGGAGGCGATGGCGCAGTACTTGCCGATGACCAGCCGCTCGGGACCGTAGGCGTACAGGACGTTGCGGCGTTCGAAGTCCGTGGCGCCGTCCGGGTCGTCGTAGTACGTGTACTCGCCCACCTCGACGGTCGGCGAGGTGACCAGCGGCTTGAGGAACACCACGCGCTCGTGGGCGGGCAGCGGGTGCAGGACGGTCGGGTCGGGTGTCAAAGGGTCGGGTGTCAAAGGTGTCGCTCCTCGGGTGGGTAGGGGTGTGCGGATCTGCGGGGAAGGGAGGGCGGGGACGCCCTAGCCCTGGCTGTTCGCGGGCGCCCGGTGCGGGGCGGCGGCCGCGATCGGGGCGGTGGCCGTGATCGGGGCGACGGGGCGCTCGGCGGGCCGGGTCCTGGTCAGCCACAGGCCGGTGAACACGGCGGCGGCCGAGGTGAGGGCGCCGGCCACCAGGAAGGCGTCGTCGAGGCCGGTCTCGAAGGAGGCCCCGCCGGCCTGCCGGGTGCGGACGACGGCTCCCAGCAGCGCGACGCCGAGCACCGCGCCGATCTGCCGGGTGGTGCCGCTGATGCCCGACGCCAGGCCGCCCTCCTGCGGGCCGACCGATTGGACGGCGGCTCCGGTCAGCGGGGACAGGGTCAGGCCGAAGCCGATGCCGACGGCCCCCAGCCGCCACCACACGTTCCCGTAGCCGGTGTCGGCGTGCACCGTGCCGAGCGCCAGCAGCCCCGGGCCCGCCAGGGCCAGACCGGCGGTGACCACGACGCGGAAGCCGTACCGGGCGGCGAGCCGGCCCGCGTACGGGCCGACGACCACCATGGCGAGGGTGGCCGGGAGGGTCTGCAGGCCGGCCCGCAGCACCGAACTGCCCTGGACCGACACGAAGAACTGGGAGAAGAAGAACGACGAGCCCATCAGCGCGAAGCCCACCACGCCCATCGCGGTGTTGGAGACGGTGAACAGCCGTTGCCGGAACAGCCGGAGCGGCAGCATCGGGGCGGAGCCGCGCGCCTCGACGGCGACGAAGGCGGCGAGCAGGACCGCCGCGGCGGCGAAGCCGCCCAGCACCACCGGCGACGTCCAGCCGCGCGCGCCGCCCTCGATCAGCCCGTAGGTCAGCGCCCCCACCCCCAGGGCGGAGAGCACCGTCCCCGGGACGTCGATCGCGGGGGCGTCCGGATTGCGGGACTCGCCGAGGTGGCGCCGGCCGACCAGCAGCAGGACCGCGCCGACGGGCAGGTTGACCAGGAAGATCGCGGGCCAGCCGAAGGCGTCCGTCAGCACGCCGCCGGCCACGGGGCCCGCGGCCAGGCCGATCCCGCTGAGCCCGGCCCACAGCCCGATCGCCCTGATCCGCTCCTGCGGCACCGGGTGGGCGGCGGCGAGCAGGGCCAGCGAGGCGGGGCTCAGCGCCGCGGCCCCGATGCCCTGCAGCACCCGGCCGGCGACCAGCCAGCCGAGCGAGGGCGCGAGGCTGCACAGCACCGAGGCGGCGGTGAACACCGCCACGCCGGTCAGGTACACCCGCTTGCGGCCGAACCGGTCCGCGAAGACGCCACCGGACAGCAGCAGCATCGCCACCAGCAGGACGTACGAGTCGACGATCCACTGCAGGCCGGTCAGCCGGACGTGCAGCCGCTGCTGCATGTCGGGCAGCGCCGCCCCGACGACCGTGTTGTCGAGCAGGACCATGAACTGGCCCAGGCAGGTCACCGCGAGCAGCACGGCCCGGTTCGGTCGACTGCCCGCGGCCGTACGCGGTGCCGTCATTCGGACTCCCCCTTCGATCGTCGGTCGCACCCGTCCGGGTGCGATGCGGGCGCCAGGACGCCCGGAGCACTTAACGCAGTCGGCGACTGCGTTAGAAGGACCCTAGCGAGCCCGCTCCCACAAACGCAAGTGATGACTGCGTTAAGGTGGCGGCATGAACGAGCGACAGCAGTCCCGGCGCCCCGGCGGGCGCAGCGCCCGGGTCGGCGCCCAGGTGCACCAGGCCGTCACCGAGCTGATCGGCGAGCGCGGCTACGGCAACTTCACCGTCGGCGAGGTCGCGGCCCGCGCGGGCGTGGCGGACAGCAGCATCTACCGCCGGTGGGGCAGCCTGGAGACCCTGCTCACCGACGTGGCGCTCACCCGCCTCAACGCGCGGTCGCCGATGCCCGACACCGGGACCCTGGCCGGCGACCTGCGCACCTACGCGGCCCAGGTGGCCCGCGAGATCACCGGGCCCGACGGCCCGGCGGTGCTGCACCTGGCCGTCGCCCTGTCCGGCAGCGGCGAGCAGGGCGTGCGGGCGGGCCAGGAGCTCCGCGCCGAGCGCACCCGGCAGCTGCAGTCCGTGCTCGACCGCGCCCGCGAGCGCGGCGAGGACGCGCCCGACGCGCTCGATCTGCTGGACCACGTGCTGGCCCCGATGTACGTCCGGGTCCTGTTCGGCATGGTCCCGCTCGCCCCGGAGTACGTCGACGGACTGGTCGACCGACTGCTGTTGACCCGTTCGGTGGATCAAGGTTAGGGTCCACGGCAGCATCGCGTGTCGGTCACCGACTGGGTGAGACATGGAGGTGCCGGGACATGCCTTCGGAGGCATTCCTTGTCAGTCGACCTGAACCACACGATCGTCCACGCCCGGAACAACCGGGAGTCCGCTGAGTTCTTCGCGGAGCTGCTCGACCTCGACATCACCGCCGAGTGGGGCCCGTTCATCGCGGTCGCCCTGGGCAACGGCGTCACACTGGACTTCGCCACCATCCCTGCGGAGAGCATCACCCCCCAGCACTACGCCTTCCTGGTCTCCGAGCAGGAGTTCGACGCGGCGTACGCGCGGATCGAACAGCGCGGCGTGGAGCACTACGCCGATCCCCAGCGGAAGCAGCCCGGCGCGATCAACCGCAACGACGGCGGTCGCGGCGTGTACTTCATGGACCCGGCGGGCCACGCCATGGAGCTGATCACCGTGCCGTACGGCGGCTGGGCCTCGTCACCGCAGGCACGGTAACCGCGGACACCGCAACGCCCGGCCGGGAGACCCCGGCCGGGCGTTCGGCGTCCGGCGCTACTTGCCCAGGCCCGCGCGGCGGAGGGCGTCGGCCATCGCGGAGTTGGCCGGGGCGGGCGCGGCACTGTTCGGGCGGCGGTCCTGGCGCGGCGGGCGGGAGTCCCTGCGGGGCGACTGCTCGCGGCGGTTGCCGCCGCCCGAGCCGGAGCCGGGGGTGGTGTCGTCGTCGAGGCGGAGGGTGAGGCCGATCCGCTTGCGGGGAACGTCGACGGCGGTGACCTTGGCGCGGACGATGTCGCCGGGCTTGACCACCTCGCGCGGGTCCTTGACGAAGTTCTTGGACAGCGCGGAGACGTGCACCAGGCCGTCCTGGTGGACGCCGATGTCGACGAAGGCGCCGAACGCGGCGACGTTGGTGACCACGCCCTCCAGCACCATGCCGACCTCCAGGTCGGAGATCTTCTCGACGCCGTCCTTGAAGGTGGCCGTCCGGAAGGCGGGCCGCGGGTCGCGGCCGGGCTTGTCGAGCTCGCCGAGGATGTCGGTGACGGTCGGGACGCCGAAGGTGTCGTCGGCGAAGTCGCCGGGGCGCAGCGCGCGCAGCACCGCACCGTTGCCGATCAGTTCGCCGAGCGGCCCGCCGGTCGCGGCGAGGATGCGGCGCACCACCGGGTACGCCTCGGGGTGGACGGCGGAGGCGTCCAGCGGGTCGTCGCCGCCGGGGATGCGCAGGAAGCCCGCGCACTGCTCGAACGCCTTGGGGCCGAGCCGGGCGACGTCCTTGAGCGCCTTGCGGGTCCGGAACGGCCCGTTCGCGTCGCGGTGCGCGACGATGTTGTCGGCGAGCGTGCCGGTGATGCCGGAGACCCGGGTGAGCAGCGGCGCGGAGGCGGTGTTGACGTCCACGCCGACGGCGTTGACGCAGTCCTCGACCACGGCGTCCAGCGAGCGGGAGAGCTTGAGCTCGCTCAGGTCGTGCTGGTACTGGCCGACGCCGATCGACTTGGGGTCGATCTTGACGAGTTCGGCCAGCGGGTCCTGGAGCCGGCGGGCGATGGAGACCGCGCCGCGGATCGACACGTCCAGTTCGGGGAGCTCCTGGGCGGCGAACGCGGAGGCGGAGTAGACGGAGGCTCCGGCCTCGCTGACCATCACCTTCGTCAGGCCCAGCTCGGGGTGACGGGTGATCAGGTCGGCGGCCAGCCGGTCGGTCTCCCGGGAGGCGGTGCCGTTGCCGATCGCCACCAGGTCGACCCGGTACTGGGCAGCCAGCCGGGCCAGGGTGGCGAGCGCGGCGTCCCACTTGTTGGCGGGCTGGTGCGGGTAGATCGTCTCGTGCGCGACGACCTTGCCGGTGGCGTCCACCACGGCGACCTTGACGCCGGTGCGGAAGCCCGGGTCGAGGCCCATGGTGGCGCGCGTCCCGGCGGGGGCGGCCAGCAGCAGGTCGCGCAGGTTGGCGGCGAAGACCCGGACGGCCTCGTCCTCGGCCTCGGCGCGCAGCCTGGTCCGCAGGTCGATGCCGAGCCGGACCAGGACGCGGGTGCGCCAGGCCCAGCGGACGGTGTCGGTGAGCCACTTGTCGGCGGGGCGGCCGCGGTCGGCGATGCCGAAGCGGGCGGCGATCCGCTGCTCGTAGTCGCTCGCGCCGGGCAGGTCGGCCTCCTGCTCGCCGTCGTACGGGGAGAGTTCGAGGTCGAGGACCTCCTCCTTCTCGCCGCGCAGCATGGCCAGGATGCGGTGCGAGGGCAGCTTGGTGTACGGCTCGGCGAAGTCGAAGTAGTCGGCGAACTTGGCGCCGTCCTGCTCCTTGCCGTCCCGGACCCTGGCGACCAGCCGGCCGCGGGTCCACATCCGCTCGCGCAGCGAGCCGACCAGGTCGGCGTCCTCGCCGAAGCGCTCGACCAGGATGGCGCGGGCGCCCTCCAGCGCGGCGGCGGCGTCGGCGACCTGCTCGTTCAGGAAGGTCGCCGCGAGCGCGGCCGGGTCCCGGGAGGGGTCGTTCAGCAGGGTGTCGGCGAGCGGTTCGAGGCCGGCCTCGCGGGCGATCTGCGCCTTGGTGCGCCGCTTGGGCTTGTACGGGAGGTAGATGTCCTCCAGCCGGGCCTTGGAGTCGGCGGCCAGGATCTGCGCGCGCAGCGCGTCGTCCAGCTTGCCCTGGGCCGCGACGGACTCCAGCACGGCGGCCCGGCGCTCCTCCAGCTCGCGCAGGTAGCGCAGCCGCTCCTCCAGGGTGCGCAGCTGGGTGTCGTCGAGGGCGCCGGTGGCCTCCTTGCGGTAGCGGGCGACGAAGGGGACGGTCGCACCGCCGTCGAGCAGGTCGACGGCGGCCCGCACCTGGTTCTCGCGGACGCCGAGCTCCTCGGCGATCTTGCGTTCGACGGACATCGTCACGGTGCCGGTCACCTTCTCTGCGGTTGCCCTCCGCGGTCGCTCTCCGCGCTTGCCGCGGTCGCGCTCCGCGCTTGCTTCTGTCGCCCGTGCATTCTGGCAGGTCCGGCCGACGGAATCGGCTGGGCCGGGTGGCGGCCCGCACCGTGGCGCGTTCCGGGGACGCGCGGGGACACGCGGGACACCGACTCCGACCCATCCGATTTGTCTGATATGAGAGAGATCTCACGGTCGTTCGAACCGCACTGGAGGACACGGTGGCGCAGGCCCCCGCGCAGGCCCCCGCCCCGGCCGGCACCCCGGCCGCCGCCCGGCCGATCCGCTGGACCCGCCCCGCCACCTGGCCTCGCGACCTGCTCGCGCTGGCCGCGTACTGGTGCGCGAGCCGGCTGCTGATGCTCGGCATGGTCCGCTCGGGCCGGGCCGAGCAGGCCGTCGAGGTGTACCGGCTCTACCACTCCTGGTACCGGGTGCTGCGGACCGGCACCTTCCCGGTCGACGACGTCACCTGGCAGTACCCGCCGGGCGCGGCGCTGCCGATGCTCGCGCCGGGCGTGCTGCCGTTCCTGACGTACCTCCAGGGCTTCGTGCTGCTGATGCTGCTGGTGGACGCCGCGGTGCAGGCCGCCCTGGTCCGGGTGCCGTACGGGCGGCCCGGCGGCTCCCGGCACGGGGCCTGGCTGTGGGCGCTGGCGCTCCCGCTGCTGCTGGGCCTGCCGTACGGGCGCTACGACCTGGCGGCCACCGGGCTCGCGGTGGGGGCGCTCCTGCTGCTGCCGGCCCGGCCGCGGGCGGCCGGGGTGCTCGCCGGGGTCGGTGCCCTGGTCAAGGTGTGGCCGGTGCTGACGCTGCTGGGCACCCCGCGCGGCCGCACCACCCGCCAGGCCTGGACGGCCGCCGCGGTCTCCGCGCTGGCCCTGCTGCTGGTGCTGGCGGCCCTGTTCGACCACACCTTCGACTTCCTGCACGCGCAGCGCGGCCGGGGCGTGGAGATCGAGTCGCTGGGCGGCAGCCTCCTCCAGGTGGCCCGGCTGTTCGGCTGGTCCGGCCGGGTCGAACTGCACTACGGCTCGATGGAGTTCCTCGGCCCGCACGTGCACCGGGTCTCCCAGCTGTCGCTGCTGCTGACCGTCGCCGCGTTCGGCTGGCTGCTGCTCTGGCGGGTCCGGGCCCGCCGCTGGACGGCCGCCACCCCCTACGACGCGGCGCTCACCGCGGTGCTGCTGTTCACCCTGACCAGCCGGGTGATCTCCCCGCAGTACCTGGTCTGGCTGATCGGCCTGGCCGCGGTCTGCCTGACCGTGGAGGGCACCACCCAGCGGCCGGTGGCGCTGCTGCTGCTCCCGATGACGGGCATCACCACCCTCGACTTCCCGCTGTTCTTCGACGCGATGCAGGCCGGCGGCTGGCAGCCGACCGCCGTCATCCTGGCCCGCAACGGCCTGCTGCTGGCCGCCGCGCTGTGGTCCGCCGCCCGGCTCTGGCGGGCCACCGCCGCCCCGCTCCCGGCCGCCGCGCCCGCTCCCGCCCGGCACCGCCCGGACCGGGCCCCGGGAACGGACGCGGACTCGAACGGCGATCCGGTCCGGGTGGTCTGAACCGGCCGTACACTCCCGCCCATGGCCGACACCGCGCTGGACCGGCTCGCCGCCGGCACGTACCTGCTGATCACCAGTTACAAGCGGGACGGCAGCCCCGTGCCCACGCCCGTCTGGACGGTGCGCGACGGCGACGCCCTGGGGGTGTGGACGGTCGCCGACTCCTGGAAGGTCAAGCGCATCCGGCGGCGCGGCGACGTCCTGGTCGGCCCGTGCGACGTCCGCGGCAACCCGACCGGCGACCCGGTGCCCGCCACCGCGGTGATCGCCGACGCCGCCACCACCGAGCGCTACCGGCGGCTGCTGGCCCGCAAGTACGGCCTGATCGGCCGGCTCACCCTGCTGGGCAGCCGGCTGCGGCGCGGCGCCACCGGCACCGTCGGACTCACCATCCGCCTCACCGGGGCGAATTGACGGACCGTCAGTTCCCGGATCGGTTCCCGTACGGGAGCAGCTCGGCGCGCTTGGGCGGGCGGCCGTCGCCGGAGGAGCGGCCGCGCAGGCGGCGGCCGATCCACGGGCCGACGTGGGTGCCGATCCAGCGGACGTCGGCGCGAACCTTCTCGGCCCGGGTGCGGGTGTCGGGCTCGGCCAGCGGCGCCCGCCAGTCCTCCCCGACCGGGCGGCCGAGCGCCTCCAGGACGGCCAGCGCGACCCGGCGGTGGCCCTCCGGCGAGAGGTGCAGCCGGTCCTCGGCCCAGAGCCGGCGGTCGTCGAAGACCGGGGCGGAGAACAGGTCGACCAGCACCGCGCGGCCCGGGTTGTCCCGCACCACGCCCTCCACGAAGCCCTTCATCCGCAGGATCGCGGGCAGCAGCCGGGCGCTGCCCGCCATCCGGCGGGTCGGGTCGGTGGAGGTGAACAGCACCACGGTGCGGCCCTCGGCGAGCAGCTCGGCCGCGCACTCGCCGAGCCGGCGCTCCACCTCGGCCACGTCGCAGCCGGGCCGGAGCACGTCGTTCAGGCCGCCCGCCAGCGTCACCAGGTCGGCGTCGGTGGCCGCCGCCGGGCCGACCTGCTCGGCCCGGATCTGGCCGATCAGCTTGCCGCGCACCGCCAGGTTGGCGTACCGGAACCCGGGCTGCTCGGCGGCCAGCGCGTCCGCCACCCGGTCCGCCCAGCCGCGGTAGTGCCCGTCCGGCCGGAGGTCGTCGCACATCCCCTCGGTGAACGAGTCCCCCACCGCCACCATCGCCCGGTACTGCCGCACTCCGCCTCCTGGGTCCGTCCCTGGCCCCCAACCCTACCGAGGCGGCGGGACGGCCCCGGCGGGGCGGGGGACGACGTCCAGCCGGGCCGGGCCGTTGACCATGATCGAGGCGATCCGCTCGGGCCGCTCCCCGGGACGGGCCGGGGCCAGCTCCGGCAGCCGGTCGAACAGGGTGGCCAGCGCGATCCGCGCCTCCAGCCGGGCCAGGTGCGCGCCCGGGCAGAAGTGCGGGCCGAAGCCGAACGCCAGGTGCGACTTGTCGGCCCGGGCCGGGTCGAACTCCGCCGGGCAGGACGGGTGCACCTGCGGGTCGCGGCCGGCCGCGGCGAAGCCGATCACGATCGGGTCGCCCTGCGGGATCACCACGCCCTCGCCGAGGTCGAGGTCGGCCAGGGCGTAGCGCAGCGGCAGGTGCATCACCGGGCCGTCCAGGCGCAGCGTCTCCTCCACCACGTCCGCCCAGTCGACCGTCCCCGCCCGCACCGCGGCCAACTGCTCCGGGTGGTCGAGGAGTTCCTGCACGGCGCTGGTGATCAGGTTGACGGCGGTCTCGTAGCCCGCGCCGATCATGGCGAACATGGTGCCGATCAGCACCGGTTCCGGGATCGGCTCCGGCCCCGGGGCGCCGCTGCCGCCGCTGCCGCCGCTGCCGTCGTTCCTGTCGTTCCCGTCGTTCCCGTCGCCGAGCAGCAGGTCGGTGGTCAGGTCGGGGCCCGGGCGGGAGCGCTTGTACGCGATGAACGCGCTGATCCGGGCGTGCAGTTCACCCTGCGCGGCGAGCGCCTCGGCCGGGCCGAGGGTGGAGTCCAGCACCGCGTCGATGGCGTGGCCGAGCGCCTCCCGCATCTCCTCGGGCACCCCGAACAGGTCGCAGATCACCGTCATGGTCAGCGGCAGCGACAGCGCCTGCCGCAGGTCGACCTCCGCACCGGGCGGGACCTCGCCGAGCGCCGCGACCAGCCGGTCCGCGGTGGCCTGCACCTGAGGGCGCATCAGCTCGACCCGGCGCGGCGAGAACGCCGGGGCGATCCGGCCCCGGGCCTTGCGGTGCTCCTCCCCGTACATGTTGAAGAAGCTGTCCTGGAAGGCGACCGCCGCCAGCGCCCAGCCCTCCGGCGCGTCGGCCGCGCCGGGCCAGTGCCGCCGGAAGTCCCGCGACACCCGCGGGTCGGTGGTCAGCGCCTGGATCACGCTGTGCCGGGTCACCGACCAGGCCAGCACCTTCCCCGGCAGTTCGACCAGCACGGCCGGCCCGGCCGCCCGCAGCGCGGCGGCCTCCTCGTGCAACGCACTGCCGCTCGGATCGAGGACCGGGCACCCGGTACCGGACGACGACGTGGACGACGACATGGCGATGCTCCCCTCACCTCCACCGACGGACCGCACCGCCCCGACGGCCCCGGCCTCCCCCCGTGACCCGCCGAACCCGCGGCGCAGTCACATCATGCTGGCCCGCCCGACCCCCCGGAAGACCCCCACCCGCTTTGGCCGAAATCCACCAACTCCCTTGCCCCACAAGCCTCCTGACACCCCATCAATTCCTTACCACCACGGACTGGTGGCCCGCCCCCGCCGTGCCGCCTCGGCCGGGAACCGCGGCCCGGCCACCCAGTGCCCACGGTCCGGCACCTCCCGCTTCAGCAGCGCCGTCCGCTGCAGGTACCGCCCCTCCTCGACCGCCACCGACGGCTCGACCCCCAGCAGCCGCGCCACCCGCTCCGGGCGCACCCGCCCGGCCAGCGCCACCTCCAGCAGCACCGCCGCCTGACGCTCCGCCACCTCCAGCGCCTCCGCCGCCCCCAGCAGTTCCGCTCGGCACCGGGACGCCCGGCCGATCCGGAAGCGCAGCTCCGCCGCCCGGATGCCGCCGTCCACCATCGCCTCGCCCCGCGCGCCGTCGAACCAGCAGAACGCGACGTCCAGCCCGGTCCCGCGCGCCAGCACCAGCGTGCGCGCCAACTCCGCCTCCTCGGCGGGCACTCCGCGCTCCAGCAGCGCCCGCTCCACGGCCAGTGCCCGGACCAGCGGATCGGCCTCCGGGTCGTCCACCGCCCACTCCGCGGGCAGCTCCCGCTCCCCCAACGCGGCCAACTCCCGCCCGAACGCGACGTCCTGGACGCTCCGTCCCGCCACCGCGACGCCGTCCAGCAGGTCCCGGGCATCCGCCGCCGCCAGGCCGCCCCGCACCCCGGCGATCTCGGCCAGCGCACTCCCCGCCACCTGCCGCACCACCACCCCGGGGGCCGCCCGCACCGCCGCGACCAGCCCCTCCCGTGCCAGTGCCGCCTGCCCCAACCGAAAACGCTCCGAGCCGGAAAGCTCCGGAATTCCGATCACCATACGAACCATCATCCCCCGGGCGGGGCGGGGGCCGCCGTTCGGCCTCCCGTCCCCTTCCGGGAAGCGCGGTCAGGCGGAGGTGAGGGCCACCGCGGCTTCCGGGGTGTGGAGTTGGAAGGTCAGGGACTCCTGGAGGTAGAGCTGGACGGTGGTGTCGTCGTGCGAGAGGTAGCCGATCGAGAGGTCCTGGCCGAGGTGGAGTTCGAAGTCGCCGCCGCGGGTGGAGAGGAGGACGGCGCCCTCGACGGCGGGGGCCCAGAGGATCTCGCCGTCGAGGAGGCGGGCGAGGTGGTTGTGGACGGGGTAGCCGTGGTCGGAGGTCTCGTTGACGGCGGTGAAGGCGTCGGCGCCGAGCAGCAGCGAGTAGGGCCCGCCGACGCCGGCCAGGCGCAGCGCGGTGAGGGCGCGGCTGACCGCGTTGGGGTAGTCGCGGACGTCCGCGGGCAGCACCACCGGGTGGTTGCTGGAGCCGTCGCGGATGCCGGTGATCCCGGCCGCCGGGTACCCGTCGAAGACGGCGCGGTCCTCGGCGAGGGCGATGGTGCGGGCGGCGTCCTTGACCGGGTCCCAGTCGGAGTCCTGGGAGCCGCGTTCGACGTCGTCCACGGCGGCCCGGGTGACGGTGAACGGAACGCGCAGTTCGACCAGCGGCTGGACCTCGCGGGCCCGGGCCTGGACGCCGCCGCCGGGCGCGGCGATGTCGGCGACGTGCCCGGTCCCGACGGCGGAGAGGCCGGGTCCTTCGGGGCCGTGCAGGTCGACGACGCGGCGGCCGGCCAGGTGCAGGGTGAAGGTGCGCCGGGCCTCCTCCTCGATCTCGGCCCAGGCGGCGGCGGAGACGGGCGCCAGGTCGCGGTGCAGGTTGTTCACGGTGCGGTGCTCCTCTTCAGGCTGCCGATCCGGAGGCTGCCGTCGTCGTGCGGCAGGCCCGTCGGCGCGGTCGGTGGGGTCGACGGGGCGTCAGCGGCCGCGCCGGGGGCGGGTGGCGGGTCGTTCAGGAAGTCCGCGCTGGGCACGTGGAAGAAGGTGCCGGTGACGGCGGTGGAGAAGTCGAGCAGCCGGTCGTGGGCGGCGGGGCCGCGGCCGAGGAACATGTTGCGGAGCATCTCCTCGGTGACCCCGGGGTCGCGGGCGTAGCCGATGAAGTAGGTGCCGCACTCGCCGCCGTCGGTGAAGGACCCGAACGGCATGTTGAGCCGCCAGATGTCGCGCTGCTCGCCGTCGGGGCCGGTGACGGTGTTGAGCGCGACGTGCGAGTCGGCGGGCTTGGCGGCGTCGGGGAGTTCGACGTTCTCGAGCTTGGTCCGGCCGATGACCAGCTCCTGGCGCTCGGTGCTGAGCGCGTCCCAGCCCGTCATGTCGTGCAGGTACTTCTGCACGATGACGTAGGAGCCGCCGGCGAAGTCCGGGTCCTCGTCGCCGATCAGGACGGCCGCGGTGGCCTCGGGGCCGACCGGGTTCTCGGTACCGTCGACGAAGCCGATCAGGTCGCGGCAGTCGAAGTACCGGAAGCCGTGGGTCTCGTCGAGCACGGTGACGGCGTCGCCGAGCCGGCGGCTGATCAGGGCGGCGATCTCGAAGCACAGGTCCATGCGTTCGGCCCGGATGTGCAGCAGCAGGTCGCCGGGGGTGGCGGGGGCGAGGTGCCGGGGGCCGGCGAGTTCGACGAAGGGGTGCAGCTGGGCCGGGCGGGGGCCGGCGAACAGGCGGTCCCAGGCGTCGGAGCCGATGCCGAGGGCCAGGCCGACCCGGTCGTGCGGGGCCCGGCTGGAGACGGTGCGGGCGATCCCGCCGAGATCCGGCAGCAGGTCGCGGACGGCCGGTTCGCCGCCCTGCTCGACACCGAGCACCAGGAACACGGCGGCCCCGGTCAGTGCGGCGAGGACCGGTTGGGGCTGCGGCATGGTGGGGGCTCCCAAGGGGCTGCCGGGTTGTTCGGACGCCCGCCGACCATACCGGGCAAAAGCCCCGAGACCCTGCCATGGCGCCCGGTGGGCGTGTCTCCCGCGCGGTGCCGCCGCCATCCCTCAACTTGCTTGACTGTCAACGGTGTTGGCCCCCGGTGTCAGGCCGTGCCGTCCCGCCGGGCCTGCCGGAGGACGGCCAGTTCCTCGGTCATCCGGGTGAGGAAGCGGACCACGGCGGCGACCTGCTCCGGCTCGAACTCGGCCCGCACCCGGTCGGTGCACTCGGCGACGGGGGCGAACCAGTCGCCGGCGATCCGGGCCGCGTCGGGGTGGTAGTGCACGTGGACCTGCCGCCGGTCGGCGGCGTCCCGGGTGCGGTGCACGTGGCCGGCCCGCTCCAGCCGGTCCAGCACAGCGGTGACGGCGCCGGAGGTGAGGCCGAGCTCGGCCCGCAGCCCGCCGGGCGTGATGCCGGGCGGGTCGTCGGCCCGCAGCACCGCGAGCAGCGCCTGCACGTCGGTGGCGTGCAGGCCGGAGGCGCCCGCGAAGTCGTGCCCGAGCAGGTTCATCTCGGACGCCAGCCCCTGCAGCAGCCGCCCGAACTCCCTGGCCCCCGGCCCCCGCCCGGGCCGACCGCGCTCCGCGCGCCCCGGTTCCTGCTTCTCGTCCCGCTCACCATGCGTCACCACGTCCGCGACCCTAGCGCCCCGGCCAGCAGCGCGAGCGCGCCCGGCAGGTCACGGGGGGTCAGCGCGCCGGGCGGGCGGAGCGCGGCGCTCCAGCCGGGGCCCGCGGTGAGCAGCGCGGGGGCGGTCCGGGCGCCCCGGCCGCCGCGGGCGGTGGCGGCGACGGCCCGGGCGGGGCCGGGGTCGGCGGTGGCGCGGGTCTGCGACCAGAGCAGGACGGCGGCGGGGCCGGTGCGGCGGACCGCCTCGACGAGCGCGTCGGCGGGCAGCGCGGCGCCGAACATCCGGAACGGCAGGCCGCGTTCGGCGAGCCCGGCGGCAACGGCCTCCAGCGGCAGGACGTGCTGCTCCCCGGGCATCGCGGCCAGCAGCACGGGCGGCCCGGCGGGGGCGCTCCCGGGCCCGGCGAGCGGTCCCGCGACGGGCGGCCCCGCGGCCCGGCGCAGCGCGCCGGAGACCTGCCAGGACAGCAGGTGCTCGACCTCGACGTACTGCTCACCGCCCCGGGCCCAGCGGCGTCCGGCGGCCCGCAGCGCGGGCGTCATGACCTCCGTCCAGGCGGCGACGGGACCGAGCCGTTCGACGGCGCCGTCCAGGAGGCGGGCGACCTCGGGCCCGTCCAGCCGACGGGCGGCCCGGGCCAGCCCGCGCACCTCGAAGCCCCCCGCCCCGCCCGGCCGTTCGACCTCGCCCGGTCGTCCGACCTCGCCCGCCGCCCCGGCGCGGGCCAGCCGGGCGGCCTCGGCGGGGGCGACCCCGCGCGCGGTGAGCGCGCACATCGCCTCCAGCGCCGCCACGTCGCCGGGCCGCCAGCGCCGGTGCCGCCCGACCTCCCGCCCGGCCGGGCCGATCCCGTAACGCCGCTCCCAGGACCGCACGGTGCCGGGCGACACCCCGAGCCGCCGGGCCACCGCCCCGGTGCTCACCCCGGCCCCGTCGGCCCCGAACAGTGCTGCTGACATCCCGCCAGCCTAGAGGCCGGGGGCGCACCGCCCCGCCGACGCGGACGGGACGCTTCGACCGGTCCGGTGCGGTGGTCCGGAGCCGGGCGCGCAAAAGCCGCGTCGCGGAGCAGCGGTCCCCGTCAGTGGCCGGTCGGCCGGCGGGGGTGTCCGCCGTCGTCGTCCGGCGGGAGTCCGAACATCGGCAGGCAGGGTGCCAGCCCGTCGAGGGAGACGGGGAGGTGCTCGTGCTCCGCCCAGCGGGCCCGGGTCAGCCTCAGCCGCCTGTTCGTCACCAGCCGGCCGCGGACCGCGTGGCGGGCGACGCCGTCGGGTTCGTAACCGTGCTTCCGGGAAACGGCGAACGAGGAGTCGTTGTCCTCGAAGGCACCCGATGTCGCCTCCCGCGCGCCCAGGCCCGCGAACGCCAGCTTCAGGACGGCGGCGCGCATCTCGGTGCCGATGCCCTGCCCCTGGTACCGCACCCCGAGCCAGGAGGCGGTGGTGACTTCCCGGCATACGGCGAACTCGCGGGCCGCGACGGTCTGGAGGCCGACGACGCGGCCGTCCTCGAAGACGGCCAGGTTCAGGGCCCAGTCGCCCGGGGACCAGTTTCCGCGGCGCAGCCAGTGGTGCTGCACGACCGAGCGGGCCCGTTCCGCCGGGGGGAGGTCGGTCCACGGCACCAGGAAGGGCATGCGATCGGGCTGGTGGACGCCCGCTGCCGCCAAGTCCGCCAGGGTGGCCAGTTCGCTGTCGTCGGGCAGTCGGAGTTCCAGGCGAGGGGTGGTCAGACGCAGGCCCAGCAAGGGCCAGTGATCGATCAGCATGCGCCATTGTCGAAGAGCGCGGCGGCTCCGGTCACCTGGTTTCCGGGCTCGGGCCGGCTCTCGAATCCGCAGCAGCAATCTCCGGGACCCGTCCCATCCGCTGCGCGGGCTGCTCCGAATGGGTGGTGGCGGGGCGGTGTTTCGACTGGTAAGTCTCTCAATGATTGAGATATCTTCCGGGCATGGCCACCACCCCACCCCCCGCACCCGCCACCGCGGCCCGGCGCGCCCGGTTCCTGGTTCCGCTCGTCCTGTTGCTGGTCTGGCTCGCCGTCGGCGGGGCGCTCGGGCCGTTCGCCGGGCGGCTGGGCGAGGTGTCGGCCAACGACGGGGCCGCGTTCCTGCCGCGCAGCGCCGAGTCGACCCGGGTCGCGCAACTGGAGCAGGACTTCCGGACCGACGCCACGCTGCCGGTGGTGCTGGTCTGGGAGGCCGGGTCCGGGCAGGTGGACGACGCCCTGCGGACGGCGGCCGGGAACGCGCTGGCCGCCGCCGCGCGGGTGGACGGCGCCACCGGGCAGGTCTCGCCGCTGCTGCCGGCCGAGGACGGCCGGGCGCTGGAGGCGGTGGTGCAGCTGCGCGCCGACCTCGGCCCGGCCACCAAGGACGCGATCGAGCGGATCCGCGAACTCGCCGACGTCCCGGGCGCGGTGACGGGGGTGGCCGGTCCGGCCGCGGTGCTGGCCGACCTGTCGGGCGCGTTCGCGGGCATCGACGGGCTGCTGCTCGGGGTCGCCCTCGGCGTGGTGCTGCTGATCCTGCTGCTGGTGTACCGGGCGGTGCTGCTGCCGCTGCTGGTGATCGCGGGCGCGGTGTTCGCGCTCGCCGCGGCCTGCGCGATCGTCTACGCGCTGGCGCAGCACGGCGTGGTGCGGGTGGACGGCCAGGTGCAGGGACTGCTGTCGATCCTGGTGATCGGCGCGGCCACCGACTACGGCCTGCTGGTCTCGGCCCGGTTCCGCGAGGAGATCGCCGCCGGTCAGGACCGCTTCGCCGCCGCCCGCACCGCGCTGCGCCGCTCGGTCGAGCCGGTCGCCGCCTCGGGCCTGACGGTGGGTCTGGGCCTGCTGGTGCTGCTGCTCTCCGACCTGACGAACAACCGGGCGCTCGGCCCGGTCGGCGCGATCGGCATCGCCTGCGCGGTGCTGTCCGCGCTGACCTTCCTGCCCGCCGCGCTGGCGCTCTGCGGCCGGGCCGCGTTCTGGCCCGCCCGGCCGAAGACCGACGGCACGGGCGGCTCGCACCGGCTCTGGCAGCGGGTCGCCGACCTGGTCGGCCGCCGGCCGCGGGCGCTGTGGATCGGCTCGGTCGCGGTGCTGGCCGCGCTCGCCGCCTGCTCCCCGCTGCTGGACGCCCGGGGTGTGCCGCAGTCCGAGCTGTTCACCACCGCGCAGCCCTCGGTGGCCGCGCAGCGCCTGCTGTCGGCGCACTTCCCGGGCGGCTCCGGCAACCCGGCGGTGATCGTCGCCGACGCCGGGCACGCGGACGCCGTGACGGCCGCCGCCGCGCAGGTGCCCGGCGTGGCCGCCGTCCGCCCGTACACCGGCGGCGCGCCGACCGCCCCGCCGGTGGTGGCCGGCGGGAAGGTCCGGCTGGACGCGACGCTCGCCGACCCGGCCGACTCGGACGCGGCGCTGGCCACCGTCGGGCGGCTGCGGGCCGCCGTGCACGCGGTGGACGGGGCGGACGCCCTGGTCGGCGGGTACTCGGCGGAGCAGGCCGACACCCGGGCCACCGCCCGGCACGACCGGACGCTGATCATGCCGGTGGTGCTGGCCTGCATCCTGGTGGTGCTGATGCTGCTGCTGCGCTCGGTGCTGGCGCCGGTGCTGCTGGCGGCGACGGTGGCGCTCTCCTACCTGGCCACGCTGGGCGTCTCGGCGCTGGTGTTCCCGCACGTGTTCGGCTTCTCGGCGACCGATCCGTCGGTGCCGCTGTACGGGTTCGTGTTCCTGGTGGCGCTCGGCGTGGACTACAACATCTTCCTGATGACCCGGGTCCGCGAGGAGGCCGCGACGCACGGCACCCGGGCGGGCGTGCTGCGCGGCCTGACCGCGACCGGCGGCGTGATCACCTCGGCGGGCGTGGTACTGGCCGCGACCTTCGCCGCGCTGGGCGTGATCCCGCTGGCCTTCCTGGCGCAGATCGCCTTCATCGTCGCCTTCGGCGTGCTGCTGGACGCCCTGCTGGTCCGCTCGCTGCTCGTCCCGGCGCTGGTGCACGACCTCGGCGCGCGCGTCTGGTGGCCCGCCCGCACCCTGCGCTGACGGGCCGTCGGGGGGTCACCGGGCGTTGAGCACCGCGATGCCCGTCTCCCCCTCCTCGAACAGGGCGAACAGCTCGTCCAGGCCCGCCGCCCCGGCCCCGGTGCGCTCGATCAGCAGGACGGCCTGCTTCTCGCCGTCCTGCTCCGCGGGGACGAAGTCGGTGACGAGTTCGCGGCGCAGCAGGACGGCCCACTCGATGCCGTCCTCGGTGAAGGTGTCCGCCTCGGCGGCCAACGCCCCGGCGTCCTCGGCGGGTTGGCCGTCCAGCACGGCCGGCGGGGCGACCAGCGTCACCACCAGCCGGTCGCCCTCGCGGGCGTAGCGGGCGGCGAGGTCGAAGGGCAGCAGTTGACATCCTCTTTGTCCTAAAGGACAGCGATTCCCGCCTGCCTGCCGGTGGTCACCGGCTGGGGCTTCGGGTGGGTTCCTGCTTCGCTGCGCGGTGCCGGGAGGAGTCCCGGTCTTATCTGCGCTCCACAGGCTGACACGGCCAGTCCGGCCGCCTTGGCGACGTTGACCGCCGCGTTGGTGTCCCGGTCCAGGACGGCTCCGCATGCCCCGCAGGTCCAGGTGCGGACGTGCAGGGGCTTGGGGCCGTCCTTGGTGCCGCACTGCGAGCACACCTGGGACGTCGGCTCGAAGCGGCCGATCCGGATGAGAGTGCGGCCGTACTTCGCCGCCTTGTACTCCAGCATCGTGGTGAACGCCGACCATCCGGCGTCGTGCACGGACTTGGCGAGGCGGGTGCGGGCGAGCCCTTTGACCGCCAGGTCTTCGACCGCGACCGCTTGGTTTTCGCGGATCAGCTTGGTGGAGAGCTGGTGGTGGAACTCACGCCGCGCATCGGCCGTCCGTGCGTGGGCGCGCGCAACCTTGACCCGGGCCTTCGCCCGGTTCTTCGACCCCTTGGCCTTGCGACTGAGATCCCGCTGCGTCTTCTTCAGGTTCTTCTCGGCCCGCCGTAGGAAGCGGGGGCTGTCGATCTTCGTGCCGTCCGAGAGGATCGCGAAGTGCGTCAGGCCCAGGTCGACCCCGACCGCACTGTCCATGGCGGGCAGCGTCTCGGGCTCGGTCTCGACTACGAACGAGGCGAAGTACCGTCCCGCGCTGTCCTTGACCACGGTCACCGTGGACGGGGTGGACGGCAGGGAGCGTGACCACCTGACCGGAACGTCGCCGACTTTCGGCAGCCGGAGCTTCCCGCCGGTCGTGACCTTCCATCCGGCGTTGACGGTGAACCGGACCGACTGCCGGGTGTCCTTGCGGGACTTGAACCGGGGCGGTCCCGTCTTCGGCCGCTTGCCCTTGAGGCCGTCGAAGAAGTTCTTGTAGGCGGTGTCCAGGTCCCGGAGAGATTGCTGCAACACGACCGAGGAAACCTCGGCGAGCCATGCCCGCCCGGGGGTCTTCTTCGAGGCGGTGAGCTGCTTGGACAGCTCGCCGAACGGGATGAACGGCAGCCCGGCGGCACGGGCAGTCTCACGGGCCCGGAGAGCATCGTTGAAGACAGTCCGAGCACACCCGAACGCCCGCGCCAACGCCATGCGCTGACCGGCGCTCGGGTACACGCGGAAGCTGTACCGAAGCTGCATGCCGATCACCATACCCTTTGGTTTATGTCACCACGCTGGAATCCCAATCCCGATGTATGCACCGGTCGTCACGTCATCCACCACCTGCATATCCATTTGGTTTTCGTCACCAAGTACCGGCGCGGGGCCATGACCGACGCCATGCTGACGCGGTGCGAAGAGATCATGCGGGACGTCTGCGCGGACTTCGAGGCCGAGCTGAAACAGTTCAACGGCGAGGACAACCACGTGCACCTCCTGGTGCACTACCCGCCGAAGGTCCAGCTCTCGAAGCTGGTCAACTCCCTCAAGGGAGTGTCGGCCCGGATGCTGCGCAAGGAGTACGACGCACACGTGCGCCGGTACCTGTGGGGCGGACACTTCTGGTCCGGCTCCTACTTCGCCGGGTCCTGCGGCGGCGCACCACTGACCGTGGTCAAGCAGTACATCGAGGACCAGAAGCGGCCCGTCTGACCGTCACGACGGAGGCGCAGCGAACTCCGGCGCTTCGCACCTCCGCCCCAAGAATGACCTTCACCCCGCCCTGAAGGGCGGAACGGCGGTGATCCACATGCGCGAGGAGTCGTCCATGCGGCCCAGCCAAGCACACCGCGCCGACAGTCCGACGGGGCGTCAGCCCTCCGCGCCCGGGCCGCCGGTGGCCGGGTGCGCGGGCCACTCCTGTCGGAGCAGGCCGAAGAGCACCCGGTCGTAGCACTCGCCGTCCAGGCGGACGGCCTGCCGGCGGCGGCCCTCCTCCCGGAAGCCGAGCCGGGTGAACGCGCGGACGGCCCGCTCGTTGCCGCTCCAGGTGTCCAACTCCAGCCGCCGCAGCGGGAACGCGCCGAAGAGGTGGTCCACCAGGAGCCGCAGCGCCTCGGAGCCGTGGCCCCGCCCCCAGTAGGCGCGCTCGCCGATCGTGACGCCGAGCGTGGCCGTCCCCGCGTACGGGTCGAGGTCGCGGTAGTCGGCCATGCCGATCGGCCGGCCGTCCGCCCGGTCCTCGACCGTGAACACGGCCTCCCGCAGCGGCACCAGACGGAGCATCGACTCGAAGGCGAGGGCCACCGCCTCGGCGGTGACCGGCCCGAAGCAGGGGTCCCCGGCGGTGGCCCAGTGGACCACCTCGGGGTCGTTGCGCCAGCGCAGGTGGTGTGCGGCGTCCTCGGCGCGCAGCGCGCGCAACCGGACGCGGTCTCCTTCGAACACGGTGGGGCTCCCGGGGAGGTGGGGTCGGGCCGCCCGGGACGGGGCGGCGGGTCGGCGAGGGGTCAGGCGAGGGGTCGGGCGAAGAACTCGAGCAGCACGGGCGCCAGGACGTCGGCGTCGACCTCGTGCGTCTGGCCCGGCAGTGTCGCACTCCGGGCGCCGGGGACGGCCGCCGCCACCGCGCGGGCGGGCGCGCGCAGCGCGTCGGGGGAGGCGTCGCCGTCGAGGACGAGCACGGGGACCGTGATCCCGGCGAGGAGGTCGACGGGGACCGCCGCCCCGGTCCGGGCGCCCAGCGCCTCCGCGTCGTGGGCCAGCGTCGGCGCCACCACCTCGAACGCCGGCCACACCGGGGCGGCGCGCAGGCCGCCGACCATCTCCTCCGGCATGCCGGCGAACGCCATGAAGCGGGCGACGGCGTCGCCGCGGCGGTCCTCGGCAAGGTCCGCCGCCAAGTCCGCCGCGTACCGGACGAAGCGCTCGCCCTGCGCGTCGTCAGTGCTGAACGGGGGCTCGTGGACGGCGAGCCGGGTGATGCCGATGCCGCGGGCGGCGGCCCGCAGGGCGAGCGCCGCGCCGGAGGAGAACGCGACGACGTGGGCGGTTCCTCCGGCGGCCCGGATCACCGCGGCCAGGTCCTCGATCTCCCGGTCGACGGCGGCCGGGGCGGTGGCACCGCCGCTCCCGCCCCGGCCGCGCCGGTCGTAGGTGTGCACGGTGTGGTGGCCGGCGAGCCGTTCGGCGACGGCGGCGCCCGGGCCGAAGGCCCGGTGGCAGAGCGCACCGTCGACGAGGACGACCGCCGGTCCGCTGCCGGTCGTGGTGCGGGCGATCGGGGTGCCGTCGGCGGAGGTGACGAAGGGCATGCGGGAGATCTCCTGGCGTGGTCTGCGGTGCGGGCCCGGGCTGTCGTGGCCCGCACCGGAACGATCTCCCGGCACAGCGGAGTGGATCAACGCAGGATCCGCGAAGGACCGTTTAGCCGGGCTCAACGACCCGGGTGTCGTGGCCGGCCTCCGCGCCGGTGTACCAGTGGGTGCGGACGGCGTCGGTGGGGCGGCGGGGGTCGAGCTCGGGGGCGCCCCAGTGCGCGAGGGCCTCCACCACGGGGCGCAACTCGGTGCCGCGGGCGGTGAGTTCGTAGACGGTGGCGTTGGCGGGGCGCTCCAGGCGGCGGCGTTCGACCAGGCCCTCGGCCTCCAGCTGCTTGAGGCGGGTGGCGAGGATGTCGGTGGAGACGCCGGGCAGGTCCGCGTGCAGGTCGGTGTAGCGGCGCGGTCCGCCGAGCAGTTCCCGGACGATCAGGAGGCTCCAGCGCTCCCCCACCGCGTCCAGGGCGCGGGCGACAGCGCAGTACTGGTCGTAGCTTCGGCGTGGCATGCCGTCAGCATAGCCAAGAGGTTGGACTTTCCAAGTCCTTACTTGGTAGAACGAAGCAAGCCGGCCGCAGGGGCTCGGTGAGGGTCGGGAGGCCGCTGATGGAGTTTCGCCAGTCCAGCAAGCTGAAGGACGTGTGCTACGAGATCCGTGGCCCGGTCGTCGACACCGCGAACGCGCTGGAGGAGGCCGGGCACAGCGTGCTCCGGCTGAACACCGGCAACCCGGCCCCGTTCGGCTTCGAGGCCCCCGAGGAGATCGTCCAGGACATCGTCCGCAACCTCACCAACGCGCACGGCTACAGCGACTCGCGCGGCATCCTCCCGGCCCGCCGCGCCGTCGTGCAGTACTACCAGCAGCGCGGCGTCCCGGGCGTCACGGTCGACGACGTGTACCTGGGCAACGGCGTCTCCGAGCTGATCCAGATGAGCGTGCAGGCGCTGGTCGACGACGGCGACGAGGTGCTGGTCCCGATGCCGGACTACCCGCTGTGGACGGCGGTGGTGCGGTTCGCCGGCGGCAAGGCGGTGCACTACCTGTGCGACGAGGGGTCCGACTGGTACCCGGACCTGGACGACATCGCCGCCAAGATCACCCACCGCACCAAGGCGATCGTGGTGATCAACCCGAACAACCCGACCGGCGCGGTCTACCCGAAGGAACTCCTGGAGGGCATCCTCGACCTGGCCCGCCGGCACCACCTGCTGGTGTTCGCCGACGAGATCTACGACAAGATCCTCTACGACGGCGCCGAGCACCACTGCCTGGGCGCCCTCGCCGACGACGTGCTCACCCTCACCTTCAACGGCCTCTCCAAGGCGTACCGGGTGGCCGGGTTCCGCAGCGGCTGGCTGGTGGTCTCCGGCCCCAAGGAGCACGCCAAGGACTACCTGGAGGGCCTGACCATGCTGGCCGGCATGCGGCTGTGCCCCAACGTGCCCGCCCAGTACGCGGTGCAGGCCGCGCTCGGCGGCCGGCAGTCCATCAACGACCTGGTGCTGCCGAACGGCCGCCTCACCGAGCAGCGCGACGTCACCTGGCGGGCCCTCAACGAGATCCCGGGCGTCTCCTGCGTCAAGCCCAAGGGCGCCCTGTACGCCTTCGCCAGGCTCGACCCGGCCGTGCACCGGATCGTCGACGACGAGCGCTTCGTCCTCGACCTGCTGCTCCGCGAGAAGATCCACATCGTCCAGGGCACCGGCTTCAACTGGCCCCGCCCGGACCACTTCCGCTTCGTCACCCTGCCGCGCGCCGACGAGTTGGAGACCGCGATCAACCGGATCGGCCGCTTCCTCGCCACCTACCGCCAGTAGCAGCGGGGGCCGCCCCGGCTCAGCGCCCGCCGAACGGCCTCAGCGGGCTCTGGGACGGGGACGGCCGGGGCGACTTGCCCGGCTCGGCGGCCAGCGGGGGCGTCGGCCAGCCGTCCAGGCTCGGCATCAGCTTCTCGGCCAGCCCGTTCAACAGCAGGCCGTTCACCTCGCCGCCCCGGACGTCCCAGATGATCAGCTCCAGGGAGCCGCCGCTGCCGTCCGCGTTCTGCGCGACCGTCAGATGGTCGGCCCGGCCGCTCGAGCGCCCGCCGGGAGCGGCCGTGCCGGGGCCGAGCCCGATTGCGATCATCGGGTCCGAGTAGTGCATCGTGGGCCGGCCCGCGACGTGGTCCAGGCCGGCCACCACGTCGAGGAGCTTGCTGTCCGCGTCGTACGGCCGGGTGGGGAACACCGCCAGGGAGACCTTGACCGTGCCGATCTGCACCTCCGCCGCCGAGTCCGGGGACAGCAGGAAGCTCGCGGGCTGCGCGATCGACACCTGCTCACCCGGGAGCCCCAACAACTCCGGAAGGTCGGGGCGGTTCAGCGCGGCGCAGGTCTCCGGATAGCGCGGACCGTCCCTCTCGGTGCCCGGCCTGCAGGCGGCCGCAGCCAGCCTCTCCCGCCCGCCCTCCGACGTCCCCCCGGAACCCCACACCACCCCACCCAGGACGACCAGCGCCCCCAACACCACCGCCGGCACCCGCCAACTCGTGCTCGGCCGCCCCGACTGCTCCGCCATGCCCCGCCCTCGTGATCATCCTCGATCGAAACCAGGCGAACCTAGCACATTCATTCGAATCCGAACGATTTTCCCCGGCGCCTTCGACGTGGCCGGCAGCCGCCGACCACCGGAGCGGACAGCCCCATCCGGCACACACGGGTAGTCAAGTCCGTTGCCCGGTCCGGCAATTCGGAAGAGGTGGCGACCCGGTCTCCAATCGGTAACGAACTCGTCGCTCGAACTCCACTCCTTGCACACACTCGGAAGGATGGCGTCCGTCCCGAGCCGTCCTTCCGAGATGAGCCGTCTTGTCCCTCTCCCTCCGCCTGCGCCGGGCCTCCGCGGCCGGTGCGCTGCTGGCCGCCGCCCTGTTCGCCACCGCGTGCGAGCCCGCCGATCCGACGCCCGCCGCCTCGGTCCGGCCGAGTGCGAGCGCGCCCGCCTCCGTCGCGCCCAGTCCCAGCCCGACGCCGACCCCCACCCCGACCCCCACACCGACGCCCACCCCGACGCCGACGCCGACGGTGGTCGAGACGCCGAGCACCCCGCCGCCGCCCGCGCCCGCCGCCACGCCCGCGCCGGCCCGGACCACCAGCAAGCCGGCCACCGAGCCGACGCACGCCACCGAGGCCGCCGGCTGCCACCCGCTGTCGAACGCGGGCAACTGCTACAAGGCGGGCCAGTTCTGCCGGGCCTCCGACCACGGCGTGTCCGGCACCGACGCCACCGGCCGGACCATCGTCTGCGTGGACAAGAACGGCTGGCGCTGGATCGCCTCCTGAGGCAGCGTCAGGAGGGTGCTCAGCGGCGCGGCCCGTACATGATCAGGCCGACGCCAGCCAGGCAGACCAGCGCGCCGAACACGTCCCAGCGGGTGGGGCGGAAGCCGTCCAGGACGACGCCCCACAGCAGCGAACCGGCCACGAACACCCCGCCGTACGCGGCCAGCACCCGGCCGAAGTTCGCGTCCGGCTGGAGCGCCGCGGTGAACCCGTACAGCCCGAGCGCCAGCACCCCGAGCCCGGCCAGCCACCACGGCCGGGACTCCCGGACGGACTGCCAGACCAGCCAGCAGCCGCCGATCTCCAGGACGGCGGCCAGCGCGAACAACAGGATCGAACGGGCGGTGCTCACCGCCCCACCCTACGGGGCCCGGTGGTAGCGGGTCGCCGGACCGTGCCGGGTCCCGGTCGGCCGCAAGCAGCGTTCGACACCGACCGGTTCCGGGCCGGCCCGCCCACGCCGACCTCGCCCGATCGGGACGGGTACGACGGGGAGGCCGGAACCGGGTCCGAGCCCGGCGGTCGGCCCCGGGCGGGGTGGGGTCAGGTGACGGTGAGGCTGAAGACCGTTTCGGGGAGGGCTGCGTAGAGGGTACCCGTGGGGGTGGCGGCCAGGGCCCGGACCGGGGCGCCCAGGCGCAGGTCGGCGACGGTGTCGGCCGGGGCGAGGCGGCGGACCCGGAGCAGGCCGTCCGACCAGGCGGCGGCGATCAGCAGACCGTTCGGGGTCTGCGCGGTGGCCACGGCGGTGACGGGGCAGTCCCGGGCGTCGATCGGTTCGGGCATCGGGCCGCGGCTGCTCAGGAAGAGCCGCACCCGCCCGTCGGAGCCGCCGGACACCACCAGCAGGTCCTGGCCGCCCGCGCCGCGGGCGGTCGCGTCCACCGCGGTGACCGGCCCGTCGTACAGGTGCTGCTCGGTCGCCGGACTGCCGTCCGAGCGCAGGCAGGTCACCCGCCCGTCGGATCCGGCGACGGCGATCGCCGGACCGTCGGCGGCCGCGCAGAGGGCGAGCGCGCCGAGCGGGCCGGCCGCGGTCTGCGCGGCCCGGCCGGCCAGCGCCGCGGCGGGCGCGAGGCCGGCCGTCCCGGGGGCGGGCAGCATGACCGGCATGCCGCTCGCCGCGTCGAGGGCGAGCAGCACGCCGTCCTCGGCGCAGACGAGCGCGGACGCCGCCGGGAGGGGCAGCGGCGCCGCGCCCGGGTCGTGGCCCAGCGCGGCGTCGAGCTGCCGCACGCCGCTGTCGGTGGCGACCAGGACCCGGTCCTGGTACGGCCCCCGGCCGACGGCCAGGCCGTGCACGCCCTCTCCGGGGGCCGGTGCGCAGGACCACTCGGCGTGCCACGCGGTGTCCTGCCCGGCGGAGCCGATCCGCTGCTCGGCGGCCCGGTCCCGGCCGACCACCCAGGCCCGCAGGGTGGAGCGCCGGTCCGCGGCCGACGGCAGGGCCACCAGCGCCGGGCCGGCCAGCTGCCACAGGGCCGCGAACCGGCCGGTGCCGGGCCCGGCGTCGAACGCGGTGGTGACCGCCACCGGATCGGCCTGGGCGAGGAACAGCGGATCGTCGAGCAGGGCGTCGGCGGTGCCGGCCCGCACCGCGTGCCGCAGCACCAGGCCCAGCCGCCGGGGCGCGGCGTCGCGCAGGTCGTAGGAGCCGTCCTCGGCACGCGGGATCGGGTCCGCCAGCGCCCGGACCAGGGCCGGGTCGGCGGGCGGCGCGCTCGCCCGGGTGCGGGCCTGGACCTGGACGGGGGTCAGCCGCCAAGTGCGGCTGTCGGAGTCCGGCGGCAGCAGGGCACCGGCCCGGCCGACCGGTTCGGGGCCGCCCGATCCGGGCAGGGCCGCCCACTCCTGCTCGCTCACCGGCCGGTCCGCGACGGCCAGCGCGCCGACGGTCGGCCTGAGGTCCTCGGGCAGGGCGGACCACCAGGCGGCGGCCACCGCCTCGGCCCGCACGGCGAGCGGCGCGGCGGCGTCCAGCGCCACCCCGCCGTCGACGCCGGCCGCGAGCCGGGCCAGTCCGGGACTGGGGTACAGCTGCTCCGGGGGCGTCACCGCACCGGGCAGGGCGGCGTACCAGGCGGCGAAGCGGTCCGGGACCGTCCAGCGCGGGTCGTCGAGGTCGAGGACGGCGGCACCGGGCAGTGCCGCCGTCAGGACCTCGGCGGCCGGGCCGTCGGCGGCCTCCACCAGCAGGCGCAGCTCCGGTACGCCGAGCAGGGGCGCCAGCAGTTCGGCGGCGATCCGCCGGGGCTCGTCGGGCAGCAGTCCCTCGCCGGCCCGGTCGAGGTCGGTGACGGCCAGCACCCTCGGGCGCCCGTCCCGCAGTGCCGCGGCCAGCTCCCCCGGGGTCCGGGCGGCCACGCCCAGCCGGTGGGCGAGCAGCCAGGTGGCACCGTGCAGCGTCAAACCGGCGAGGGGGAGCAGGGCGTGCACCCGCCGGCCGACGCGCGGATTGCTGGGCGGGCAGGCCGTGGCGAGCCAGCACAGCAGGTGGGTACGGCCGCTGCCGGACGACCCGGAGACCCGGCAGAGCCGGGGTGCCCGGGAGTCCTCCAGCCAGCCCAGCAGCGCCTTGCCCGCCGGCTGCCGCCCCGCGGGCAGCGGCGGGATCCAGCTCGCTCGCGTCGCCATCCTGTTCCCCCCGCTCGGAGCCGACGTGATCACGTGATCATCGGCAGAGTCTAGTGCCGCGGCTAAGAAGTCATCTCATTTGGATGCGTAGGATTTGGGGGTGCTGGCTTGTGGAGCACCTGGTGCTGGGACAACACGGAGTGCTATCCCCTCACGCAACCGTCAGCGTGGACGGGACCTGCGAGGCGCCCCAAGTCGAGCACGAGATCCTCACCGGCACGCCGGCCGTCGCCACTGACCGCCGGTCACTCCTCCCACCATGGGATGTACTCCTGGTCGGGGCAGCCCCAGAGCGACCGGTCGCTCAGTGGACACTCGGCAAGCTCGCCTGCAAGCAGGCCGACCAGGAAGTCGACCATTCCGCTCTCCTGGACCAGCCATTGGCCCTTGGACCGTTTCCATACCACGACCGGCCAGCGGTCCGGGTCCGGATCGACCGTGATCCAGGCGAGCGTGTCGGCAGCGTCGGAGTCACCCCAGCCGCGCAGAGCCGAAGCGTCCGTCACTTCATAGGGCAGACCGGTGCGTACTCGTGTGAAATGGAACCGGGCCTCAACGGTCTGCTCTTCGACGTCGATCGGAGCCTCGCCCGGCCCGCTGATCACCAGCGGATGTCCGATGCCGAGGTGGCCGTCGATCGAGCCGACACCGTAAGTGTCGACGAACTCGCGGTAGTCGGCAGGGAAGGGGCCCTGCGCCCGTTCAGCGGCAGCCCAGTCGATCAGCTCCCCGCGGTCCGCGGGGACGGGCATCATCGCCCTGAGGCGGTCCAGACTCATCGATTCTCCTTGTGATCACGGTCCGCCAGCGACGAGCAGGGGCCTGTCGGCATGACTGTCGGTCGCTTCCGTCCCCGGCTCGCGCTGTAGAGCATGCCAGGGGGCTCGTAGCCTGTTTGCATGCTGATCGTGGAGCGTCTGGTGCCGGACGAGTTGTGGGAGTTGTTCCAGTTGGTCGTGCCGGCGGCGCCGAGTCGGCCGCAAGGTGGTGGTCGGCGCCGGTACGGGGATCGCGAGGTGTTGGCGGCGATCGTGTTCGTCGCGACCTCGGGGTGTACCTGGGCCCAGTTGCCGCCCTGTTTCGGCCCGTCCGGGCCCACCGCTCACCGGCGCTTCACCGAGTGGAGCACGGCCAGAGTGTGGGCCAAGCTTCACCGGGTCGTCCTGGACGAACTCGGCTCGCGCGGTGAGCTGGACTGGTCACGGTGCGCGGTGGACTCGGTGAACATGAGGGCCCTGAAAAAGGGGAGTTGACGGGTCCGAATCCTGTGGATCGGGGCAAGTTCGGGTCGAAGGTCCACCTGCTCACCGAACGCACCGGTCTGCCCCTGTCGCTCGCGGTCTCCGGGGCCAACGTCCACGACAGCCAGGCCCTGATACCGCTTGTCGACGCGATCCCGCCGATCCGCTCACGGCGAGGCCCCAGACGACGCAGACCCGGCAAACTGCACGGCGACAAGGCATACGACCACCGCTTCATCCGTGTCTACCTCCGCCGCCGACAGATTCCGGCCCGCATCGCCCGCCGCGGGATCGAGACCTCCACCCGCCTCGGCCGGCACCGCTGGGTGATCGAGCGCACCGTCGCCTGGCTCGGTGGTTTCCGCCGCCTCCACCGCCGCTACGAACGCAAAGCCGACCACTTCGCCGCCTTCGCCAGCATCGCAGCAGCCATCATCTGCACCCGCAGACTCACCAAATGAGATGTCTTCTAAGTATTGTTCAGCTTGGTGGAGTTGGGCAGGCTCCCTTTGTCGTTTCCTTTCGGGCGGGCAGGGGTGCGGTGTCCTCGCAGAAGAAGTATCCGGTGGCGTTGAGTGCCAAAGATCGTCAGGCGTTGGTGCGCGTGACGACGACGGGGGTCCGCAGCGCGTCGATGATCAGGCGGGCGCGGGTGCTGCTCGCGTTGGACACCTCGGCCGGCGAGGTCGCTCCGAGGGCGGTGATCGCGGACCGGGTCGGGGTGTCGTGCGAGTCGGTCCGCCTGATCTCGAAGCGGTACGCGGAGACCGGCGGCGATGTGTGGGCCACGGTCGGCCGCAAGGAGCGCGCACTGCCGCCGGTGCCCTCGGCGGTGACCGGCGAGGTCGAGGCGAGGCTGATCGCGCCGGCCTGCTCGGCGCCGCCCCAAGGGCATGCCCGGTGGTCGCTGCGCCTGCTGGAGAAGCACGTCGCGCTGGTCGAGGACATCCCGGACCTGGACCACTCCACGATCGGCCGGGTGCTGAAAAAACGGAACCGCGCCCTCATGTGAAGAGGTGCTGGACCATCCCCCCGGCTGCGAACGCCGCCTTCGCCACCGCGATGGAGGACGTCCTGGCGGTCCACCGCCGCCCCTTCGACCCGGCGCGCCCGGTGGTGTGCATGGACGAGAAGCCCTACCAGGAATGCCAGCGGGACCGTCGGCATGACGGTCAACTCGACCACGACCGTGGACAGCAGCCTCCTCGTGGCCGGCGCAAGCACCTCGCTCGGCATCAGCCTGTCGGTGTCGCTGACCGCGCCCCTGGGCAACTCGACCACGATCACCGTCCCGGCGGGGCGCACCGGCTACGCCGAGTACGGGGTGTGGCGGAAGAAGACGAGCGGGACCTACTGGAAGATCCTGACGAACTGCACAACCCAGAACTACACGGGCACCACTGCCTGGTCGCCCTGGTACGTCGGCTGGAACACCTGGGTCAGCTGATCCCCCGGCTCCCGTCGGCCCCTTGACGGGGTCGGTGGGAGCCGATCAGCTGAAGCCCAAGAGAACACAAAGAGGGGAATCAACGATATGCACCGCGGACCTGCTCTCCCGGCCACCGCCGCCGGAATGATTCTTTTAATCTCCGGCTGCTCCAGCTCGGCAGAACCTGCACCGCCGTCGCCCACCCCCTCATCAGCTGCTCCTGCCCAGCAGCCCTCCCACCCGACCACGCCCCCATCCCTCGACATGCCCGAGCTCCCGCCCGCGTCCGCCGGCATGAAAACGCTCCTCACCGCTCCCCTGCGGGAAGCCGGATCGACCGCCGGGTCGTTCTCGGCAGCGGCCGGGGAGTTGGACGTCACGATGTTCTGCACCGACGGCGACCTCGTCGTCCACCTCGACCCCGTCTCGACGACCACCATCCCCTGCCCACCGGGCGTCGTGACGCCCGTGAAGGACGTCTTCCACCTCGGCTCCCCCAAGGACCTGACCGTCCGGGTCGAGGCACCGCCCGGCGCACGCTGGAACATGCGGATCGAACAGTAAGTACCCGCGTCTGCTCCTCGGGCGCGTATTTGCCCAGGTCAGGAATCGAACATGCCCTGGGCATCGGGTTGGATCGGTGCGCCAGGCGGCCCGGGTGGGACGGGCCCAGCATTGAAATCGGCCAGGCTGGCGCGAGGTGCGTGCAGCCGAGGTCGTGCCGCTGTCTGCGGCGTGGAAGGTCGTGGTCGAGATGTCGGAGAAGCAGCCGGACGAATCTGGGGCCGCTCCTCGTGAAAAGTTCGCCCGCTGGGGCCCCGGAGCGTTGCCACCCGAGGAGTTCGGCTCCCTTCCGGGGCGGAGACCGATGGCCGTCCCGCCGACGATGATCGTCCCGAAGTCTCCGGGGGTCGCGGTGCCGGCCTCGTTCTTCCTGCCCGGTCTCGGGTCCATGTTCAGCGGAAACGGGGGGAAAGGGGCTCTGATCCTGGTGCTCTGGCTGGTGTCCTCGTTCTTCTGGTGGCTCCTCTTCCTCGGGCTCCTCGCTGCCCTGGGATTTTGGATCTGGGGCATGGTGCAGGGATATAACAACGCGGTGGCATGGAACCGACGCCATGGCCTGATCAGCTGACGGGTGAACAGCGCTCGGCTTCGGGGGCGGGGCGGTCCCATCGGCGGGGGCTGCTCAGAGATCGCAGAGGAGCCGGGCCGGGACGGTGAGGAGGAACAGCTGCCCGGTCTCGGCCGCGGGCCGGAGGTCGAAGACGCTGGTGAAGTCGCCGGTGACCAGCAGGAGGACGTGGCAGTCGCGGACGCGTCGGCGCCAGTGCCGGTCCGCGCCCACCTCGCCGTCGAACCAGACAGCGCCGCCGGGCCGGTGGACGGTCAGGTGGGCGTCCGTGAGGGTCGCTGACCAGCCGGGATGCGGGCCGGTGTCCAGGTCTGCGGTGCCGCGTCCGGCCCAGCCCTCCTCGGCGAGCGCCTGGCGGTCGGGGGTAGCGGGGACGATCAGCGCGGGGCGGCCATCAGATAGCAGCTCGGGCCAGGGCCTGCCCTCCAGCCCGGTACCACTGATCATCTCCATGCCAATACTCTTCCCCTGTCCGGGCCGCCGACGCCGCCCGAGGGTCAACATCATCGGGCAGGAAACAGCGCCGGGGCGGACGAACAGCCTGACGGGTACTCAGGAGTGGTGGGGGAGTGGACCACGGGCGTGCCCCGATCGGTACGACAAGGCGCTGCTCTGCCCAGAGGCCGTGGCTGCCGATGACGCAACGGGCGACGTCGGGCGCGGCCGACGGCGATGTTGAGCAGGTTCGGCTGTTTGGCTGCCCACTCCCGCGTGCTGGGCGGGCCTGGATCGGCGCCCGGGACGAGCGCGATCACGTTGGCCTCCTTGTCCTGGGCGGTATGGACCATGCCGACCCGCCCTTGCTTCAACCGCCTGTTACAGACTCTGTTGACCCTGCCCGCCACTACGCGGAAGGGACTGATTCGGGGGCGACCCACCGCCACGGGTCCCCACTCAGATGTCGGTCGGCGAAGGTAAGTTCGGGAGCCGTGACCATATTGAACCGCTGCCACGGCGCAGCCTGCCCAGCCACCGCCCTGGTGCCACAGCAGGACGTGTGGAAGACCGAGGACATCCTGTCGGCCGCCCGGCGCGCGGTCGACCGGGCCGGGGCCGGCCGGATCCTTGAGCATGTACTGCTCACCCATGCGCGTGAGGTCCGCTTCCGGGTTGCGCAGGTCCTCGCCGAGGTGGCACCGGCCGCGGCGGCCGCGGCCGCCGAGCAGATCCGAGACTTCCTCGGCGGCCGGCGCGGCGACCCGCTGGGCCGGGCCGCGACCGGGCGGCCGAGCGAGGCCGAAGCGCTGGCCTACCAGGTGCTGCTGGCAGTGCTCGGTACGCCGGCCGGGGACCTTGACGCGCTCGTGGCGGCCGCCGACGACTCCACCTTCCTCGATGTCGCCGCCGCCTACGGGATGCTCGGACCGCGGCAGGGCCGGACGGCGGCCGACCGCCTCACGGCGATCGCGCGCGCCGGCGGGCACCACGCCGCCAGGATCTACCAACCGATGCTGCTGCTGGGGCCGCAGTACCATCCGCTGCTGCACGAGATCCTGACCGAGATCGTCGACGCCGGGACTCCACTGCACGGCCTGGTCGACTCCCCCGACGTGCGCGCCGCCGGATTCCAGGAACTCGCCGCCGGCCTGGCGCTGCGCTCGCTACCCCTCGGCCCCGACTACGCGATCCGGCGCCGCCACCACCGCGAGACCGACACGGTCAGTCAGGTCCTGGCCTGCGGCGAGCACTTCCTGCCGCTCACCCTGGCGGCCCTGACGGCGGTCGCCGCCACCGCATCACTGCCCGCCGACCAGCGCTGGCACGCCGCCCACCGGGCCGCAGACCTGGACGCCGACTCCTTCGGCCGGATCGCGGAGATGCTCCGGGCCCTCGGCGTCGCCGACCCCACCGAAGGCCCGCTGCCGCCCGACCTCGACGAGCAGCAGCGGGCGGCGATCGCCTCCCGGGTGGCCCGGGCTTGGGACCGGATCCGTACGCAACTGCGCACCCGGCACCCGGACTTCGCGATCCACTTCGGCCCGGGCGCGACGGCCGGGGAGATCGCCGCGCTGGAGGCGGAGCTCGGTTTCGCCCTGCCGGCCGACTTCGCCGCCTCACTGGCGCTGCACCGCGAGGTCCGATTCGACGGACTGCTCCACGGCCTGTGCCCGCACCTCGACATCAGCCGGCTGGCCGAGGCCCGGGCAGACGGGCTGGACTGGGAGGAAGGGGTCCAGCGCGATCCGCGGATCCGGGGCGACTACGGCTGGCGTCCCGGCTGGGTCCCGCTGGACTGCCGCGACAGCGACTTCGACGTCCTGGACCTCGATCCCGCCCCCGCCGGCCACTACGGGCAGGTCGTGCGGATCAGCCACGACAGCTGGCCGGACGTGCACGCCGAGAGCTGGCTCGCCATGCTCGAACACGTCGCGGACCTACTGGAGGCCGACCGCCTGGTCGCGGACAGCTCCGACAAGCAGACGCTGTGGCTGCGTGAGGGGGTGTAAGTAAGGGGAGCGGCACCGCCGTGCCCGGGGAAGGTGGCGTACGCGGGAGGTGGCGATGCCGCCCGGCCGCGTGGCGGCCATCGTCGGCATCCGGCGACAACCAGCGCCAAGTCGACTGGCACTTCACCACCGACGACGCACGCGTGAAACTACGCCACCTCTACCCCACCACACAGCAAAACTAAGCCGCGACAATCTACTAGTTCCGCATCGGCCGACCTTTGCCGTCGAGGAGCGGCGACCGGCGCGTGCTCTCGGCGTGCCGGCCGGAAGCCCTCGTCCTGGGTGTCCTCGGGTTTTCGGCCGGTGCGGCGAGCGGGCCCCTCCTGCTGCCCGAGGGCGGGCAAGGAGGGCGGGTGCCAAGGGGGCGCCTCCCCGCCCCCTCGGGGCTGGGAGAGTCGCGACGGGCGAAGGTTGCCCGACGCGGCACTGGGCAGCCGCGCCGGGACCGGGCTCGTCGGGGTGAAGGGTCAGCCGGCGTCGTGGAGTGCTCCCGGTGGGATGGTGACGGTGGGTCGGATGCCCGGGTTGAGCCAGATGGCGGCGTCCGGTGCCTCTGCGGCGAGTTGACGCCCGGTCAGCTCGCGGTGGCCCGGCCAGTCGGCGGGGGCGTGGGCGGGGGAGGTGAAGGCGATGACGACGGGGTCGGTCCTCCCCTGCTGCACGTGGAGGCCGGGTGCGTCGGGGCTGGCCCGCACGGTGAGCGGCGCGTCCCGCAGGACCCGCAGCAGCTCGTCCTCCGTCCCGTACCCGGTCGCGGCGTTCTGCAACGCCGCTTCGGCGGGGCCGGCGGGCGTCGGCATGCCCAGCGCGCGCGGGGACTTGCGGTAGTCGGGGTTGCGCCAGTAGCGGGCCGGGTTGCCGCGCTCGTCGACCTGCCAGGCCCCGATGATCCCGTACCGGGGAACCTCGCCCGCCGGGTCGAAGGCCGGGTCGACCTCGTACAGCCACATGCCGGGCGACTGGCGGGCCCTGGCCCGCAGTTCGTCGGTGATCGGCGGGTCGGCCTGCTCCTGCACCGGAGCGGGGGCCGGGGACTGCGCCGGGGCCGGTGCCGGAGCCGGGGGCTGCACCGGGGAGGGGGCGGGCGCAGCGGGCCGCACCGGGGCCGGGGCGGGGGTCTGGGTGTCGCGGCCGCGTTCGGGGGCGGCGGGCCGCTCCGGTGGCTGCCAGCCGCGGGTGGCGATCTCCCGCAGCTGCGCCACGGACTCCGCCCTGGCATGGGACCCCGGAACGATCCGGCCGTTCTGCACGCCGCCGTCCAGGGTGGCCAGTTCGGCCAGCGCCTGGCTCGGCGCCAGTCCGCGCGCCTTCGTCTCACGGAACCTCAGGACCCAGAAACCCGAACCGTTGTAGGCGTCGTCACCCGCGACGGGCCGCCTCTCCCAGCCGGCCGCGTCGTCCTCGTCGCACACCCAGAGGTAGCCGATCAGACCGCTGCGCGCGTTCGCCACCGCCACGTACTCCACCGGCTTGTCGGTGCGGTAGGCGTAGTGCGGCGGGCCGCCCTCGGCGACGGACATCTGCATGTCCTGGCTCAGCCGCGGACTGGTCCAGCCGTGCGCGGCGGGCTGCGCCGGGGCCGGGGCCGGTGCGGGAGTCTGGGTGTCGCGGCCGCGTTCGGGTGCCTGGGTGCCGCGGCCACGTGCGGCGGCGGGCCGGGGCGGCGGCTGCCAGCCGCGGGTGGCGATCTCCCGCAGCTGCGCCACGGACTCCGCCCTGGCATGGGACCCCGGAACGATCCGGCCGCTCTCCACACCGCCGTCCAGGGTGGCCAGTTCGGCCAGCGCCTGGCTCGGTGTCAGCCCGCGCGCCTTCGTCTCACGGAACCTCAGGACCCAGAAACCCGAACCGTTGTAGGCGTCGTCACCCGCGACGGGCCGCCTCTCCCAGCCGGCCGCGTCGTCCTCGTCGCACACCCAGAGGTAGCCGATCAGACCGCTGCGCGCATTCGCCACCGCCACGTACTCCACCGGCTTGTCGGTGGAGTACGCGTAGTGCGGCGGGCCGCCCTCGGCGAAGGACATCTCCATGTCCTGGCTCAGCCGCGGACTGGTCCAGTCGTACTCGCTCACCGCAGTCCCTCTCGATCGTTCACAGGAATTCACCGAAGACGTGCCACTGGCCATTGTGGAAGACCACGCGATCAGCCCTCCATTGCCGCCCGCGGCCCAGGATCAACTCGCGCTCACCACCGCCGAAGGCCGACACCTTCTCGACCCACAGACCCGGCGTGCCCTCCGGCACCCTCAGGTGCAGGACGGCCTCCTTGCCGCTGAATGCTCCGGCCGGCCCGCCGAGCGAGGTGGAGGTGTACGAATGCTCGTCAATGATCTTGCCGACCATTTCCCTCGGGTCCTGGGTGATGTGCCCCAGATCGGTGCCGCGGGTGACCACCACGTCCTCCGGAACCACGTGCCCGGCCAGCGCCTCGTCCATCTGCTTGATGCACTCGTTGAGTTCCGGCGTCCAACCGTTCCCGCTGCGGAGGTAGCCGTTGATCTCGTGGTAGGTCAGGCCGCCGGGGTTGCTCTCCTCCGTGTAGGCACGGACCGCGTCCGCCTGCGACTTGGGAAGATCCGTCGCGTAGTCGTTCCAGTACTGGGCACCGTACTGGGCCGCCGCCTCGTTGCTCTCGAAGGTCCGCGCGCCGGGCGAGATCTCGGCCTCGGCGACCGCCATCCGCTGGTCGACCGACAGGGCCTGGAACTCCTCGGCCGACAACTTGTGGCCGGACTCCCCGTGGTGGTCCGTGCCGGTGTCGGTGTCCGCCGGGTCGTGGCCGTGGTGGCCGGCCGCAGGGTCGGACGTGCCGTCGTGGAGCTTGGTCCCGAAGGGATCCGACGCCTCGTCGTACGGGAGCTTGTGCTCCGGCGCGGTTCCGTCGACGTGCTTGGGCGCTGCGCCCTCGCCGGGGCCGTCCAGCCACGAGTTGATGTCGGCGTTGGAGGGCTTCTCGGGGTGCAGGCCGCCGGTGAGTTCCTCGGGCGAGGTGGCTCCCGGCTGGTAGCTGTGCGGGGCCTCGGAGTGGACGACCGTGCCGAAGGGGTCGGTCGGCTGCGCGACCGGGCCCGGGTGTTCCGTGGCGGGGTACGGCTCGGGGGTGTGCGCCTGGTGGCCGGGCAGGTCGGGCTCGGGTATGTGAGCGCTGTCCGGCGCGGTCGCGTCCCCGGTCTCGGGGGTGTGGTCGGGCGCCGGCTCGGGCGGGGAGTGCTCGGGCGCGGCGGGCTCGGGCGCGGGCTCGTGGGCGATCGGCTCCGGCTCCGGCTCCGGCGTGTGCACCTGCTGCGGTTCCGGCTCGGGCATGTGCGCCTGGACCGGCTCCGGCTCCGGGGCATGGACCTGCACCGGCTCGGGAGGCTGCTGGGCGTGCACCTGTTCCGGTGCCGGGTGCGGCTGCGCGTACACCGGTTCCGGCGCCGGGGTGTGCGGGACGGAGGTGGGCTGCGTGACGGTGCCGAAGGGGTCGGCGGGCTGCGTGACGGTGCCGAAGGGGTCGGCGGGCTGCGTGACGGTGCCGAACGGGTCGGCGGGCTGGCTGCCGTGCCACTGCGGCTCGGGGGTCGGGGTGTGCGGGACGCCCTCCGGCCACGCCGGGTGCGGTACGGCGCCGATGCCCGCGTGCTCGCCCGCGTTGATCCCGGCCCGCTCGCCCGCGTTGATCCCGGCTCGTTCGCCCGCGTTGATCGCGCCGCGTTCGGCGAGGTTGACCGCCCCCTGCTTGGCGCCGTTCATGGCGAGGTTCTCGACCACGACGCCGGCCTCGCTGCTGCCGCCGGTGACCATACCGGAGCCGATGTTGAAGATCAGCTTTCCGCCGGCCTCGAACGGGTCGTCGCCCCAGCCGGACCCGACCAGCGCCTTGCCGAGCTCGACCGGGTGGTTGGCGGTGGTGACCAGGCCCGCGACGGTCGTGCTGAGGTGGTCCATGTACTGCGCGGGGTGGCTCAGGTTGTACGGGTCCATGAAGTTGAGCCCGCGGGCGAACTTGAGCAGGTCGGCGCCGCCCTTGACGATGCCGCCCGCGAGATGGACGTAGCCGACGGCGGCGACGTCGTACGAGTCGGCGAGGCCCGCGCCCAGCCGGTCCAGGAAACTCGGCTTGGCGGGCGCCCTGCCGATCATGCCGTGCACTGCCTGGGCGGCGGTCTGGGCGGCGGCGTCCCGCTGCTTGCGGGCGTTCCTGAGTTGCTCGACGGCCTGCTCCAGCCCGGCCTGGCCGGGATCGTGGAACTCTCCCGGCCGGGTCGGCGGCGGGCCGGGGTCACCGCCCGCCGCGGCGGTCCGGTTGTAGTGATCGGCGGCCCTGTTGTACTCGTCGACCGTGTGCCGGTAGCTGCTGCGGGCGTCCTCGGAGGCCTGTTTGGCGCTCTTGTAGGTCTCGATCGCCTGCTTCGCCTCGGCCTGTGCCCATTCCACGGTCGCGGCGTAGGTGGACAGCGCGGCCGCGGCGGTCCCGCAGGCCTCGGCGGCGGCGAGCCACATCGGCGGGTGCGGGGCGAACTTGGCGCGGAACGCGTCGGCGGCGGCACCCTGCCAGTGCTCGTGGTCGAGCCTGGTCAGTCCCGAACCGGTCTCCTCGAAAGCGGTGTGGAACTTGTTGAGGTGGTCGGCGGTCTCGTGGATCTTCTTGACGTCGCCGTGCACCAACTCCGTGGGGTCGTCGGTCGTGCCGAGCCCGAGCTCGCCGACGTTCACGCCCATCGAGTCGGCGACGCTGTCGCCCCACTTGTCGACGGCGTGCGCGGCGCCGTCCAGCCCGGCCGCGTCCAGCAGGCCGCCGACGACGTGGGCGTTCGTGTCGACGAACTCGCCGACGGCGTGCTTGCCGGAGTCGACCAGGTGGCCGATGCCGTCGCTGATGCTGTCGAGGACCCCCATCACTGGGCTCCCCGGGTCATCTGCTGGTACTGGGCGTTCTCCCGCTCGGCCTCTTCCTTCAGCCGGGCGGCGTGCTCCGGGTCGTAGGCGAAGTTGGGCTGCCCCAGGGCGACCTTGCTCTCCAGCAGGTCCGCCCCGGTGTTCTTCCACGCGGCGTCGGAGTGGAGGGCGGCGGCCTGGAAGGACTGGACGGAGTAGTCGGCGTTGGCGAACTGGGTGACCGCGTTGTCCTTCAGCGTGTCCCCCCAGGACCTGGCCTCGACCTGCTCCTGGGTCAGGTTCGGGTTGCCCATCGCGGCGCTGTAGACGTCCTTGGCCATGTTGGAGACGTACTGCTCCTGGTCGTGGTAGATGCCCGCGGACAGGTTCAGGCGCTCGGCCAACTGGTTGCCGTCCTGGACCAGCGCCCGCACGCCCCAGGCCCAGCGCTCGCAGAACTCGTCGAAGACGCCCTGGAGTTCGGGGTGGCCGATCTCCATCCCGGTCATCTTCAGGTTGTCGAAACCGCGGCCCACCTCGGCGGTCTCCACGATCCCGATCGACTTGAGCTCCTCGATCGAGTGGTTGATGCCGTCCGCCGCCAGTTTCAGCGCCTGCGGATCCACCCGGTACTCGCTCACGCGCCACTCCCCCCGTCCACCGCCACCTCGTCCGGCACGATCCCGCGCACCGGCGGGAACAGCATCGGGGTGGCACCGGCCGCGTCCAGCGCCACCCCCGTCGGTACCCCGGCCGCTCGGCCGACCTGTTCGAGCAGCCGCCGGCCACGGACCGTCAGGTATGCCAGCTCCGGCTCCCGGTGGCCCCGGCGCGCGGCGAACGCGGCCATCTCGTCCTCGCCGGTGAACGCGTGGACCCAGCGGATCCCGCCCTGGTCACCGGCCCACACCGTGCCCCGGCCGTCCTGCGGCAGGTACAGCAGCGCCGACCGGAACGCGGCGAGCAGCAGCTCCGGATCCCCCACCCCGGCATGCGTCATCCGCAGCTGGTGCACCAGCCCGGCGTTGTCCACGTACTCCCCCCCGATCCCGGTCACCGTCCCCGACCGCGAGAAAGAGTACTCAATACGATCCGTATACGTGCGCAGACGGCGGCTTCGGCACGTGCGGCACGAAGGGGCCGGGATTTCGGGCGCCGCTCGACGACGGGGCCCCCGGACCCGGCAGCACCGGGTCCGGGGGCCCCGCCCCCCGTTCACTGACGCGGCGTCAGTGGCCGTGCTCGCTGCGGCCCGCGCGGCGGACGATCGAGTAGTGGTCGATCTGGCTGCCGTTCTCGGCCAGTGCGGTGACCTTCATGCTGGCCTCGGCGCCCCGGTGGGCCGGGGTGACGTCGACCTTGATGAAGGAGTAGCCGGTGTAGCGGACCCGGGACCAGTGCACGGTCTCGGCGACCTTCACGCTGCCCTTGTCGAAGTGGTAGGTGACCACCTCGTCCTGGTGGTTCTCGTGGCCCTCGTAGGTGTCGGGGGCGTCGAAGGAGTACAGGCTGCGGCCGGCCGCGCCCGCCGTCACGTACACCACGCCGTCCTTGGACGGGTCGATGCTCGCGCCGGACGGCACCGCCTTGCTGACCTTGTTGCCCAGGATCGCGTCGGTGCGCTCGTACACGTGGTTGTGGCCGTTGATGACCAGGTCGACCCGGTACTTCTCGAACAGCGGCACCCAGGCGTCCCGGACGCCGCCGTCCGAGGCGTGCTGGTGGGTGGTGGAGAAGGCGCAGTGGTGGAAGAAGACCACCACGAAGTCCACCGACTCGTCGGCCCGCAGCTCGCGCAGCTTGCGCTCCAGCCACTCGGTCTGCCGGCCCGCGGTGATGCCCAGGTTGGCCGGGATCTCGTACGAGACGTCGTTGGCGTCCAGCGAGATCACGCCGACGTTGCCGTAGGTGAAGGAGTAGACGCCGGGGGCCTTGCGCGGGTCCGGGCCGTTGCCCGGCAGGGTGAAGCGGGCGTCGTCGCCACCGTACCCGTTGTGCGAGTACCAGGCCTCCATGTCGTGGTTGCCGTAGGAGACCATCCACGGCACCTTCGCGGCCACCGTCTCGGTCTGCGCCAGGAAGGCGTCCCAGGTCCGCGCGTTGTACGCGACCTTGTCGCTGTCCTGGCCCTGGCCCATCGGGTCGGCGTAGCAGATGTCGCCGGCGTGCAGGTGGAAGGCCGGCTTCTGCGCCAGGATGACGTTGTCGTTGCCGGCCGCGTGCGCGCTGACGCCCTGGTCGCCGAAGGCGGTGAAGGTGAAGGGCGCGAACGGCCGGTTGTGGCGGCCGTGCCGGGACGGCGCGGTGGTGAAGGTCTGCAGGGTGGAGATCGCCTGCTGCGAGGCCGGGTCGAAGCCCTCGTGGCCCACGCCGTAGTAGTACGTGGTGCCGGGCTGCAGGCAGTTCAGCTCGACGTGCAGGTAGTACTGGTCGACCGGGGTGCCGGTCGGGGTCAGCGCGGGGGTGTGCAGGGCGCGCACCTCGGCCTCGATCTTGTGGCTGAGGTCCCACGGGTGGCGGCCGAAGCGCAGGAACGGCTTCTTGACCGGGGCCGGGACCTGCCAGGACACCCGCATCTGGGTGTCGGCCTCGGCGCCGAACTGCAGGTGGCGGCCGACCGGCGCGACCAGCGAGCCGGTCACCGTGTCCGCCGTGCCGCCGGCCGGGGCGGCGAAGGCGGTGCCGGAGCCCATCGCCCCGCCGACCGCGAGCGCGCCGACCGTCACCGCGCCGGAGCGCAGCAGCCTGCGGCGGGACAGCTTGCTGCGGAGGTACTCGTGCTGCTCGGCCATGCTCATCCGGGCGGCGAGCTGGGCGGGCACGCCCATGTTGGGGATATCCATGCGCGGGAGACTGTCAGCGGCCGGTGGCCGCCACCCGCCCGGTCGGTGAACGGGCGTCATCCTGCCGGTCTGGCCGAGCACATGATCCGACCATGTGTTGGTAAAACCGCTCGTGGACCGGCCTCCGCACCACTCAGAGTGGCTCGCCCGGCACGGCCAGGTACGCCGCCCGCAGCCGGGCCGCCCCGTCCACCGCGAACTCCCGGCCGTCCACCGCCACCACCGGGCGCACCCCGACCGCCGCGTTGGTGGCGAACACTCCGTCCACGCCCGCGAGTTCCGGCCCGACCCGCTCCTCGGCGCCGCCGACCGCCGCGCGCAGCAGCGCCATCGCGGTGCCCGCCAGGTAGGCGCCGCGCGGCCAGAGCACCTCGCCGCCGCGCAGGAAGCCGACGTTCCAGGTACCGCCCTCGGTGACGGCGCCGGTCCCGTCCACGAACAGCGCGTCGTCGTACCCGGCCTGCTGGGCCAGCCGGCGCTGGCGCAGCGCCCCGAACAGGGCGACGCTCTTCACCTCGGGCAGCTCCCGCTCGAACCGGGCCGTCCGGACCCGCAGCGGGCCGGGTGCCCCGGCCGCCACCGGACGGGACGTCACCAGCACCCGGGGCTCGGCCCGGCCGCCGATGCTGCCCAGGTCGATCGCCGGGTCGAAGAGCGTCACCCGCACCGCGGCCGCCCCCGCCGCCGGGGCCCGCCGCCGGGCGAACTCCCAGATCCGGTCCCGGTCCGGCCGCACCCCGAACAGCGCCGCGCAGTCCCGCTCCAGCCGCTCCAGGTGCAGCCCCAGCCCGCGCACCCGGCCGTCCTCCACCACCATCGTGGTGAAGTGCCCGTAGTTGGTCAGCGCCAACGCCTGCAACTGGTCCGCCGTCACCGGCCGCCCGTCCAACTCCGCCACCACGCCGTCTCCGCTCACGCCCCCATTCTCCGGCCCGCCCGACCGGGCGCGGCGCATGATCGCCGTTCGCGGCACCGCATGCCACGAACAAGCCCCCTCCATGGGCACGAAATGAACCGGACCGGAGCGAACTGCGGCAATCAGGACATCCAGTCGCTTCGGATCAAAATTCCATGGCAAAGAGAAGGAATTGATCAACCCTCGAATTCCCACTGCGAAGCATCGGGAATTCGATCATCCACTTTTCTGTGGCCCTTGCGCCCTCCGAACAAGGGTGGTTCGATTGCGTCCGACGCGAACGCCAGCGATCCGTCAATACATCGACAGAGCCCTCGGGGTGCCGGATAGAATTTCCCTGCGCCCTTCGAGCGGCTCTCGATCCCAGGGGAGGGGAAATGAGTTTTTCTGATCCGATCCGCAGGAGATCGTCTTCTGCCACGAACTCCGCGCGCCTCGGCAAGGGTCTGGCGGCGACCGTCGGCTCGCTCCTGCTGGCCCTGAGCGGTCTCGCCGTCGGCACCCAGCCGGCCGGCGCGTACACCCTCGAAGGGCTGAAGTGGCACGGAACCCAGGACAGCGGCTGCTGCGCCCACATCAACGTCAAGTACCGGGGCTTCAGCTACGGCGGCAACCAGACCGCGATCGACGACGCCATCTCGGCCTGGAACGGCAGCCCGGCCAACGTGCTGCTGTGCGCCAACTGCGCGGGCAACCTGACGGCCGGGGACGAGAACAACTCGGCCGACGGCTGGTACGGACTCACCTCGTGGAGCACCTCGTCGAGCTGGGGCAGCCACTACTTCGGGAACGTGACCCTGACGCTCAACTGGTCCGGCATGAGCGGCCTGAGTTCTTCCGGACGCAAGGAAGTGGCCATGCACGAGCTGGGCCACGCGATGGGACTGGGGCACACGTCGGGCTGCATCGGTGTCATGGAAGGCAGCAGCACCATCTGCGGGTACACCACCCCGCAGAGCGATGACGTCAACGGCATCAACAGTCTCTACTGAGGATCGGAGAACCATGCTGTCCAGAGGCAGAACCATCTCCTTGGCCGTCTTGGCCACCGCAGTCGGCCTCCTCGCCACCGGGTGCTCGCAGCACAGCGATCAGCCGGTCCAGCACGTCCAGGCCAAGTGGGCGCCCGGCTACGGTGACGTGAAGGAACTCGACGCCCACAGCGACCTGGCCGTCGCCGGCCGGTTCAGCAAGAACCTCGGCGAGAAGACCGACAACAACGGCGTCACCCGGACCGACTTCGAGTTCACCATCACCAAGCAGCTCTCCAATCACAAGGGGGATGCGGTTGGCGCGAAGACCATTCTCATCCGCCAGACAGGTGGAAAGAACATCCAGTCCGAGGACGACACCCTGTTCCAGGAGGACGAGAAAGCCGTCCTGTTTCTGCGGGAATTCGCACCCGGACAGTACGCCGTGATCAGCGGGCCCAACGGGCGTTTCAACCTCACCGATCCCAAGGGTGTCACGGGGCAGGCGGCCGCAAGCACCGAAGCAACGGTCTCCCCCTTCAACAATGAGACCGCCAAGTTCTCCGGCAGCCTGGGCCAGCTCACCACGCTCCTGGGCCAGTGACGGGCCGGTGTCCGTCGCATCGGCAACGCGCCTGTGCGGCGGACACCGGGCGTCCCCGGTCGGCGGAAATCCCGGTGCCGCGCCACCGGGTCGGCGGATAGGTTCGCGGGATGACCGAGACCGAGACGCAGCGCCGCCCCGTGCCCTTCGACGACAACGGGGAGTCGGACACCGCGCTCGCCTTCCTGGCCTTCGCCCGGGAGTGCGTGGTGAAGAAGACCGACGGGCTGACCGAGGAGCAGCTGCGCCGGGCCCTGGTGCCGACGGGGACGTCGCTGCTGGGCCTGGTGCACCACCTGGCCACCGCCGAACTGCACTGGTTCGGCCACCACGTGGCGGGCCGGGCCGAGGACGAGCAGCACGACTTCGGGATGGACGTGCCGGCGGAGCTGACGGCCGACCAGGTACTGGCCCGCTACCGGGCGGCGATCGCGGCGAGCGACGCCGTGCTCCGCTCCTCCGAGGACCTGACCCGCCCGGTGGCCCTCCCGATCCGGGACGAGTACCTGTCGGTGCGCTGGGTGGTCGCCCACATGACCAGCGAGACGGCCCGGCACGCCGGGCACGCCGACATCCTGCGCGAGCAGATCGACGGCGTGACCGGGCGTTAGCGACGGCTCAGGCGGTGGCGGCGGCTCAGGCGGTGGCGGCGGCCGCCGCGCGGCCGGCGGCCCGGCCGGAGAACAGGCAGCCGCCGAGGAAGGTGCCCTCCAGCGAGCGGTAGCCGTGGATGCCGCCGCCGCCGAAGCCCGCCGCCTCGCCGGCCGCGTACAGGCCGTCCAGCACGGTGCCGTCGGCGCGCAGGACCCGGGAGTCGAGGTCGGTCTGCAGGCCGCCGAGCGACTTGCGGGTGAGGACCCGGAGCCGGACGGCGATCAGCGGGCCGGCCTTGGGGTCGAGCAGCCGGTGCGGGCTCGCGGTGCGGATCAGCTTGTCGCCGAGGTAGCGCCGGGCCCCGTGGATGGCGGTGACCTGGAGGTCCTTGCCGAACGGGTTGGCGATCTCGCGGTCCCGGGCCTCGATCTGGCGGCGCAGCTCGGCGCCGTCCAGGGCGGGGGCGGCGCCCTGCCGCTCGTTCATGCCGCGGACCAGTTCCTCCAGCGTGTCGGCGACCACGAAGTCCGGGCCGTGCTGCTTGAACGCCTCGACCGGGCCGGTCGCGCCGGGCAGCGCGCGGCCGAGCACCTGCCGGATCGAACGGCCCGTCAGGTCGGGGTTCTGCTCGGAGCCGGAGAGCGCGAACTCCTTCTCGATGATCTTCTGGGTGAGCACGAACCAGGTGTGGTCGTGCCCGGTGCGCATGATGTGTTCGAGGGTGCCGAGGGTGTCGAAGCCGGGGAACAGCGGAACGGGAAGGCGCTGTCCGGTGGCGTCCAGCCAGAGCGAGGACGGGCCGGGCAGGATCCGGATGCCGTGCCGGGCCCAGATCGGGTTCCAGTTCTCGATGCCCTCGGTGTAGTGCCACATCCGGTCGCCGTTGATCAGGTTGCCGCCGGCCGCGCCCGCGACGTCCAGCAGCAGGCCGTCGACGTGCGCGGGGACGCCGGAGAGCAGGTCGGCGGGCGGGGTGCCGAGCCGCTCGGGCCAGGCGGCCCGGACCTTGGCGTGGTTGCCGCCGATGCCGCCGGAGGCCACGATCACGGCCTGGGCGCGCAGTTCGAAGTGCCCGGCGACCTCGCGCGAGCTGGCCTCGCCGCGCGGCACGGCGGACGGGGCGAGCAGTTCGCCGGTGACGGTGTCGAGCGAACCGCCGCTCGCCGCCAGGCCGGTGACGCGGTGCCGGAACCGCAGCTGCACCCGTCCGGCCCTCACCGCCTCGCGGACCCGGCGGGCGAACGGCTCGACGATGCCGGGGCCGGTGCCCCAGGTGATGTGGAAGCGCGGCACGGAGTTGCCGGGGCCGGTGGCCAGCAGGCCGCCGCGCTCGGCCCAGCCGACCACCGGGAACAGCCGCAGGCCCTGGGCGTGCAGCCAGGCGCGCTTCTCGCCGGCCGCGAAGTCGACGTACGCCTCGGCCCAGCGGCGCGCCCAGAGGTCCTCGTCCCGGTCGAAGCCGGCCGTGCCGAGCCAGTCCTGCCAGGCGAGTTCGCGCGAGTCCTTGATCCGCAGCCGGCGCTGCTCGGGCGAGTCGACCAGGAACAGCCCGCCGAAGGACCAGTGCGCCTGCCCGCCGAGCGACCCGGCCGGCTCCTGGTCGAGCAGCAGCACCTTCCGCCCGGCCTCGGCCAGTTCGGCGGTCGCGGCGAGGCCCGCGAGGCCCGCTCCGATCACGATGACGTCGGCGTCGTAGGCCATGCGGGGGTCCTTCCAAACCTGGCTCCGGAGTCCCATGATCCTCCGGCCTTCCCGTCCCGCGGTCAACCCGCCGGCAACTCCGCCGGCCTTCCCCGGGAACGCGCGGGAGCCCCGCCCGGTCGGGACCGGGCGGGGCTCCTCGGGCGGAGCGTCAGGGCTTGATCCGGACGATCTGCGGGTCGTGGTCGGACGCCTGGGAGGCGAACTCGCTGTTGATGTGCACCACGTCGTAGCGGACGTGCTGCCGCTTGAACGCGTTGCTGACCAGGATGTGGTCGAGCACCTGCGAGTTGCCCTGGTAGACGTACGAGTAGCGCTGGTCCTCGGGCAGGTCGTTGACCAGGTCGCGGAGCACGCCGCCCGCGGTGAGGGTCTTCAGCGCGGGCGAGAACTGGTAGTCGTTGAAGTCGCCGAGCGAGACGATCCGGGCGTTCGGGTCGGCGTCGAGCAGCTTGGCCACGAAGGCGTGCTCGACGGCGGCCTGCTGCTGGCGCTGCACCTCGGAGGAGCGGGTGGGGGCCTGGAAGCGGCTGTCGATGCCCTGGTCGCCGCCCTTGCTGTTGAAGTGGTTGGCGATCACGAAGACCGGCTTGTTGTGGAAGCTGAACTGGCCGACCAGCGGCTTGCGGCTGGTGGTCCAGGCCGCGTTGTTGGGGTCGATCCGGCCGGGCGAGGCGGTCAGCGAGGTGCGCTTGCCGGTGCCGGTGACGTCCACGGCGGTGGTGGCGTCGCCGCCGGCGATGTCGGTGAAGGAGACCCGGTCCGGGTTGAACAGGAACACCTGGCGGATGTTGCCGCCGGGCTCGCCGCCGTCCTTGCCGTCGACCGGGTCGATCGAGCGCCAGTCGTAGGACGGGCCGCCGGCCGCCTTGATGGCGTCGACGAAGGTCCTGACGGTGGCGGAGGCGTCCACGGTGCCGTCGTTGACCGCACCGTTGTTGTCCTGGATCTCCTCCAGGGCGACGATGTCGGGCGAGCCGAGGTTGGTGACGACGCCCTGGGCGAGCCGGTCGAACTTCTCGGCGCCGTCGCCCGGGTCGAGGTTCTCCACGTTGTAGGTGGCGATGGAGAGTTCGCTGGGCAGCTGCCGGTCGACGACCTCGCGCTGCAGGCCGTTGTCCTGGACGGTGCCGAGGGTGTTCGCGGCGATGGTGTAGCCGCCGAACTGGTTGTAGTCGAGCGGGCCGGCGGTGGCGCCGGTCAGCTCGTCGCCGACGTTGGCGACCGGGAACGGCTGCTGGGTCAGCGGCGGCAGCGACTGGATCATGATCCGGCCGCTGTTCGGCTTGTCGTAGCCGAGGTAGACCACGCCGCCGCGGTCGGTCCGCGGGTCGGCCGAACTGGCGTCCACCCACAGCTCGTTGTACTTGTCGGTGGCCTGCACCACCGGCACGTCGGCGACCTGGACGTTCATGCCCTCCAGCGACTCGTAGAAGTCGAGGGCGTACTTCGACGGGGCCAGCGGCAGGTTGTCGATCGAGCCGCCGGCCGCGTCGGGGGCGTAGGCGGTCGGTATGTTCGAGGCGTCCAGCACGACCGGCGCGGGCACCGGGTTGCCGGAGGAGAGCACGGTCACCTTCGGGGCGGTCAGCTCGGTGACCGACTGCGAGCCGCCCGCGCTGTTCGGGTAGTACTCGCTGACCTTGGCGCTGACCAGCACCGAGTCGCCGACCTTGACGGTCGGGGCGGCGGAGCCGGTGTAGACGAACACGCCCTCGCTGGTGGCCGGGTCGTTGTCCGGGGCGGTGTCCTGGATCCAGAAGCCCTTGGTGCCGTAGCCGCGGACGCCGGTGACCACGCCGGGCACGTTGGTGACGTTCTGGCCGTTCTTCGGCGACACCCGGGTGGTGCCCTGGATGTCGTGGATGCGCAGCGGGCCGGGGGTGGGCGGGGTGGTCGGCGGGGTGGTGCTGCCGCCGCCCGCGGTCTCGCCCTTGGAGTTGGTCGGCGTCGGGTCGCCGGCCGCCAGGTCCTTGGAGTTGTCGTCGGTGTCGGCGAGCGAGGCCGCGCGGGCCACCGAGGCGGTGTTGGAGGCGCCGGTGGCGGGGGCGGTCTCCCGGACCACGGCGGTGCCGAAGCCCACCAGGTCGACGATCCGCGGGTCGGCGGCGCAGTCCGCGGCGGTCTTGCAGGTCAGCGCGGCGGTGCCGTTGACCAGCGCGACGGTGCCGGAGGTGCCGGAGAGCGCGAGGGTGCCGGTGGCGTCGGCGGCCGGCAGGTCGACGGTGCCGCCCGCGCCGGGGGCCTCGGCGACCAGGTAGCGGCCGCCGGGGGCGACCGAGCCGGTCAGCGGGGTGACGCCCCACTGGGTGCTGGCGCCCGGGGTGCCGGGCAGGTACTGCACGCTGTAGCCGGTCAGGCCGAAGGCCGCGCCGGACGGGTTGCCCAGCTCGATGAAGTCGTTCTTCAGCGTCGCGCCGGAGTTGCCGCCGCCGCCGTAGACCTCGGAGATCACCGCGCCGGTGGACGGCGCGGCGGACGCGCCCGGCAGCGGGACGGTCAGCAGGGAGGCGGCGACCGCGCCGGTGGCGGCGGTGCGCAGCAGGGTGCGGCGGGAGCGGCGGGCGGGGGTGGGGCTGGGCACCGTTGCGGGGCTCCTTCGTGGCAGGACCACGGCCCGGGCGCCGCTGCGGGGCCCGGGCGGGTGTCGGTGAGGGTTCGTCAGGAGGCGTGCGGCCAGGGCCGGTCCGGGGCTCCCCCGCCCTCCCCTGACTACTCGCGTAGATCCAGACCAGAAGATACGCGCGTAGAAGTTGACCCGACAAGGGCCTCGACGTGAACTTCTGGCTACCTGCGCGGGCCTGTCCTCGAACCCCCGGCGCGGGCCCGCCTACGCCTGCTCGCGCAGGCCCGCGCCCCACTTCTGCTCGACCCGGCCGAACTTCCAGAACGCCAGCGCGGCCGCCCAGGTCAGCACGAACAGGCCGACGATCACGTAGCCGACCAGGTTGAGGTCCAGTCCGGCGATCCAGCCGATCGGGCCCCAGGTGATCTCCAGCTTCTCGGAGAGCAGGCCGACCAGCTCGATCACGCCGATCACCAGCGCCACCACCACCGACAGGCCGGTCACGGTGAGGTTGTAGTAGATCTTCCGGACCGGCTTGGAGAACGCCCACTCGTAGGCGAAGTTCATGAACGAGCCGTCGATGGTGTCCAGCAGGCTCATCCCGGCCGCGAACAGGATCGGCAGCACCAGCAGCGCGTACCAGGGCAGCGCGAACGCGGCCGCGCCGCCGGCCAGCACCAGCAGCGAGACCTCGGTCGCGGTGTCGAAGCCGAGGCCGAACAGCAGGCCCACCGGGTACATGTGCCAGGGCTTGGTGACGGCCCGGGTGACCCGGCCGAGGATCCGGTTCAGGAAGCCGCGCCGGTCCAACTGCCGCTCCAGCTCGGCCTCGTCGAACTCGCCCTGGCGCATCCGGCGGAACACCTTGAGGATGCCGTTGAACGCGCCCAGGTTGATCAGGCCGATCAGCACCAGGAAGGTGCCGGAGACGGTGACGCCGATCAGGCCGGTGGCCTCGTGCAGCGCGGACCCGTCCTCCTCCACCTGCCCGGCCAGCGAGCGGATGCCGAAGGCGAGCAGCGCGCACAGGCCGAAGACGATCGAGGAGTGGCCGAGCGAGAACCAGAAGCCGACCGAGAGCGGGCGCTTGCCCTGGCCCATCAGCTTGCGGGTGGTGTTGTCGATGGCCGCGATGTGGTCGGCGTCGAAGGCGTGCCGCATGCCCAGGGTGTAGGCGGTCAGGCCCATGCCGGCGCCGAACACCTGGCCGCCGACGTCGTAGTGCCGGGGCGCGATCACCGCGAGCAGGGTGACCCAGCCCACCACGTGCAGGGCCAGGACGAACCCGGCCATCCCGGCGAGCCGGAGCCACTCCTCGCGAGTGAGCCGGTCGCGCAGCCGACTGGGCGCTGCCATGGGGGTCCTCCTGAACGGGCCTGAACGCGGCGGTGAGCCGGCCCATCCTTCCGCTTGTCGGATTGTAATTGCAAGTTCTTTGCAACTAGGAGCCGGGGGCGCACAACGGCGGACCCGGGGCGACCGATCGGAAGGGTTCCTGACGGTTCGTGGGGCGAAGTCCTTGACCCGGGCGATTGGTCCAGTCCAATCTAGGTGACGCGCTCACCCCAGGCGCGCAGGCTCCCACCTGGTCCCACGGCCGACGCACCTACCGGACAACCCCACGTCTCCGGAGGTTCCTCCCATGCTCGAACGGGCCACGCCCGCTCCCGAGTCCGCCCGCCGCCCCGCCACCCGGCGGCGCGCCGGCGCGCTCGCCCTGGCCGCCGCCATGACGGTCGGCTCCACCGCCCTCGCGGTCTCGCTCGGCACCGCCTCCGCGGCCGCCGTCAACCTGCTGACCAACGGCGACTTCGAGGCCGGCTCGCTCAGCGGCTGGACCTGCACCAGCGGCTCGGTGGTCACCACCGGCGCGCACGGCGGCACGTACGCGCTGAACGGCAACGCCACCGCCGCCGACACCGGCCAGTGCCAGCAGACCGTCGCCGTGCAGCCCAACACCAAGTACACGCTGGCGGGTTGGCTCAAGGGCAGCTACGTCTACCTGGGCGCCACCGGCACCGGCGTGAACGCCTCCACCTGGACGCCCGGCGCGAGCAGCTGGACCCAGCTCAGCACCAGCTTCACCACCGGCGCGTCCACCACCTCGGTGACGGTCTTCACCCACGGCTGGTACGGCACCGGCGCGTACCAGGCCGACGACCTGACCCTGACCGGCCCGGGCGGCGGCACCTCGACCTCCGCCTCGGCCAGCGCCTCGCCCTCGACCTCCGCCAGCCCTTCCGGTTCGGCGTCCCCCTCCACCTCCAGCAGCCCCTCGCCGTCGGCCAGCACCACCACCGGCACCGGCAACGGTCCGACCGGCGACGGCAAGATCACCGTGCCGGGCGGGGTCGCGGTCACCCGCACCACCGCGAACGCGGTGGTGCTGAAGTGGAACGCCGCCACCGACTCGACCGACAACTACGTCGGCTACAAGGTCTGGTCGAAGGGCCAGCTGGTCGGCACCTCGATGGGGACGGGCGTCGCGGTCTCCTCGCTGCTGCCGAACACCTCGTACACCTTCAGCGTCCAGGCGTACGACAAGGCCGGGCACGCCTCCCAGCAGTCGACCGCGGTCACCGTCACCACCGCCGCCGCGCCCGCCGCCGCCAAGCCGCTGAAGTCCGCGTACTTCGACCAGTGGTCGGTCTACGACGCCGCCTACTACCCGAAGAACGTCGACACCTCCGGCGCGGCCGGCAAGCTCGACGTGATCTCCTACGCGTTCGAGAACATCCACCCGACCAACCTGAACTGCTTCGAGGCGGTCAAGGCGTCGGACGCCTCCCACGAGGACAACCCGAACGCGGGCGACGGCGCGGCCGACGCCTACGCCGACTACCAGATGGACTACTCGAACGCGATCTCGGTGGACGGCTCCGCCGACGACTGGCAGCAGCCGCTGAAGGGCAACTTCAACCAGTTGCGCCAGCTCAAGGCGAAGAACCCGAACCTGCGGATCACCCTGTCGCTGGGCGGCTGGACCTACTCCAAGTACTTCTCGGACGCGGCGGCCACCGACGCCTCGCGCAAGAAGCTGGTCTCCTCCTGCCTCGACATGTTCCTCAAGGGCAACCTGCCGACCGGCGTCGCCGGCGACGCCTCCGGCGGCGCGGCCAGCGCGGCGGGCATCTTCGACGGCATCGACATCGACTGGGAGTACCCGGGCTCGGCCGGCGGCCACACCGGCAACCACTGGTCGGCCGCCGACAAGCAGAACTTCACCGCGCTGCTCGCCGAGTTCCGCAGCCAGTTGGACTCCTACGGCGCCACCGTCGGCAAGAAGTTCCTGCTGACCGCCGCCCTGCCGTCCGGCCAGGACAAGATCGCGGCGATCGAGACGGACAGGATCGGCGCGTACCTGGACTACGCCGACATCATGACGTACGACATGCACGGCTCCTGGGACGCCACCGGCCCGACCAACCTCCAGGACCCGCTGCACGACAGCCCGAACGACCCGACCACGCCGATCAAGCCCGGCACCGCCAAGTACAACGTGGACACCACGCTGGCCGCGTACACCACCGGCCTGCCGGAGTACGGCATCCCGGGCGGTTTCCCGGCCAACAAGATCGTCCTCGGCGTGCCGTTCTACTTCCGCGGCTGGACGGGCGTCCAGGCCGGCAGCAACTACGGCCTCTACCAGACCGCGACCGGCGCCACCCCCGCCAAGCCTGGCAGCCAGGAGGCCGGCCTGGCCAGCTGGCGCGAGCTCACCCTCACCGCCCAGAACACCCACTGGGACCCGGTGACCGAGTCCACCTGGGTCTACGACGGCACCAACTTCTGGACCGGCGACGACCCGAAGGCCATCCAGGCCCGCGCCGCGTACGCCAAATCGAAGGGCCTGGCCGGCATGTTCGCCTTCGCCCTGGAGAACGACGACAACTCCACCACCCTGCTCACCACCCTCTACAACAGCCTGAACTGACGCCAGGTCAACAGAACGACGGCCCGCCGCCCCGGGGAGGGGCGGCGGGCCGTCCGCTTCATTTCTGCGACCCCGGCCCTGCGACCTCAGCCCTGGGCCGCGAGCAGTGCCCGGGACAGCTCCCGCAGCCGCTCGTCCTCCGCCCGGCCCCGGAACGGGTCGTCCGGCCCACGCCCTTCGGCCGCCGCCCAGCCCTCGACCCGGGCCCGGTGCTCGGCGGGCAGCGCGGCGCCGAGCAGGCCCAGCAGCTCCAGCGCCCGCAGGCCCGCCGCGGTCGGGCCGATCCCGGCGAGCAGCACCGGCACGGCCCGCGCGGGGTCGCCGGTGATCCGCCACAGCGCCTCGGCGGCGCCCACCCGCTCCAGCAGGGAGCTCGCCGTCAGACGCGGCTCGACCAGCGGCAGCAGCGGCGCCGCCGCCGGGCCCAGCCGGGCCACCTCGGCCAGCCACTCGACGGAGTCGCCCGCCGGGTCGGCGAGCAGTTCCAGCGCCCGGACCGGGTCCGCGCCGAGCCGGGCCGCGGACACCGCGGCGGCCCGGGCCCGGTCGCCGTCCTCCGCCGCGGCCAACTCGCGCAGCAGCCGCAGGATTTCGGGGTCGGCGTGGCCGAAGTCGGCCAGCCGGCGGATCAGCCGCCGGTCCGGGTCGGTGCGCAGCAGGGCGGTCAGCTCGGGCAGCAGGACGGCGGCGTCCGCCGGTGTGAGGGCGTCGAGCAGCGGGCCGGCCCCGCCGTGCGGCGACCCGCAGCGCCCGCACGCCGGGGCCGGGGAGAGGACCAGCCGCCGCAGCTCCAGGTCGTCGGTGCGGACGGCCAGTTCGGCGAGCGCCGTCCGGTCGGGGTGGGGTGCGGCGGTGCGCAGCCGGGGGTCGCCGAGCCGACCCAGCAGACGCTGCGCGGGCTCGGAGATCCGCCAGTCCGGGTCGGCGGCGTGCGGCAGCACGGCATCGGCCGCCGCGCCGGGGTCGGGCAGGTACGGGGCGAGGTCGGCCAGGCCCTGCAGCACGTGCATGTGCCAGTACCACTCGCGCTGGTGGGGCAGCGCGGCGAGCAGCAGGGCCGCGCTCCCGGCCTCCCGGCCGCGCCGGGACCGGACCAGCCGCAGGGCGCGGCGGGTGCCGCGGCCCCCGTGGTCGCCCGCCGCGATCCAGGCCGCGGCGACCGTGTGGGCGGCCTCCGGGTCGGCGTCCAGCACGTTCTGCACCCGGAGGTCGGTGGTGCCGACGCCGGGGAACCACTCGTTGTCCTCGCAGCGGAACGCGGGGGTGCCGCCGTCCGCGGCGAGCACCGCCAGCAGCTCGGCCGGGCCGGGGGTGCCGGCCTGTTCCAGCAGGTCGAGGGCGGCGGTGGCGCGAACGGCGGGCTCGGGGTCGGCGAGCGCGGCACGCCGGCGGGCCAGGGCGGCGGCGGGGTCGGGGTCGATCCGGCCCAGCACGGTCAGGGCCTCCGCCCGCACGGTCGGCTCCGGGTCCGCCCGGAGGCACTCCGTCAGCGCGGCCAGGGCGGCGGGCAGCACCTCCCCGGCGGCCCGGCGGGCCACCCGGACGGCCTGCCTGCGCACCTCGGGGTCGGCGTCGCGCAGCAGCGGCAGCAGCCCGGGCAGTTCCTCGGCGACCCGGGCGCAGCCCTCCGCGTCCTCCCATTCCTCGGCGCCGCCCGTCCCGGCCAGGAAGGCCAGCATGCCGTCCCGCCGGTGGCGGGCGTGCCGGGCGGCGTGCGCGACGTACGGGACGGCGGCGACGGCGGACGGGTAGACGGACCCCTGGTGCTGCGCGGAGTTGAACAGGCTGCTCAGCGCCTCGTCGACCACCGCCGGGTCCTCGTCGTACAGCGCGCGGATCCAGCCGGGCAGGTCGTTGCCGCTCCCGTAGGCGTGGTACAGCGGTTCCCAGTCGACCAGGTGCAGTTCTTCGGGTGCTCTCACGGGGTCGCCACGCTATCGGGCCGGGGCGACAGCACGGTCGGCCCCGGGGTCTTGAACCGCCCTTGAACCGCCCTTGGCCGTCCCGGGAGGGAGCTGGGAGGGAGCTGGGAGGTTGATGAATGCGTACCTTACGATCATCTGGTGCCAAGCCTGACCGGACTTCCGCTGCAGCTGATCGCCATCGTCCTGGCGGTCCTCGTCTTCGCCGCCACCATGTGGCTGTGGCCCCGGCTGGGCGGGCGGGGCTGGCGGGCCTGGCTGGGCCGGATCGGCGCGTTCCTCGCCACCCAGGTCGCCGTGCTGGTGGCGATGGGCCTGGTGGCGAACTCGTACTTCGGCTTCTACTCGACCTGGAGCGACCTGCTCGGCCTGGACGGCAGCCCCGGCACCGTGGTCGACCACCAGCCCGGCGCCAAGGCCGTCAAGGTGGTCGGCGAGCAGAAGATGTACTCCTCGCAGGGCTCGGTCCAGGAGCGCTCGGGCCTGATCCAGAAGGTCGAGATCCACGGCGCCGGCACCGGCCTGACCGGCACCCCCGCGTACGTCTACCTGCCGCCGCAGTACTTCCAGCCCGCCTACGCGGACACCCGCTTCCCGATGCTGCTGGCGCTGTCCGGCTACCCGGGGACGCCGGAGAAGCTGATCTCGCTGCTGCAGTACCCGGCGTCCACCCTGAAGGCCATCGAGGCCGAGGAGATGCCGCCGACCGTCCTGGTGATGATGCGCCCCACCCTGGTCGGCAACCGCGACACCGAGTGCATGGACGTCCCCGGCGGGCCGCAGGTGGAGACCTTCTTCACCGAGGACCTGCCGAAGGCGATGGCCGGCTCCTACCGGATCGACGACCGGCCGGAGTCCCGGGCCGTGATCGGCGACTCCACCGGCGGCTACTGCGCCGTCAAGTTCGCCGTCCGCAAGCCGGACTCGTACCGCTCGGCGATCTCGCTGTCCGGCTACTACGAGGTCCACAACGACCCCACCACCGGCGACCTGTTCGGCGGCAGCGACCAGGTCAAGCAGGACAACGACCTGCTCTGGCGGCTGCGCAACCACCCCGCCCCGCCGGTCTCGCTGCTCCTCGCCACCAGCCACAACGAGGAGAACTACCCCGCCACCCAGGAGATGGTCGCCGCCTTCAAGGCCCCCACCCGGGTCTCGACCATCACCCTCGACTCCGGCGGCCACAACTTCCACACCTGGACCCGGGAGATCCCGCCCGCCCTGACCTGGCTCGGCCAGCGCCTCGGCAAGCCCGCCCCGGCGGCCTGACGGGCCGTCAGTCCGCCCGGCGCAGCCGCCGCCCGGACGGCGCCAGCAGCGGCCCGGCCAGCGCACCGAGCAGGATCGGCCCGAGCACCCAGAGCCCGAGCGACCCCCAGGGCACCGCGAGCGCGATCCGGTACGGCAGCAGCCGCGCGCAGCCCAGCACCAGGCCCGCAGCGGTGCCGCCGAGCACCGCCAGCAGCGCGATCGCCACCGACTGCCAGGACACCACGGCGCGCCGCGCGCCCGGCGGGAAGCCCATCTCGAACAGCCGCCGCAGGTCCGGCCGGAGCTCCTGCGCGGAGGCGGACAGCGCCAGCACCGTCGAGACGGCGGCGGCCAGCGAGCCCAGCCCCAGCACCAGCAGCCACTTGACGGGAAAGGCGGTCAGCGGCCCGCGCTCGATCCGGACGTCCGTGACCGGCACGCCCAGCGGCTCCAGCGCCCGGGCCACCCGCTGCTCGCCGTCGGCGGGCAGCGCCTCGCCGGGGCTCGCCATCACCGAGACGGTCAGCACGTCCGCGCCCCAGGCCCGTGCGGTGGGGGTGGTCACCAGCGCGCCGACCCGGTTGAGCGTGGTGGCCTCGACCTCCGCCGCCAGAACACCGGGCACCGTGCGCCGCGGCTCGGCCGGCGGCGGGGCGCTCCCGGCCGCGGAGCCCGGGTCCGCGCCCGGGTCCGCGCCCGGGCCGGGCGACGCGGCAGGCGCGGCGGGCGCGGACGGTTCGAGCAGCACGGCCCGCCCGCCGTCGAGGTAGCCGGGGTGCATCGCCAGCAGGCCGCCGGAGCCGAGGGTGCGCCACTCCTCGGCGCCGGGGGCCCGGCCGGTGACGGCGGCGAACTCCTCCGGGGTGTCGACCACCCCGACCAAACCCCGGTCGTGCCCCGTTCCGGAGCCGGGCCCCACGACCTCCCGGCCCCCGACCGACAGGACGCTCCAGGACGGGGTGCCGAGCCGGTTGGGCGCGCCGTTCACCGGGACCGTGCCGACTGCCGGGACCGTGCCACCGGCCGGAACCGTGTCGCCCGCCGGGGGTGCGGCGACCGCCTCCTTCACCACCGCCACGGGCGTGCCGGGGCCGAAGGCCGCGCGCAGCCCGGCCGCCACCCGGTCCGGGCCGTCCTCGTGCCGCAGCAGGGCCTCGACCTGGCCGAGGTGGCGGTTGCCGGTGTAGTGGCGGCGCTGCTCCTGCGCGCCGCTGGCGACGATCGCCAGCACCGCCGTCGAGGAGGCCACCGCGAAGATCCCGATCGCCACGGCCGCGGTGGGGCGGCGGGGCTCGCGGGCCAGGTTCCGCAGCGCGATCCGCAGCATCGCCGGGGCCGGGGCGGCCGCCCGGGCGAGCAGCCGCAGGCAGGCCGGGACGGAGCCGATCAGGACGGCGAACAGCGCCAGCGACCCGGCCGTCGCCAGCAGCGCGGACTGGTCCCGGGAGCCGCCGAGCAGCAGCGCCCCGGCCAGGGCGGCGGCGCCCAGGCCGGCCGACACCGCGGCGGCCCGGCGGGCCGCGCCGTGGCGGGCGGGCCGGTCCGCGCTCCGGCGGCGGGCCACCGGTCGGCGCTGGGCGAGCCGGGTCGGGAACCAGATCGCCAGCGTCGCGCAGCCGACGGACAGCACCAGCAGCAGCACCGCCCCCGTCGGGTCGGCCGCGACCGGGGCGAGGTCCTTGGCCGTCACGGCGCGCAGCAGGGGGCGGGCCGCGAGCGAGAGCAGGACGCCGAGCAGGTAGCCGGTGACGGTGCCCCGCAGGGACGCAGTGACTCCGGCCAGCCGGCACACGCCGAGCACCCACCGTCCGTCCAACCCGACGGCGGACAGCAGGGTGAACTCGCGCTGCAGCCGGCGCATCCGGATGCCGAAGGCGGCGGCCGCGCCGACCGCGACCAGCAGGACGCCGGGGGCCGTCACCACGCCCGGTTCGCGCTCGATCATCGACCGCGAGGCCCGGATGCCGTCCCGGGTGGTCAGGATCCAGCCGGCCGCGCGGACCCGCTCGGCCAGCCGGGCCGTGTCGGTGCCGGCCGGGAGGTCCAGCAGCCAGGACGAGGAGGTTCCGTACTCCAGGGCGTGCACCCGGTCGTACCAGGCGGCGGCCTGGCCGGGGCCGCCGAGCACGGTGCGGGCGTCGTGCGCCTGCGGCTGCTCGACCAGGCCGACGATCCGGGCGGGCCGGTCGGACCAGCGGCCGACCACGGTGCCGCCGACGCCGAGCCGGTGCGCGTCGGCGAAGGCGGCGGTCACCGCGACCTCGCCCGGCCCGGTCGGGAACCGGCCGTCCAGCAGCCGGAACCCGGCCCGCGCCGGGCCGCGCTCCCAGTCGCTCTCCCAGTAGCCGACCTGGACGGTCGTGCCGTCCACCAGCAGCGGGTACTGCAGTGCGCCGACCAGTTCGGTGGCGGTGGCACCGGGCGCGGCCCGGCCGAGCACGTCGGGGGCGGTCCCGCCGGTGGACGGGCCGTGGGCCGGCTCCAGCACGGCCGCGGCCGACCCCATCCGGTCGGTGGCCCGCTGTTCGGCGGTGGCGGTGGTCCACTGCAGGCAGCCGGCGGTCAGCGCGGCCAGCAGCACGGGGACCGCGAACAGGCTCAGCAGCATCGCCCGGCGGCGGCCGCGGCCGATCACCACCCGTTCGGCGAGGGCGAGCCGCAGGCGCAGGCGGTGCAGTCGGCGGTTCATCCGGCCGCCGCCCGCCCGGCGCCCGCGGTCCCCGTAGCGTCGGTGCCCGCAGCGTCGGCGTCCGCGGCGTCGACCCGGCGGCCGTCCCGGAGGGTGACGACCTGGGAGGCGTAGGCCAGGTTGGCCGGGTTGTGGGTGCTGAGCAGCACGGTGCTGCCGTCGGCGGCCAGCCGGGCCAGCAGTTCCATGATCTCCCGGCCGGTCGCGGTGTCGAGGGCGCCGGTGGGCTCGTCGGCGAGCACGAGTTCGCGGTCGCCGACCACGGCCCGGGCGATCGCCGTCCGCTGCTGCTGACCGCCGGACACCTCGGCCGGGAACCGCCCGCCGAGGCCGCCCAGGCCGACCCGGCGCAGCGCCTCCTCGGCGGCGGCCCGGGCGGTCCGGCGCGGGACGTCGGCCCCTTCGAGCGGCAGCGAGACGTTCTCGGCCAGGGTGAGGTCGCGCAGCAGGTTGAAGTCCTGGAAGACGAAGCCGACCCGGGTGAGCCGCATCCGGGCCAGGTCGCGTTCGGAGGCGGCCGTCAGGTCGGTGCCGAGGACGGTGAGCCGCCCGGCGTCGGGCCGGTCCAGGCCGCCGACCAGGTTGAGCAGCGTGCTCTTGCCGGAGCCGCTGGCCCCGACCAGGACGGCGAGCTCCCCCGGACGGACCGTCAGCGAGACCCCGTCGACCGCCCTGACCTCCTCGGTTCCGCTCCGGTAGACCCTGCTGACCTCCGACGCCTCGACCGCCGCCATCCGCTCCCCCGCCCCGGAATCCCGTGAACCGGCCAACTGCCTTGGGCAGCCCGCCGGTTCACCTCTCGGGAGCACCGTACCGGTTCGCATACCCGCACACCGGCGAACGGGCGGATCACCGACCGGTCCGGTCCTGCCTGACGCGGCGTCACCCGGTCGGCGGCGGAGATCACAGGGCGCTCATAGCCCGGTCTCATGAAGCTCTCAGCCTGGGCGCCGAACGTATGGGCCATGACCACGTCCAGTTCCGTTCCTCCGACCAGCGAGCCGTGGCCCGACGCCGCGAACCACCCGCCGCCGGCGGCCGGTGCCGCGTCCGGCCCGACCGAGTGGCCCGCCGCGCCGCCGCCCGCCGGGGCCGGGCGGGAGCGGCCCGCTGGGACGCTGTTCCCGCCGGTGGCGCTGCCGCCGACCGGCCCGAAGGGCCCCTCCACCTGGGCGGACCGGCTGCGCACCCTGCCCGCCCGCAGCTGGCGCGGGCGCGAGGACGACGCCCGCTGGGTGCGGCCCGCCTTCCTCGGCCTGCTGCTGGCCACCGCCGTCCTCTACTTCTGGAACCTGACCGCCTCCGGGTGGGCGAACGCCTTCTACTCGGCGGCCGTGCAGGCCGGCTCGGTCAGCTGGAAGGCGATGTTCTTCGGGTCCTCGGACGCGGCGAACTTCATCACCGTCGACAAGCCGCCGCTGTCGCTGTGGCCGATGGCGCTCTCGGCCCGGCTGTTCGGCCTCAGCTCGTTCAGCGTGCTGGCCCCGCAGGTCCTGATGGGCGTCGGCACCGTCGCCACCGTGTACGCCACCGTCCGCCGCCGGTTCTCCGCACTGGCCGGCCTGGTGGCGGGCGCGGCGCTGGCGCTGACCCCGGTGGCGGCGCTGATGTTCCGCTTCAACAACCCGGACGCGCTGCTGGTCCTGCTGCTCACGCTGGCCGCGTACGGCACCGTCCGGGCCACCGAGACGGCGTCCACCCGCTGGCTGGTGTTCGTCGGCGTGATGTTCGGCCTCGGCTTCCTCACCAAGACCCTGCAGGCGTTCCTGGTGCTGCCCGGCTTCTCCCTGGTGTACCTGGTCTGCGCGCCGACCGGCCCGGGCCGCCGGCTGCGCCAACTGCTGTACGGCACCGTGGCGATGGTGCTGGCGGGCGGCTGGTGGGTGGCGGTGGTCGAGCTGCTGCCGGCCTCGGCCCGCCCGTACGTCGGCGGCTCGCAGGACAACTCCTTCCTCTCGCTGACCTTCGGCTACAACGGCTTCGGCCGGATCACCGGCGACGAGACCGGCTCGGTCGGCGGGGGCGGCGGCGGCCGGATGGGCGGGGGCGGCGGCAGCCGCTGGGGCAGCACCGGCCTCACCCGCCTGTTCGACGGCGACATCGGCGGCCAGATCGCCTGGCTGATGCCCGCCGCGCTGATCCTGCTGCTGGTCGGCCTCTGGGCCACCCGCCGCCACCCGCGCACCGACCCGGCCCGGATCGGCTTCCTGGTCTGGGGCAGCTGGCTGCTCGCCACCGCGCTGACCTTCAGCTTCATGTCCGGCATCTTCCACCAGTACTACACGGTGGCGCTGGTCCCGGCGGTCGCCGCCCTGGTCGGCATGGGCGCCGAGGGCCTGTGGCGGGCCCGGCACCGCCTCCCGTACGCGGCCGTGCTGGCCGTGACGGTCGCGGGCACCGCCTGGTGGGCGCACCGACTCCTGGGCCGCAGCAGCACGTTCGTGCCGTGGCTGGGCAACGTCGTGCTGGTCGCCGGGGTGCTGGCCGCGCTCGGCCTGCTCTTCGCCGGCCGGATCGAGGGCCGCACCGGCCGCCGGATCGCCACCCTGGCGGGCCTCACCGCCCTCGCCGCCGGCCTGGCCGGCCCCACCGCGTACGCCCTCGACACCGTCTCCACCGGCCACAGCGGCTCCATCGTGACGGCCGGCCCGGCCGTCCGGGGCGGCGGCTTCGGCCCGGGCGGCGGCGGTCGCGGCGGCACCTTCCGCGGCGGCTTCCCCGGCGGCGGCCAGGGCGCTCAGGCCGGGCGGAACGGCATGCCGAACTTCCCGGGCGGCGGCACCGCGAACGGCGGCGCGATGCCCGGCTTCCCGGGCGACACCGCCGACGGCGGGCAGAACGGCATGCCGAACCTCCCCGGCGGCACCGGCGCCTTCCCGGGCGGCGGCACCCGCAACGGCACCGGCACCGGCGGCCTGCGCGAGGACGGCCGTGCCGGCTTCGGTGGCGGCGGCACGGGTGGTGGCGGCATGGGCGGCCTGCTGGAGGGCGCCAAGGTCTCCGCCGAGGTGGCCGCGCTGCTGAAGCAGGACGCCGGCACGTACACCTGGGTGGCCGCGGCGGTCGGCTCGCAGAACCAGGCCAGCTACCAACTCGCCAGCGGCGAGCCGGTGATGGCGCTGGGCGGCTTCAACGGCAGCGACCCGTCGCTGAGCCTGGACGGCTTCAAGCAGCTGGTGCAGCAGGGCAAGGTGCACTGGTTCATCGGCGGCGGCGGCATGGGCGGCGGGATGGGCGGCTCCAGCTACTCCGCCGAGATCGCCTCCTGGGTGGCGTCCAGCTACACCGCGAAGACGGTCGGCAGCACCACCCTGTACGACCTGACGGCCGCCCCGAAGTCCGCGGGCTGAGCGCGGGTCCCCCCGAGAACACCCGGGGCCGTCCGTCTCCCCACCCCCAGGGGGAGGAACCGGACGGCCCCGGGCTCTGCCGTTGCCTTGACGTTTCTCCTGACGGCCCGTCGGGCGGGTGTCAGCCGCCGCAGAGCGAGAGCATGGTCTTCTTGTCCGCGGGCGTCACCGGCAGCTGGTACTTCAGCGAGACCTGGGCCCAGCGGATCGCGTAGGAGCAGTGGATCTGGGTGTTGGCGGGCAGCCAGGTGGCCGGGCCGGAGTCGCCCTTGGAGGCGTTCTGCGAGCCGTCGGCCGGGATCAGGTTCAGCGGGTCGTTGGCGATCTGCACCCGCTTGAGCTTGTCCCACTGGGCGGCGCCCTGCTGCCAGTCGTAGGACAGCGGCATCACGTGGTCGATCTGGATCTTCGATGCCTGCTGCTTGTTCCACTCCACCGTCTTGCCGGTGTACGGGTCCCAGATGGTCATGCCGGTGACCACGCACTGGGCGCTGTCCTTGTGCTCGACCTTCTGGCCGTCGCGGGCCAGCACGTCGTCCCGGGTCCCGCAGTTGTTGTGCCCGAACGGGACGCCGTCCACGTTGTCGGTCCAGGCCGGGCCGAACTGGTCCCGGTCGTAGCCGGTCTTCGGGCCGGGCTCGGCGGTCTTCACCTTGGTGATCAGCTCCAGCCCGGCCTTCTTGTCGGCGTCGCTGGTGACGGGCGCCAGCCCGGGCTTGGTGCCGTCCGGGTTCTGCAGCGGGTTGGTCCCCTGGGCGGCGGCGGACCCGGACGTGCCCGAACCCCCCGACGGCTTGTTCCCGTTCTTGCTGGTGCACCCGGCGAGCGCGAGCGGGCCGAGCAACAGGACGGCGACAACGGCGGTTCGGCGGGAGCGCACGGCATTCCTCTGCGGTAGGGCGGGGCTGACGACCCAACAGGAGACCAGTCGGCCCACTCCGGGTCAAGCCGGGCGCACCGCACCATGACAGACCTCACAATCCGGGCACACCCCGGTCCGGACCGAAAGCCTGCGCGCGCACCCGGGCACAAACCCGAACACGAACCCGCCGCCCGGCCCGGTCAGCCGCCGATCGCCGACATCGACCGGGCCGGGCGTTCGAAGCCCGCCTCGCCGATCCGGTGGCCGGGGCCCTTGCCCGCGACGCAGGCCCGCCAGGCGGCCTCGATCCCGGCGTCGTCCGCGCCGGAGCGCAGCAGCGCCCGCAGGTCGGACTCGGCGGTGGCGAACAGGCAGTTGCGCAGCTGCCCGTCGGCGGTGAGCCGGACCCGGTCGCAGCCGCCGCAGAACGGGCGGGTGACGGAGGCGATCACGCCGACCACGTGCTCGGTGCCGTCCAGCCGCCACTCCTCGGCGGGGGCGTTGCCGTGCCGCCCGACCGGCGTCAGCCGCCAGCGCCCGCCGAGCACGGCCAGGACCTCCTCGGCGGTGACCATCGCGGCCCGGTCCCAGGTGCCCTGGGCGTCCAGCGGCATCGACTCGATGAACCGCATCCGGTAGCCGCCGCGCACCGCGAACTCGACCAGCTCGACGAGTTCGTCGTCGTTGACGCCGCGCACCGGCACCGCGTTGACCTTCACGGGGCGCAGTCCGGCGTCCCGGGCGGCGGCCAGCCCGGCCAGCACGTCGGCGAGCCGGTCCCGGCGGGTCAGCGCGGCGTACCGCTCGGGGCGCAGGGTGTCCAGGCTGACGTTCGCCCGGTGCAGGCCGGCCCGCTTCAACTCCGGTGCCAGGCGGGCGAGTCCGACGCCGTTGGTGGTGAGCGAGAGCTCCGCGCCGAGCTCGGCCAGCCGCTCGACCAGGCCGGGCAGGCCGCGCCGCAGCAGGGGTTCGCCGCCGGTCAGCCGCAGGGTGCGGATGCCGAGGCGGCGGACGGCGATCCCGGCCAGCCGGAGCAGTTCGTCGTCGGTCAGCAGCTCGGGCTTCGGCAGCCAGTCCAGGCCCTGTGCGGGCATGCAGTAGGTGCAGCGCAGGTTGCACCGGTCGGTGAGCGAGATCCGCAGGTCGGTGTGGACCCGGCCGAACCGGTCGGCGAGCGGGGCGGGGGCGGGGCTGGTGCGCGGTGCCATGCGCCCAGTGAACGGGGGCGGCGCGCGGCCGGTCCAGGGACGGAACGGCCGGGAGCGGACGCCGGTCGGCCGCCGGGCCCTGGCGGATCGTCCAAGGCGGCGGGCCGGGCCGCCGGGGCAGACTGGCCGGATGGCGGAGGTACGGGTGCCGGCCCTGGTGCTGGCGGCGGGCGGCGGGTCGCGGCTGGGCGGGCGGCCGAAGGCCCTGCTGTCCTACCGGGGGCGCCCGCTGCTGGAACACGCCCTGGCCGCGGCCCGGGCGGGCGGCTGTGCCGGGACGGTCGCGGTGCTGGGCGCGGCCGCCGAACAGGTCCGGGCCCGGGTGGAGACCGGGGACTGTCGACTCGTCGACAATCCGGACTGGCGCACCGGACTCGGCTCCTCGCTGCGCGCGGGCCTGGACGCGCTGCCGCCGGACGCCACGGCCGTCCTGGTCCTGCTGGTCGACACCCCGGGGGTGACGGCGGAGGCGGTCCGCCGCCTGCTGGCCGCGCACACCGCCCGCACCGACCTGGCCGCCTGCGCCTGGGCGGGCCGCCGGGCCCACCCGGTCCTGATCGGCGCCGCCCACTTCCCCGAACTGCACACCACCGCAACGCACGACACCGGCGCCCGCACCCTGCTCGCCACCCACCCCGTCACCCTGGTCGACTGCACCGACACCGGCGACCCCACTGACCTCGACACCCCGACCGACCTGACCCACTGGGGCATCCCCTGACCCCCCGCCAGCCCCACCCGCCCCCGGCCGGACCGGCGCGCAGCCTCCGCCAGCAGCGCCGCAGCGAGCCCACCCGGCACCGCCCCCTCCCCCGCATCCCTCCCCGGCGGGACCGGCGCGCAGCCTCCACCAGCAGCGCCGCAGCGAGCCCACCCGGCACCGGGCTCGTCCGCCTTCCCCGCCCCCGCCCCCGCTCTGCTCCTCTCTCCTCCGCCACCTCCCCGGCGGAGCCGACGCACGACCTCGGACGGTCTCACCCCGACCCGCGCGTCTCCTCCCCTCCCCCCGGCAGGGTCAGCGCGCAGCCTCCGCCAGCAGCGCCGCAGCGAGCTCGTCCGGCACCGAGAACATCGGCCAGTGGCTGGAGTCGAGCACGGCCGACTGCCAGGCCCCGCCGGAGGTCAGCGCGACGGCATCCGGGCGGAGCGCCGCGCCCTCGCGGCGGCAGTACAGGTAGCTCGCGGTGAGCGAGTCGAGCGGGCGGGGCAGGTCGACCACGTCGGTGAGGGTCGCGCCGGGGTGCGGGACGGCCCGGGCGAGCAGGTCGCGGGTGTGCTCCGGGTCGAGGCCGTGCGCGGCGAAGGCCGTGGGCGGCAGCGGCGGCCAGTCCCCGCCGCCGGCCGCGATCGCCGCCCGGACGATCGCCCCGCCGTCGGGCAGCGAGTCGACGAAGGGCTGCCCGTGCACGGGCAGGTTGGCGTCCACGAAGACCGTGCGGCGCAGGCGCTCGCCGAGCCGGGCGGCCGCGACGCCGACGGGGACGCCGGAGTAGCTGTGCCCGACCAGGACCACGCCCCCGGCGTCCTCGGCCCCGTGCTCCTCCGCCTCCTCCACCGCCGCCACGATGTCCCGCACGTGGGTCTCCAGTCCGGCGGTCTCGTCGCGGCGCTCGGCCAGGCCCGCCAGGGTGATCGGCACGGCCCGGTGCCCGGCCGCCTCCAGCAGCGGCGCCACGCCGTCCCAGGCCCACGCGCCCATCCATGCACCGGATGTCAGTATGAAAACAGTCATACCGGCAAGCTACGCCGTCTCCCGCGACCAGCAGGCGAGTTGACCATTCCTCGACCTTCGCCGCCCGGTTCTCCCGCCTTCGCCCGGGCTGCGCCGCCGACCGGCGCGCACGCCCCCGGCGCACGACCGTTCGCGCACCTTTCGACGGCCTCGGCCCCGCCGGAGGATTCCCGCTTTCCGCACCGGGCCGGACGGCGATCGGCCAGGATGGGAGGCGTCTTCCCCGACCCTCCCGACCGGAACGGACGGTGACCGTCATGCCGTTGCCCGAGGACGCCGCGGATTCGACCGGCTTCTCCCCCGGCTCGCCGTCGGGGGCGAGCGACCTGCGCTGCCCGGCCTGCCGGCGCGAGCACCGGTACGAGCCGCCGAGCCTGCCCTGCCCGTGCGGGGCCCAGCTGCGGGTGCCGCTGCTGCGCGGCGGGGTGCCGGTGCAGGTGCGGTTCCGGTCCTGGGAGGACTCCTGGCTGAACATGCGCTGCCCGCACTGCGGGCGCAGCGACCAGTGGCCGCAGCCGGAGTTCACCTGCGACTGCGGGGCGACCGTCCGGCTCCCGGTGGACCGGGCGCCCCGGCTGCAGAACGCGCATCCGCACTCGGTCCGTCCGGTGGAGGCGGCCCGCCCGTACACCACGGCGGTGCCGCCGGACCCGCTGGCGGCCGGCTCCGGTTCGGCCCGGGCGCTGCGCCCGCCGTTCCGCCCGCAGCCGGTGCGCACCCCGCAGGACGCGGTGCTGACGGCGGTGCGCTACCTGCGGTGGCTGGGATTCGACGATCTGGAGCCGACGCCCGGCCGGGAACGGGACTCCACCACCCTGCTCGGCGCCCGCACGGTGGCCCGGGTGGACACCTGGAGCGAGCCCGCCGACGTCAAGGCGGTCGAGTGCCTGTGGCTGGAGACGCTGCACAGCGAGCAGATCGCGGCCGCGATGTTCACCGTCTCCGGCTACTCCCGGCAGGCCGTGGTCCGCGGCGAGCAGCTGCTGGTCGCCCTGTTCACGCTGGACGCGGCGGGCATCCCGCAGCCCTCGAACGGCGCGGCGGAGGCCCTGATGGAGACCGGCTGGACGTCCTGACGGCCCGTCACCTCCCCGCCCGCCGACCTGCCCCGGGCACCGTCCGGATCACGCCGTTCCGGATTTCCTCGCGCTCGTGATCTGGTGCACAAGCTCCCGCGCGTGTTGAATTGCCGCCACGACGCGGGCCCTTGGGGAGGGTCGGCGGTTCGCTGCATGGCGCGCACAAGGAGGTGGCGTTGTCGGTGCACGGAACTGCCCCGGGGGGCATGGCGGACGTCGTCTGGCGGCTGCGTTCGCGCGGCTGCTGGCAGGAGGCGGCGGACCTGCTGCGCCCGCAGGCGGGCCGGGACCCGACCGCGGCCCTGCAGCGCGCCGAACTGCTGATCGAGCAGTGCCTGTTCACCGCCGACCACTGGGACCGCGCGGAGGACGCGCTGCGCCAGGCCGAGGCCGCGGTGGCCGGGATCGAGCTGCGCGCCGCGGCGTCCTGCGCCCGCGGGTTCCTGGCCTACGTGGCGAGCGTGCTGGGGCGCCGGGACCGGCTGGACGAGGCGCAGGCCGCGCTCGGGCGGACTTCGGCGCTGCTGCCGCCGAAGGCCCCGGGGCGTCCGCTGCTGGACTTCCGGCGCGGGCTGGTCGCGGAGAACCTGCTGCACGACACGGCGGCCGCGCACAGCGCCTACGCCCGGGCCCACGAGGGGGCCCGGGAGCGCGGCGACGACCTGCTGCGGTCCGCCACCTGGCGCCACCTGGCGGGCCTGGCCCGGGCGGAGGGCGACGCCGAGCGGGCCCGCGAGGGGTTCACCGCCTCGCTGCGGCTGCGCGAGGAGCTGGGGTACACGGTGGGGGTGGCGCCGGCGCTGGCCGCGCTGGCGGAGGTCTCGGAGCCGGCCGAGGCGGAGCGGCTGCGCGCGGAGGCGGCCCGGCTGGTGCAGGCGCTCGGCGGGGTGCCGGTGTGGCTGGCGCGGCGGCTGGCGCAGGTGCCGCCGCAGCCGGGTCCCCCGGACGGCGGCGGACGGCGCGACCTGCGGCACGGCATCAGCTAAGGTGAGCCTTACCTGTCCGGGGTGAGCAGCGTCCCGGACAGGTCCACCGCGCCGTGCCCGGGCCCCGCTCCCGGGGTACCACCAGGGAGCCCGCGTGCCCGCGCACCAGGTCGAGCAGTGCCCCTCCCCCACGACCCCCACGACCCCCGCGAACCCCGTGAACTCGGCTCCCTGCACGCCGAGTTGGCGGCGTCTCGACGAGGTCTTCGCCGGCCTGCGCATCCACCACGACGACCCGCGCACCGGCCCCGGCTGGACCACGGCCGCCGCCCTCGCCACCGACCCGGCCGCGCTCGACGACATGATCGCCTTCGACGAACGGCTCGGCCTCGACCTGTACGGTGCCCCGACCCGCCCGGACGTCACCGCCGGCTTCAGCCTGCACCGCTACGCCTGGCCGGCCGCGCTCGCCTTCACCCTCCCCTGGTTCCTGGAGCACCGCGTCCCGGTGCTGCCGCCCGAACGGGTCTCGATCAACCGGGCCACCGGCGAGCTGACCGCCCGACCGACCGCCTTCCGCTGCCTGCCCGACGACCCGGCCGCCGACCGCCCGGACGCCCTGGTCGCCCCCGACCTCCCCGCACTGGACGCCGCGCTGCGCACCGCGCTCGCCGACCACCTCGCGCCCGTCCTGGCCGCCTTCCGCCCGCGCGTGCGCCGGGGCCCGCGCACGCTCTGGGCGCTCGCCACCGACGACGTGGTGGACGGCCTCTGGTACCTCTCCACCCTGCTCGCGGACGAGCCCCGGGCGGTCGAGCGGCTGACGGCGCTGCTGCCGGGCGACGCCGGCGCGGCCCCGTTCGTCGGGACGCCCGGCTTCCGCGAGGAGGACGGCGCCCGGACCAGGACCAGGGTCAGCTGCTGCCTGTTCTACACCGTCCGTCCGACCGAACCCTGTTTCAGCTGCCCACGCGCGCAATAGATATGACTGTCTTTTGAATTCCGACCGGGAATTCCCCCCTATCGGTGTATTGCCCCCGATCCGGTCATGATCCCCCGCATTTCTCCGCCATGATGGTCCCCGCCACCACGACGCGGAAAGCGAGGCTGGATCGAGTCATGAGACTGTCGGACATACCGCTGGGTTGGGCCGTCGCCGGTACGACCGCCCTGGTGGCCGCCGTCGCCCTGCTGGCCTTCGCCCGCAGCCGGGCCGGTGCCGCCGCCAAGAACGCCGGCGGTACGGACTCCTGGGAGCGCGCCGAGGAACGCCGCCGCCGCACCGAGTCCCTCTACGGGGGCGCCTCCTACCTGCTGCTGTTCTGCTGCGCGGCCGTCGCCGCCGCGCTGTCCTTCCACGGACTGGTCGGCTTCGGCCAGCAGAACCTGGGCCTCACCGGCGGCTGGGAGTACCTGGTCCCGTTCGGCCTGGACGGCGCGGCGATGTTCTGCTCCGTCCTCGCCGTCCGCGAGGCCAGCCACGGCGACGCGGCGCTCGGCTCGCGCATGCTGGTCTGGCTGTTCGCCGCCGCGTCCGCCTGGTTCAACTGGGTGCACGCCCCGCGCGGCTTCGGCCACGACGGCGCCCCGCAATTCTTCGCGGGCATGTCGCTCTCGGCGGCCGTACTGTTCGACCGCGCACTGAAGCAGACCCGGGTCGCCGCCCTCCGCGAACAGGGCCTGGTCCCCCGGCCGCTGCCGCAGATCCGGGTGGTCCGCTGGCTGCGCGCCCCGCGCGAGACCTACGCGGCCTGGTCGCTGATGCTGCTGGAGGGCGTCCGCACCCTGGACGAGGCGGTCGAGGAGGTCCGGGACGACCGGCGCAACGCCGCCGAGACCCGGGAGCGCCGCCGGATGGCCTCCCGCCGGGAACGCGCCGAGATCCGGGCCATCGGCCGCCAGCCCGGCAGCTGGCGCCACCGCAACCCCCGCCAGCTCGAACCCGCCACCGCCCCCACCGCACCCCCCACCCCCGCGGAGCCCGCCATACCCGCCCCCGCCGGCCTCCCCGCCACCCCGCCCCGCCGCAGCATCGACCTCACCCCGGAGGAGGACACCGTGACCCTCCCCCGACTGGAGTCCCTCGAACAGAAGCTCAAGGACCTGGAGCAGCAGTTCGGCTGAGCCTCCGGAAGGAGCATTCAGGGGCCCGCTGGGCTTCGCGTTCCCAGGGCCCGCTGGGAGCGAAGCTCCAGGGGCCCGGGGAACGGCGGAGCCGAGGGGCGGGTGACCAACAGGCCGCTGGGCGCCACCCCGTTTCGGGCCGAAGGTCCTCGGCGAAACCCCCGTCACGCCCCACTGTGCCCGGGCCCCTGGATTCGTTTCTCCCGGAAGCGCCTGTCTAGGAGCTGAGCTCGAACCACATCCGCTTGCCCGTCCCCCGGGGTTCGACGCCCCAGGTGTCGGCGAGGGCTTCGACGAGCATCAGGCCGCGGCCGGAGGACGCCTGTTCGCCGGGGGTGCGGCGGGTGGGCCAGAGGTCGGACTCGTCCTCGACCTCGACCCGGAGGCGGGCCCGCCCGCTCTCCTGGTAGAGGCGGGCGGTGAACATCGCGTCGCGGTCGGTGTGCCGGATCGCATTGGTGACCAGCTCGGAGGCCAACAGCTCGGCGGTGTCGATGAGTTCGGGCACGCCCCAGCGCCGCAGCGCGTCCCGGAGTTCGCCGCGGAGCTCGGAGATCCGGGCCAGGTCGGCCTGCCCGATCCGGCGGCGGAGCTGCTGCGCGGCGCGCCCGCCGGCGGGGCCGTCCCAGCGGAGCAGCAGGAGCGCGATGTCGTCCTCGCGCTCGCTGCTGTCGGCGGCCTGGGAGGCGATCCGGTCGGCGAGGTCCTCCAGCGGTTCGCGGGGCGACTCGCCGACGGCGGGCAGTTCGCGGGAGACGACCTCGCAGAGCCGGGCGAACCCGGTGTCGAGGTCCATGTCGCGGGCCTCGACGAGTCCGTCGGTGCAGAGCACGACCGTCTCGCCGGGGTCGAGGCTGAACCGGGTGACCCGGTACTCCTCGTCGGGGGCGACGCCGAGCGGGAGGCCGCCGGCCACCGGGACGGGGTGGGCGCTGCCGTCGGCGCGGCGGACCACGGGGTCGAGGTGGCCGGCCCGGACGGCGTAGACGACGCCGTAGTCGACGTTGACCTCGGCGTAGGTGCAGGTGGCGAAGTGGTCGGTGTCGAGGTCGGCGAGGAAGCGGGAGGCGCGGGCCATCACGGCGGCGGGCGGGTGGCCCTCGGCGGCGTAGGCGCGCAGCGCGATCCGGAGCTGGCCCATGATGCCGGCGGCGTGCACGTCGTGGCCCTGGACGTCGCCGATGACCAGGCCGACGTGTCCGCCGGGGAGCGGGACGACGTCGTACCAGTCGCCGCCGATCTGCAGGCCGGAGCCGGCGGCGAGGTAGCGGACGGCGGTGGTGACGCCGGGGACGGCGGGGACGGTGCGGGGCAGCATGACGCGCTGCAGGCCGGCGGCGAGTTCGTGCTCGGCGTCGTGCAGGCGGGCCCGGGCCAGGGACTGGGCGACCAGGCCGCCGAGGGTGGAGAGCAGGGTGCGCTCGTCGGCGTCGAGTTCGCGGGTGTCGTCGAAGGAGACCACGCAGACGCCGGTGGGGCGGCCGGAGGCGATCAGCGGGAGGAAGGCCCAGGAGGATCGGCCGCTGGCCTCGGCCCAGTCCCAGGCTTCGGGGTAGCGCTCGCGGTACTCCTCGCGGCTGGAGACGAAGACCGGCACCCGCTGCCGGACGGCCTCGGCGGCGGGGTGGGCCGGGGCGAGCGGGATGCGGTCGAACCGGTTGCTGAGTTCGCGGTCGTAGCCGCTGGAGCCGAGCAGGGCGATCCGGCCGCCCTCCAGCGAGGCGAGGGCGAGGCCGTCGGGGCCGAGGCCGGGCAGCGGGAGTTCGGTGAAGACCCGGGCCACGTCGCGGACGGTGACGGCCTCGGAGAGGGCGCGGGCGGCCTCCTTGATGAAGCGGGAGCGCTCCTCGCGGAGCACGGCCTGCTCGTCGGCGCGCTCGCGCTTGTGCAGTTCGACGGTGGCGTCCCAGACGAAGCCGACCATCCGGGAGGGGCGGCCGAAGGCGTCGGCGAGGACGCGGCCGCGGAACCGGACGGCGTGCAGCTCGCCGTCGGGGAAGACGGTGCGGTAGTAGGCGCCGCACTGGCCGAGTTCGGAGACGGCGCGCTCGACCCGGCGGCGGACCACGGGGGCGTCCTGCGGGTGCAGCAGGGCGAGGAAGGAGCCGGAGGTGCGGTCGAAGGGCTGGCCGGTCAGGCCGAGGATGGCGCAGGCGCGCTGGTCGCCGACCAGGACGTCGCGGCGGATGTCCCAGTCGAAGGAGCCGATGCCGTTGGCGGCCATGGCCGGCTCCAGCCACTCCGGGGTGGAGTCGCCGGTGCGGGTGGGCAGGCCGGTGGCGGTGCTCGGCGGCCCGGGGCGGCCGGTGGCGGCCCGCAGCGCGTTCGCGGGGGTCTCGTTCCTGGTGGCCTGGGCGGGCGGGGTGCGGCGGGCGGGCCCAGGCGCCTCGGGCTCGGTGGCCATGCTTCTCCTGCCGGTGCCTTGCCTGGCGGCCGCTGGTGGCTCGGTACCCCGGGCGGGGCCGGCCGGACCGCGATGGATGGTGGCGTATGCCTCCTGGCACACATTCTCACTACCCTGTCGTATGTTCGGCAAGGCGGCAATCCCGGTGCGCCGGACGGTACCGATCGCACACGATCACGTCCGGCATATTCGTTTTTCGGGGACGGCCGCCGGGACGGCCGGTGCTGCGGCGGGTGGTGCGGCCGGTGCTGCGGCGGGTGGTGCGGCGGGTGGGGCAACCGCCGGGACGGCCGGTTCAGGCCGCGGCCGACAGTTCGAACCAGGTGACCTTTCCGTCGCCGCGCAGTTGCACGCCCCAGTCGTCGGCGAGCGCCTCCACCAGGAGCAGTCCGCGGCCGCTGGTGGCGTCCTCGCCGGGGTGGCGGCGGCCGGGCAGGTGGCTGGTGCGGTCCCGGACCTCGACCCGCAGGCGCTGCTCGCCGGTGAGCACCGCGTCCAGGACGGCGTCCTTGCCGGTGTGCACGAGCGCGTTGGTGACCAGTTCGGAGGCCAGCAGTTCGGCGGTGTCGGCGAGTTCGGGGACGCCCCAGTGGTCGAGGGCGTCGCGCAGGCGCCGGCGGACGGTGCCGACCGCGAGCAGGTCGGCGGCGTCCAGCGACGCGTGCAGCCGGTGGTGCAGGGCGCAGTCGGGCCGGTGGGCCGGGGCGACGGCGGCCGCCGCGGGTGCCCGCAGGTCGGCCTCCTCCCCGTGTGCCGCCGATCGCTGCCGCGGAAACCTCGCCTGACCGTCCATCGATCCCGTACGCCCCCGACTCGTTCTCCGTACGGCCGCCCCCGGTCCCCCGCCGGCCCTCACGGCCCCTTCTTGTCATCGTCATGCCCACTCGGCGGCATTTGGAACAGTGCTCCTCGGCGCGCACCGGGGTGAACGGGTGCGCGGGCGTGCGCCGGTCGGCCGCCGGGCCGGTCCGGGGCGCCCCGCGCGTCGGCGTGCCGCGGGGGCCGCGCGCCCCGAGGCTGGACAGGGCGGCCGGGCGCGGGCTTCAATGGGGCCCACGTTTGAACGCCGTTCTAAACTCTGTGCCGACCACCCTCCGCTCCCCCTCCAGCGACTCCAGCGAGGAACTGTGCGACTGACACCCACCGAACGGGACCGGCTGCTGATCTTCACCGCGGCGGAGCTGGCCCGCGCCCGCCGGGCCCGCGGCCTGCGCCTGAACGTTCCCGAGGCGACCGCGCTGATCGCCGACACCGTCTGCGAGGCCGCCCGGGACGGCCGCCGGCTGGCCGAGGCGATCGAGGCGGGCCGCCGGGTGCTCTCCGCCGAGGAGGTGCTGCCCGGCGTCCCCGACGTGGTGACGGTGGTGCAGGTGGAGGCGGTGTTCGAGGACGGGACGCGGCTCGCCGTGGTCACCGACCCGTTCCAGGGCGCCGGTTCGCTGGGCACCGGGGCGCCGGGCGCGGCGCTGGTCGGGCCCGGGACCGGCTACGACCCGGTGGAGGAGGCGCTGGTGCTGCCGGTGCACAACACCGCCGCCGTGCCGATCTCGGTCACCTCGCACTTCCACTTCTTCGAGGCCAACCCGCGCCTGGCCTTCGACCGGGCCGCGGCCTACGGCACCCACCTGGCGGTGCCGGCCGGCTCCTCGGTGCGCTTCGACCCGGGCGCCACCGTCGAGGTCGGCCTGGTGCCGATCGGCGGCGCCCGGGTGGCGATCGGCTTCGCCGGCCTGGTGGACGGCCCGCTGGACGCGCCGGGCGCGAAGGAGCAGGCGCTCGTCCGGGCCCGGGCCACCGGCTACCTGACCGAGTTCGACGACACGGAGCCCGCGCGGTGACCGCCGCCCGACCGACCGGGAAGGACCTCGCATGACCGCCATCTCCCCGCACGACTACGTCTCGGTGCACGGCCCGCGCGCGGGCGACCGGGTCCGGCTCGGCGACTCGGGCCTGATCGTCCGGGTCGAGTTCGACTCGCAGGCCCCGGGCGACGAGTTCCTGGCCGGGTTCGGCAAGACCGCCCGGGACGGGCTGCACCTGAAGCCCGCCGCCGTCCGCGACACCTGCGACGTGGTGATCTCCAACGTGCTGGTGATCGACGCGGTGCTGGGCATCCGGAAGACCTCGATCGGCATCCGGGAGGGCCGGATCACCTCCATCGGCCGGGCCGGCAACCCGGACACCCTGGACGGGGTGGAGGTGGTGGTCGGCACCGGCACCACCATCGTCTCGGGCGAGGGCCTGATCGCCACCGCCGGCGCCGTCGACACCCACGTGCACCTGCTCTCGCCGCGGATCATGGAGGCGTCGCTGGCCTCCGGCGTGACCACGATCATCGGCCAGGAGTTCGGCCCGGTCTGGGGCGTCGGCGTCAACTCGCCCTGGGCGCTGCGGCACGCCTTCAACGCCTTCGACGCCTGGCCGGTCAACATCGGCTTCCTGGGCCGGGGTTCGTCCTCCGACCCGGCGCCGCTGGTGGAGGCGCTGGCCGAGGGCGGCGCCTCCGGCTTCAAGGTGCACGAGGACATGGGCGCGCACACCCGGGCGCTGGACACCGCGCTCCGGGTCGCCGAGCAGTACGACGTCCAAGTGGCCCTGCACACCGACGGGTTGAACGAGTGCCTGTCGGTCGAGGACACGCTTTCCGTCCTCGACGGCCGCACCATCCACGCCTTCCACATCGAGGGCTGCGGCGGCGGCCACGTGCCGAACGTGCTGAAGATGGCCGGCGTGCCGAACGTGATCGGCTCCTCCACCAACCCGACCCTGCCGTTCGGCCGGGACGCGCTGGGCGAGCACTACGACATGATCGTCTCCGCCCACGACCTCAAGCCCGACCTGCCGGGCGACGCGGCGATGGCCCGGGACCGGATCCGGGCCGGGACGATGGGCGCGGAGGACGTGCTGCACGACCTCGGCGTCATCGGCATCACCTCCTCCGACGCCCAGGGCATGGGCCGGGCCGGCGAGACGGTGCGCCGCACCTTCGCGCTGGCGGGCAAGATGAAGGCCGAACTCGGCCCGCTGGACGGCACCGGCTCGTACGGGACGGCCGAGGGCGGCGACGACAACGAGCGGGTGCTGCGCTACATCGCCAAGCTGACCATCAACCCCGCCGTCGCGCACGGCCTTTCGCACGAGATCGGGTCGATCGAGCCCGGCAAGCTCGCCGACATCGTGCTCTGGCGGCCCGACCACTTCGGCGCCAAGCCGCAGCTGGTGCTGAAGGCCGGCTTCCCGGCGTACGGCGTGGTCGGCGACCCGAACGCCTCCACCGACCGGTGCGAACCCCTGGTGCTGGGGCCGCAGTTCGGCGCGCACGGGGCCACCGCCGCCGACCTCTCGGTGGCCTTCGTCGCCCAGGCGGCCGCCGACGGCGCCTACTTGGACGTGGCGGGCGACCGACTGCCCACCCGCAGGCGGCGGGTGGGCGTGCGCGGGACGCGCGGCATCGGGCCGCGGTCGATGCTGCGCAACGGCCGGACCGGCAAGGTCGACGTCTCGCCGACCGGCCTGGTCTCGCTGGACGGCGAGCCGCTGCGCTCCGAGCCCGCCGACACGGTCTCCCTCAGCCGCCTCTACTTCCTCTGAACCCCCCTCCCCCGCATAGGACTTCACCCCATGAGCAGCTCCCCCACCCCCGCCTCGCTCGGCTTCCGGATGCCCGCCGAGTGGCACCCGCACGCGCGCACCTGGATGGCCTTCCCCACCGCCAACCCGACCTTCGACGGCGCCGAGCAACTGGACGCGGCGCGCCGCGCCTGGGCCGCGGTCGCCGACACGATCGTCCGGTACGAGCCGGTGACGCTGGTGGTCAACACCGGCGAGAGCGAGCAGGCCCGGCGCTACGTCTCCGCCGCGGTGGAGATCGTCGAACGGCCGCTGGACGACGCCTGGATGCGCGACATCGGCCCGTCCTTCCTGCTCGGCCAGGACGGCGAACTCGCCGCCGCGGACTGGGTGTTCAACGGCTGGGGCGCCCAGTCCTGGGCCCGCTGGGACAAGGACCAGGACATCGCCGAGCACGTCGCCGAGCTGGCCGGGGTGCGGCGCTTCGCCTCCCGGCTGATCAACGAGGGCGGCGGCATCCACGTGGACGGCGAGGGCACCGTGCTGGTCACCGACACGGTGCAGCTCGGCGAGGGCCGCAACGCCGACTGGACCCGCGAGCAGGTCGAGGCCGAGCTGCACGCCTTCCTCGGCACCACCAAGGCGGTCTGGCTGCCGCGCGGACTGACCCGCGACTACGACGAGTTCGGCACCCGCGGGCACATCGACATCGTCGCCTCCTTCGTCCGTCCCGGCACCGTGGTCGTGCACGCCCAGCCGGACCCGGCGCACCCCGACCACGAGGTCTGCCGGGAGCTCGCGGAGCTGCTGCGGTCCGCCACCGACGCCCGCGGCCGCACCCTGGAGGTGATCGAACTTCCGGCGCCCACCATGCTGTTCGACGAGGACGGCGAGCCGGTCGACTACTCGTACATCAACCACTACGTGGCCAACGGCGTGGTGGTGCTGTGCGCCTTCGACGACCCGCGCGACCAGGGGGCGAAGGCGATCCTGGAGAAGGCCTACCCGGGCCGCACCGTGGAGCTGGTCGACGCCCGGGAGATCTTCGCCAACGGCGGCGGTGTGCATTGCATCACCCAGCAGCAGCCGCGGGCCTGACGCCCCGTCGGGCAGCCGAACGGCCGCGGGCCGGAACCTCCTGGTCGCCCAGGGGTTCCGGCCCGCGGCCGTTGTCCTGCCGGTCCGTCAGTGGCGGCGTCCGCGGCGGCGGTAGGACAGCGCGCAGAACAGCAGGCCGGCCACCGTGAGCAGCCCGGCGAGGGCGCCGAGCGTCCCGCTCGGCAGGTCGGCGCCGGTCTGCGGCAGACCGCCCCCGGCGGTGCCGGAGGGCTCCGGGGTCACCGGGCCGGACGGCGAACCGGACGGCGCGGGCGAACCCGAGGGCTCCGGGGAGCCGGACGGCGACGGGGCCGGGGAGGACGAGTCGGACGGCGACGGGGAGGGCGACGGCGGCGGCTCGGGGAGCAGGATGCCGAGGTCCAGGTCGAGGTCGCGCTGCCCGCCGGCCAGGCCGACCACCTGGGTCAGGCCGGTCTGCGGGTCGCCGTCGGAGTCCAGCGCCGGGTCGGGGCCGGCGTGCTGGGCGGTGACGGTGGCGTCCTTCGGCAGCGTGGCCAGGTCGAAGCGGACCTGGTAGCGGCCGTCCGGCAGGTGGTCGAACAGGTAGTGGCCGGAGCCGTCGGTGACGGTGGTCAGCGGCGTGCCGTTCAGGTCGCGGACCGGGTCGCCGTTGCCGTCCAGCAGGGCCACGCCGACGCCGCCGACGCCGGGCTCGCCGGGCTGCTGGACGCCGTCGCGGTCGAGGTCCCGCCAGACGAAGTCGCCGAGCGCGTTGTCCGAGGGCCGGGTCCGCCGGACCGAGACGCCGACCTTGGCGGGCTCGGCGGGCAGCAGCTGCTTGCCGGTGGCGTCGGTGGCGGTGTACGCGAAGGAGTTCCAGGCGTACGCGGCGTCGGGCGCGTCGTAGGGGGCGACCATCGGCCAGCCCAGGGTGAAGGAGGCGCCGGGGGCGAGCGTGCCGGGGCGGGCGATCCGGAACCAGGTGGCGTTGCCGGGGCCGGGGAAGACGGTGCTCCAGGTCGCGGCCGGGTCGCAGCCGGGGTCCTGGGCGCGCGGCACCAGGGCGTCCACGCAGGGCTGCTTCGCGGTGGTGTACTCGATCACCACGGCGGGGTCGCTGCTGGTCAGCGGCTCGCGCAGGGCGGGTGCCCAGGAACTGCCGCGGGGCGCGGCCGGGTTGAGCACGTAGCCGTCGCCGGGGGCGGCCAGCCGGTCGTAGGCGAGGAACTCGGTGACCGGGTCGGGCGAGTCGTTGCGGACGGTCATCCGGTAGGCGAGCCGCCCGCCGGGGGTGGTGGCGCCCATGCTGCCGTAGTCGGCGTCCAGGTCGCCCTTGACCTCCTTGTAGGAGCGCAGCACGCTCGGCACCTGCACCTCGACCCGGGAGGAGGCCGGGCACATCTTCTCGGTCCGGTCGCCGTTCCCGTTCAGGTCGAGCGCGTCCGGGACGCCGCTGTCGGTGCCGTTGTAGGCGCAGGTGACCGGCGCGGTGGGCCGGTCGGCGGTGACGAACACCTCGTTGACCAGGGCGCCGGAGCGGACGCTGCCGGCCACCTGGACGTCGAACCTGACCCGGTAGGCCAGCTGGTCGTGCAGGTACGTCATGTCGGGCGCGCCGGCCGGCCAGGTCATCTTGACGATCTGCCGCCCGTCGGGGCCGGGGGTGACCTCCACGGACTGCGGGAGCTTCGCGTCGGGGTAGCCGTCGGTGGTGCGCAGCGAGCCGTCGACGTAGACCAGCCCGGCCGGGAGCACGTCGTACAGCACCAGCGGCCGGTCGAGGGCGCGCCCGCTGCGGTTGTACGGGATCACCTCGAAGGTGGCGCGGCCGCCGGGCGAGGTGACGGCGCCCTCGGTGGTGGTCTTGGCGGCGCCCAGGTTGGTGCCGTCGGTGACGGTGGTCCGCGCGCAGCCGGTGGCGGTGGCGGTGGAACTGCCGTCGGTGGCGGTGTTGGTGACGCAGTTGGTGAGCGGCGCCGGGGCGCGGCGGCCGTCGTGGCCGGTGGCGAGGACCTGGGTGACCAGCTGGACGCCGCCGCCCGGGGACCAGCCGGTGGGCAGCGGGCCGTTCCAGCTGAACCGCAGGCCGTCCAGCCAGCGGCCGGCGGGGAGGCCGAGCACGTCGTTCGCGGGGTCGCCGGCGCCCTCGGCGAAGGTGACCCGGCGGTTGCCGGAGCCGTCGAAGGGGGTGCCGGGGGTGAAGGTGCGCCAGGCCGGGTCGCCGTTCAGCCGGTACTCGAAGGTCATCGTGATGCCGGCCGGGTTCCACGGCGAGAACTGCAGCGACTGCGGGTACAGCCAGTTGTAGAGCCCGTCGGTGGTGCCGGTGCCCGGGTCGGTCATGGTGAGCGAGGTGGCGGGCGCCGAGGTGTTGGTGGCGAACAGGCTGAAGCTGTTCAGGTCGCCGGAGACCGAGGTCTCCGCCCAGGACTTGCTGGCGGTGACCTGCACGTCGGTGTTCGGGGCCTGGAACTGCCCGGTGGTGGCCTCGTCGGTGGACAGGCTCCGCTCCGGGTCGGGTCCGAGCGGGTCACCGAACAGCTCGACCCGGTTGGTGGAGGTGCTGCCGGTCGGGAACTGCGCCTCCGGGTAGTTCACCACCAGCACGCCGGGGATGCGGCAGCCCGCGTGGCCGTTCCCGGCCCGGAACTCGCCGTTGTCGTAGCCCCAGGTGTTCGGCCCGGGCGCGACCCGGCTCCAGCCGGGCGAGCGGCCGGTGTCGACCACCGCGCCGGGCGGCAGGGTGTCCAGCAGCCGGCTGGTGTCCAGGTCGACGTTGGTGCCGTCGGTGGAGCAGGCGCTGAACTGGTAGGTGACGGTCCGTCCGTCCGCACTGGAGGTCTGCACGCCCTTGGTGACCCGGTACTCCGGCTCGACCTGCGCGGTGACGGTGGCGCGGCCGGTCTGCGGGTCCTCGCCGTCGACCGTCAGCCGGGCCGAGTTGACGGCCGAACTCCCGTTGGCGGTCGTCCAGTTCGGGAACTTCAGGGTGACCCGGACGGAGGCGGTGGTGCCGGGGCTGAGGGTCTGCAGCTTGATGTTCAGGTTGCCGCCGGCGGTGCCGGGCGCGGGGACGGTCGAGTTCGGCACGTCCACGGTGCTCGGGTCGGGCACCCAGGAGACGAACTCCATCCCGGCGGGCAGCGCGTCGGTGATCGCCCCGTTGACGCACTCCTTCACCGAGCAGGAGTACTGCAGGGTGTAGGTGACGTTCTCCCCGGGCGCCACGGTGGACTTGTCGGCGGTCTTGCTGAAGGAGACGGCGGCCTGCGCGGGTGGGGCGAGGGCGCCGCTGCCGAACAACGACGCGGCCAGCACCGCCAGGGCGGCCGCGATCCGTCCGGTCCGATGGGGAGTACGCATGCGCGCAGTTCATCCGACCGGTGCCGTCCGGCCCGGCGCGGCGCGAGCCGGGCCGGACGCCTTTCACCCGCCCGGCGCACCCGGGCCGGGCCGTTCGGAGGAACCCGGCCCCGGCCCGTCCCCAGCCGCAGCCCCGGCTCAGGCCCCGGTCAGTACCAGCGCTGCTCCTCCTCGCGGCGGCGCTCCCAGCTGCGCCGTTCGACCATCGCGGCGACGGTGCCGGTCAGGAACGCGTCCCAGCAGTCCTCCTCCCGGGTGGGTGTCCGGTCGGTGCCCGAGGTGCAGCGCGCGCAGCACCCGCAGGGCCGGTAGCGGCGCTCGGGGCCGGCCGGGGGCGGGCCCGGCGGCTGGTCGGTGGTCACGATTCCTCCTCGATCTGGGCCCAGATGACGGTCCGTCCGTCCGCGGTGACGGAGCCCCAGCGGTCGGCGGTGCGCAGCGCCCGGAGCAGTTCGCCCCAGCTCGGGGCGTCGTCCGGCGGGCAGGGGACGCTGATCCGGGTGCTGCCGACGGAGAGCCGGACCTCGGCGAGGGCCCCGGTGGCCCGTTCGATCGCGGCCCGCAGGCCGGACGCGCGCATGCTGATCTGCACCACTCCCCCAAGGTACACATAGGGCCAAGCTCTACACGTAGAGTAGTGCCACGCGGGATACTGTGTCACCGATCGGCCGGACCGCAGACCTTTCGGAGGACGTCGATGACCGCCAGCGGGCCCTCCGCTTACCTGCAGGTGGCCGAGCAGATCCGCGGGCGGATCGCCGCGGGCGAGTACCCGCCGGGCAGTCAACTCCCGTCCCTGGCCGAGCTGCAGGCCCAGTACGGCTACTCGCACGGGGTCGGCCAGTCCGCGTACCGGCTGCTGGAGCAGGAGGGCGTGGTCCGGGCCAAGCAGGGCCGCGGCTACTTCGTCCGCGCCCAGGAGCCGCGCCGCACGCTGGTCCGTCGCGGCCCCGACACCGCCGCCGCCCTCGCCGCGCAGGGCGTCGACCCCACCTGGCGCAGCCAGTCCACCACCGAGGCCGCCACGCCGCAGGTCGCCGAGCGCCTGGAGATCGAGCCCGGCGACCCGGTGATGCACACCTCCTACGTCCACCTGGTCGACGACGAACCCGGCTACCTGGTCGAGTCCTGGGAGCCGATGGCCGTCACCGGCCAGGCCCTGATCGTGCTGCCCGAGGCCGGCCCGCACGCCGGGATCGGCGTCACCGCGCGGATGGCCCTGATCGGCATCACCACCGGCGACCCCGTGGAACGGCTCACCGCCCGCGTCCTCACCCGCGCCGAGGCCCAGGCCCTCGCCCTGCTCCCCGGCGCGCCCGCCCTGGCGATCCGGCGCACCCACTACGACCGGGCCACCGGCCGCCCCGTCGAGACCGCCGACCTGGTGCTGCCCGGCGAACGCTGGAGCGCCGAGTACGGCGAGCGCCCGACGGCGGGCTGACCCGGCTCCCGGCCGGCGGCGCATCGGGTTCGAACGGGGTTTCCCTCGGCGGGTTAGCATGCGCCGACGGGCCGTCAGGGGGACGCCCGCCCGAACCTCTTGGGGGAACCACCGCATGCGTACCCGTGCGAAGGGGCTCACCGCCCTGCTCCTCGGCGCCCTGCTCGCCACCGCCGCACCCGCCGCCACCGCCACCACGGCCGCCGCCACCACCCCGGTGCGCGGCCTGGAGATCGGCGTCCCGGCCTACGTGTACCCGAACCAGCAGATGCTGCTGGACGTCCAGGCCGCCCAGCCCGCGCCGTCGATCGTCATCCTGAACCCGAACAACGGCGACAACCCGTTCGACGCGAGCTGGCAGGCCCGCGCCGACGCGCTGCGCGCCCGCACCACCGCCACCGGCGAGCACACCCGGGTGCTCGGCTACGTCCACACCGAGCGCGGCACCCGGGACCGGGACGCCGTCCTCGCCTCGGTCCGCAACTACCTGGTCACCACCGACGGGAAGCTGCACGTCGACGGCATCTTCTTCGACACCACCAGCCGCGACTGCGGCCCGGACAACGCCCAGCGCGACTACTACCTCGACCTGCGCCGGCAGGTGCAGGCGCTGGTCCACTCGATCGACCCGGCCGCGCAGGAACTGGTGGTGAACAACCCCGGCACCGCCGTCGCCGACTGCTTCCTCGAAGCCGGCAAGCGCACCGCCGACACCTTCGTCACCTTCGAGGGCAGCTACGCCGCCTACACCGGCTCCTGGCTCGGCGGCAACGTCTTCAACCTGACCGCCGGCTACTACTCCGGCGCCGCCTTCGACCCCTCCGGCACCGGCTACTGGCACCTGGTGCACGCCGTCCCCGACGCCACCGCGATGCGCACCGCCCTCTCCACCGCGTTCACCCGCGGCGCCGGCTACGCGTACGCCACCGACGACGTCCTGCCCAACCCCTGGGACGCCAGCCCGAGTTGGGGCTTCGGCGCGGAGACCGCGTACGCCGGCACCCTGGGCTGACGCCGCCCCGCGGAGGGGCGGCCCCGTCCCTCCGCAGCACCGGCCGCCCGCCGGTGGGAGACACTGGTCCCCGAAAGAGCCCCACCCACCGAGGAGCGCGGATGGACCAGCCACGCACCCGCCGGCCGGCCCGCCCCCGCGAAGAGGTCTACGCCGCCGCCCGCACCGCCATCGCCGAGCACGGCCTCGCCCGGCTCACCATGGCCGGCCTCGGCCGGGAGCTCGGCATGAGCGCCGGGCACCTGCTCTACTACTTCGGCAGCAAGGACCAGCTCCTGCTGGAGACCCTCCGCTGGAGCGAGGCCCAGCTCGGCGAGGAGCGCGGCCGGGAGCTGTCCCGGCGCGAACTCCCGGTCGCCGCACGGCTGGAGCGCTACCTGGAGCTCTACCTCCCGGAGGGCCCCGGCGACCCGCGCTGGCTGCTGTGGATCGAGGTGTGGAGCCGATCGCCGGAGAGCCCCGACCTCCGCCGGGGCCAGCTCGACATCGAAACCCCCTGGCAGGACGACCTCACCACCCTCCTCGACGAGGGCCGCAGCACCGGCACCCTCGCCTTCACCGGCCCCGCCCCCACCCGCGCCACCCACCTCCGCGCCCTCCTCGACGGCCTCGCCGTCCCCCTCACCATCGGCCTCCCGGGCACCACCCGCGCCACCGCCCTCACCCACGCCACCTCCGCCGCACAGGCCCTGCTGGGCGCGGCCCCGGGCCGTTAGCGGGGCCGAGGGGCGATGCGCCGGAATCCGGCAGGGCGCCACGGGGTGTCGGCCGAGGGCCTTCGGCCCGCAACGGGGCAGCGCCTCGCAGCCCGTCGGACACCCGCCCCTCGGCCCCGCCGTTCCCCGGGCCCCTGGAGCTTCGCTCCCGACGGGCCCGGGATTCCGCCCGGCCGTGGGCCGCCCCTCAGTCCGTCCAGACCGCCGCCGCGGTGCGGTCGTCCGCGTAGCCCTTGGCGCGGACCTGGATCTGGCGGAGGAAGTCGACGGTGCCCGGCGGGTGGGGGTGGGCCCAGTGGCTGGAGAGGAAGTGGGCGACGGCGGGTTCTTCGGCGATGGGGGCGGCGAGGCCCGGGGTGCAGAGCAGGAGGATGTCGCCGGAGGTCGCCGGGACCAGCCGGAAGCGGAACGGGCGCGGCGCCGGCATCGCCGCCGGAGGCAGCGGCGGCTGGCCGTCGGGGTGGTGCAGGAGCCGTGCGGCGTACGCGTCGATCCAGTGCCCGGAGCGCAGCAGGTAGAGCCCGCCCGGGCCGGTGCCGAACGCGGCGCGATGGGTGGCCGCCGGGTCGGTGGACATCAGCAGGCAGTGCAGCGAGGCCGTCTCCTCGGGCGGCGGCCCGCTCTCCGGGTCCTCGGTCTCGGCGGCGCTGCGCAGCCGCACCGCGGACTGGAGGGCGATCCGCTGGAGCCCGTAGCGGAGCCGGTCCCGGGCGCCGGCCCGCAGGTCGGCGGCGAGTTCGGCCCGGCTGCGGCCGATCGCGGTGGCGAGCTGGCGGGCCGCCTCGGCCGCCGCGGCGGACCCCCACTGGGCGTTGGCGCGGCGGGCGGGCGCGGCCAGCACGGCGAGCACCAGCGCGTCCTCGCCCTCGCCGAACCGGACGGTGAGCAGCGCGTCGCGTCGGGGCTCGCCCCGGTAGCGGGCGGAGTCGCCCCGGACGGACACCGCGCGCAGGGTGGTGGCCGCGAACCGGGCGCCGTCGATGGCGGTGTCGGGCACCACGGTGGCGAGCCCGGCCGGGTCGGCGGGGGCGAGCGCGGTCGGCTCGGCCTCGTACGTGGGGGGCCGCTCGCCGACGTGCGGGACGGCGGGCGGCTCGGCCCGGCCGGTCCACGGGGCGCCCCGCTCCGGCGGCGCGACCGGCGCGGGCGGCTCCTCCGCGACGGCCGCCGGCCCGGACCCCGGCTCGGCGGTCTCCGGCTCAGCGGCCTCCGGAGCGGCGGTCTCCGGCTCGGCGCTCGCCGGCTTCGACAGCACGACCTCGGGCCGGGCGGGCTCCGGTACGGGCGGTGCGGGCGGCGCGGGCTCGGACACCGGCAGGTCGGTCAGGGTCGGCGTGGGCCCGGCCTCGGTGGCCTCGGCGGGCGGGGCCGGCGGCTGGGTCGGCGGGCGCGTCCCGGCGGGCGCCCCGCCCAGGTCGGGCCAGGCGGCCTCGGCCCAGCTGCGCGGGCGCGGCCCCGGCACGGCCGCACCGTCGTCCCCGTCCCCGGCCCCGGCCCCGTCCCTGTCCTCGTGGTGCGCAATCGGCTCGGGGGCGGGCTCCGGAGCCGGTGGCGTGGTGCGCTGCTGGCCGATCAGGTCGGCCGCGGTGCTGAACCACTCGTCCACGGTGGAGGAGTCGGCGGTGGCGGCGGGGGTGTCGGGGAGGGTGCCTGCGGGCCCCGCGTAGACGGTGTGCCACCAGGCGTCGTCGGGGCGGGGCTGGCCGGGTGCGCCCTGCTGGTTCAACTGACGGCTCCTGATCCGTGGGGGTGCCGGACGTCACGTCATTCTGCCGAAGGACGACGACGGTGTCCGGGATTCGGAACATCGTGCGGACGGCCGGGGCGGGGTTCCGGCCACGGCGGCGGCGACCCGGGCGGGGAACGGACCGGGCGGGTCCGAACAGGGCCTTCCGACCCCGACCGATCCGGCCTCCGGCCGGAAATTCGGAGCCCGAAGGGGGCACCGCTTCACCCGATCGGCTGATTAATATGTGCGCATGGCCGCGTCGGGATCTCGCAATCGACTCCGGGAAGGAACCGCGTTCGCGGTACTCCGCCCGGTGGCGCTGCTGTGGTCCCTGCTGCTGGCCGCCCTGCTGGCGCTGCTGCCGTGCACGGCGAGCGCCCGGGCCGCGACGCCGGAGGCCCCGCCGTCCGGCCAGGCCGCGCCCGGCACCCGAACGGCCGTCCAGGGCCCGTCCACCACCGGACCGGCCGCTCCGGCCGCCGACCGTCCCGGTCCCTCGAAGACCGAGCGGGCCGACCGGGCCGACCGGGCCGCGCAGGTCGCGCACCACACCCCCGCGGTGTCCTCCGACGCCCCGGGGCTGCCGTACGTCTGGTGCGCCGTGGACGGTTCGGGGCAGCGGCCGGGGCACGGCTGCTCCGGCCACTCGTTCTGCGGGCCGGACTCGCACCTGCCGAACGCGCCCCCGCAGCCCGGCCCGGTCGTCCTGCCGCGGTCGATCGCCCCGTCCGGCGCGCCCGCCGTCCCGGTGTGCGCCGCCGCACCGGGGTCGCACCACGCGCCCGACCTGCACGTGCTCCAGGTTCACCGGTCCTGAGCGGAACCCACCGCCGGCCGACGCCCCGTCCGCGGGGAGGTCGGCGGCTCCGCTGCCCCTCACACACCGCAGACCGCCGTGGCGACCACGGCGGGGACAAGGAAGACATCCATGGGTTCCGCCTCCAAGCAGTCCAACCCCACCGGCAAGCAGCCCCGCCCGGGCAGCAAGGCCGCCAACCAGGCCGACCGCCGGGCCCGGATCGCCGAGCTGCGCGCGATCGAGGAGCGCCGGGAGCGCCGCAACAAGCTGCTCACCATCGGCATCTCCTCCGTGCTGGTGCTCGGCATGATCGGCGGCGGCACCTGGCTGACGCTGGACGCCAAGCACAAGAGCGACGCCAAGAAGGCCGCCGCGGCGGCGCAGGTCGAGGCGCAGAAGAAGGCCCAGGAGGCCGCCGAGAAGGTGTCGATCGACGGGGTGAAGACCTTCGACAACCTGGGCCGCAACCACGTCACCACCGCCGTGACGTACCCGATGACCCCGCCGGTCGGCGGCGACCACAACCCGGTCTGGGCGACCTGCATGGGCAACGTGTACGACGCGCCGGTGAAGAACGAGAACGCCGTCCACTCGCTGGAGCACGGTGCGGTCTGGGTCACCTACAACGGCAAGGCGTCCGCCGACGACATCAAGGCCCTGAGCGAGAAGGTCAAGGCCACCCCGTACAGCCTGATGAGCCCGTACCCGGACGAGCCGGGCACCATCACGCTGAGCGCGTGGGGCACCCAGCTGGTGGTGGACTCGGCGACCGACCCGCGGGTCGAGCAGTTCTTCACCAAGTACGTGCAGGGCAAGCAGACGCCCGAGCCGGGCGCCAGCTGCAGCTCGGGGACGATGTGACGGCCCGCCGACCGGCCGACGAGGAGCCGGAGCAGGCGGCGGACGCGGTCGAGGCCGGCGCGGCCGAGAACGGCGCGGCCGGGGACGGCGGGCCCGCGCGCCGGAGCCGGCGGGCGTTCTGGTGGCCCGCGGCGCTGGCCGCCGTGGTCGCGCTCGGACTGGGCGTGCCCGCGCTGGTCGGCGGCGGCACGCCCGCGGCCGGCAGCGCGCCGGCCGCCGCCCCGGCCACGCCCGGCACCGACTCGCCGGAGGCCGGGTTCGCCCGCGACATGGCCACCCACCACCAGCAGGCCATCGACATGTCGTTCATCGTCCGGGACCGCACCCAGGACCAGGCGGTGCGCACCCTCGCGTTCGACATCATCAACACCCAGGCCAACCAGCGCGGCATGCTGATGGGCTTCCTCGACCAGTGGGGCCTGACCCAGGCGAGCAGCGCGAAGCCGATGGCCTGGATGGGGCACAGCTACGAGCCGCACGACGGCGCGCTGATGCCCGGCATGGCGACCAACACCGACCTGGAGAAGCTCCGTTCGCTCAACGGGCGGGACGCCGAGGTGTACTACCTGCAGCTGATGATCAATCACCACAAGGGCGGCGCCGACATGGCGCAGGCCTACGTGGACGCGGCGAAGAACGACGCGGAGAAGCGGCTCGCCAAGGGCATGGTCGACGCGCAGCGCTCGGAGATCCTGCTGATGACGGACATGCTCGCCGAACGCGGCGCGCAGCCCGCCGCTTCCTGACGGACCGTCGGACGCCCGAGCACGAGGGCGCCGCCCCGGGAACTCCCCCGGTGCGGCGCCCTCGCGGCGTTCCGGCCCACCGGCCCATCGGCGCGCCCCGACGCCCCGACCCCCCGACGCTCCGTCAGCGGGTGGCGGAGAGCCGGGCCGCCAGCAGCGCGACGGCGGCCAGCACCACCGGGACCGTCCGGGCGCCGGCGGCGGGGCCCGCCAGGTGGACGGCCAGGACCGGCAGCGCGGTGCCCAGCGCGGTGCCGAGGCTGCGCACCATGTTGACCAGGCCGCCGCCGACGGCGGAGCTCTGCGCGGGTATCGCCCGCATCACCAGGGCGTTGTTGGCGGGCAGCAGCAGGCCCAGGCCGTAGCCGGCCAGCAGCAGCGGCAGCGCGGTCGTCCCCGGGCCGGGGTCGGGCAGGGCGGCGAGGACGAGCAGTCCGGCGGCGGCCAGCAGCGCGCCGCAGCGGCAGCGGGCCGCGTCCGTCCAGTGCCGGGGCAGCAGCCGGCCGCCGACGGTGGCGGCGACCGCGAACGCGGCGGGCAGCGCGGTGATCGCCAGCCCGGCGGCCGCGGCGGAGGCGCCGCGGGCGGTGAGCGCGACGGGCTCCAGCACCAGCGGGCAGAACAGCAGCAGGTAGCCGATCAGCGCGACCACCAGTCCGGCCCGGATGCCGGGGGTGTTCACCAGGCCGGGCGGAATGATCGGCCGGTCCGCCCGCCGCTCCTGCCGGACCAGCCCGAGCCCGGTGGCGACGGCCGCCGACAGCAGCGCCGCCACCGCCCAGCCGGGCAGCGGCAGACCGGACGCGGCGGACAGCGCGAGCAGCAGCGCGGTGGAGGAGGCCGCGAGCAGCACCAACCCGGCCAGGTCGAACCGCCCCTCCCCGCCCCGCGCCCCGGCCCCCGAACCGCACCGCACGCCGAGCCGCGCCCCGGCCCGGGCCCCGGTCGTCGCACCGTCCCGCCCACCGGGCCGTGCGCCGAGCCGTACGCCGTCCAGCGCTCCCGGCACCGCCCCGTCCAGCACCCCCGGCCGTGCTCCGTCCCGTCCACCGAGCCCTACCTCGTCGAGCACCCCCGGCACCGCCCCGGCCCGTGCCCCGTTCGGCAGGCCGCCCCGCGCCCCGTCCCGTGCCCCGACCCCTGACCCGTCCAGCGCCCTGCCCGGTATGCCGTCCCGCCGCTGCTGCGGCTCTCGCCCTGCGGGGAAGGTGCGGGGCAGCAGGAACCAGCCGGCCAGCAGACCGAGGACGCCGATCGGGACGTTGACCCAGAACGCCCAGCGCCAGGAGGCGTGGGTGACCAGCAGGCCGCCGAGGGTGGGGCCGAGGGCGAGGCCGAGGGCCTGGGCGGCGGCCTGGATGCCGAGGGCGGTGCACATCGCCCGCTCGGGTACGCCGCGGGCGACCAGGGCGACGCTGTTGGCCTGCATCAGCGCGCCGCCGACGGCCTGCACGGCCCGGCAGGCGATCAGCACGCCGAGGCTGCCCGCGAACCCGGCGCCGAGCGAGGCGAGGACGAAGACCGCGAACCCGCACAGGTACATGGTCTTGCGGCCGGCCAGGTCGGAGAGCCGCCCGACCGGGGCCAGCAGCGCGACCAGCACCAGCAGGTAGGCGAGCGAGACCCATTCGACGGCGGCGAAGCCCGCGTCGAAGCGGTGCTCCAGGGCGGGGAAGACCAGCGAGGTGACGCTGGCGGTCAGCTGGCCGAGGAAGGCGCCCAGGCAGACCGTCCCGACGGCCAGCCAGTGGGCGTGCCGCCAGCGGGCCACCGTGCGGGGACGGGGGCGTTCGACCCGTTGCAGGGTGTCGAGCAGCCGCGAGGCGGACATCTGTTCGGCCATGTCCCAAATATATCTGCCACCGACATATCTCCTCAAGGAGCCCCCGCCAGTCCCCCGCCGGCCCCGCCGCGCCCGCCGCCGTCCGGGGTGTCCTGGCTGGTCAACGGGTGGACTCCGGGCGGCCGTGACGTGACCGGGCGCTACGCTGTCCGCCATGTCCTCGCAGCCGCAGCCCGCCTCGCGCCCGTCCGAGTCCGTGCCGCCGGACGCCGGAACGCTCGCCGGGGCGCAGCAGCTCACCGACGTGATCACCCGGCTGCGGCGGGCGCTGCGCAGTTCGATCCGCAGCGAGTTCCCGTGGGAGGCGCTGCCGATGGCGCAGGTCGAGCTGTTGCAGACGCTGGCCGTCGCGCCGATGCGGGTGGGCGAGCTGGCGGCCCGCCAGCGGCTGGCGCCGAACACCGTGAGCGGGCTGATCTCCAAGCTGCTGGAGTCCGGCCTGGTCGACCGCCAGCCCGACCCGGGCGACCGGCGCACCGCGCGGATCGCGCTCACCGAGGCCGGGCACCAGCAGCTGCGGGACTGGCGGAGCGCGCACGAGCGCCGCCTCGCCGCCGCGCTGGAGAGCCTCGCCCCGGACGACCGCGCGGCCGTCATGCACGCCCTGCCCGGCCTCGACCGCCTGGCCCGCTCCCTGGCGGGCACCGACCCGGCCCGCTGACGGCCCGCTGACGGCCCGGCGGCGGCCCGGCGGCGCCGCCCTCATGGCGATGTCCGATTCCCGCCAGTCGGGGTTCCGGGGATCGCGCAGACTGGAGGGCGTGATCGACGACGAGACCAGGTACCGGGCCGTGGACAGCCGGGACGCCCGCTTCGACGGGGTGTTCTTCACGGCCGTCCGGACCACCGGCATCTACTGCCGTCCGAGCTGCCCGGCCACCACGCCCAAGCGCGCCAACTGCACCTTCTACCCGACCGCGGCCGCCGCCCAGGGCGCCGGCTACCGGGCCTGCCGGCGCTGCCGGCCGGACTCGGTGCCGGGCTCCCCGGAGTGGAACCACCGGGCCGACCTGGTCGGCCGGGCGATGCGGCTGATCGGGGACGGCGTGGTCGACCGGGAGGGCGTGGCGGGGCTGGCCGACCGGCTCGGCTACAGCTCCCGGCAGCTCCAGCGGCAGCTGACCGCCGAGCTGGGCGCGGGGCCGCTCGCACTGGCCCGGGCGCAGCGCGCACAGACCGCCCGACTGCTCCTGCAGACCACCGAACTCCCGGTCACGGACGTGGCGTTCGCGGCGGGCTTCGCCTCCGTCCGGCAGTTCAACGACACCATCCGCGAGGTCTACGACCGGACGCCGTCGGCGCTGCGCACCGAGCGCGGCGGGCACCGGCGCGGCCCGGCGGGGGCCGGTTCGCTCGGGCTGCGGCTCGCCTACCGGGGGGCGATCGACACCGGGCACCTGCTGGACTTCCTGGCGCTGCGGGCCGTGCCGGGCGTCGAGGAGGTCGTCCCCGGCCCGCGCCCGGGCACCCGGACCTACCGGCGGACGCTGGCGCTGCCGTACGGGCACGGGATCGCCGAGGTGGACGGTCTGGCGGCGGGCGACCCGGCGGACCGGGGCTGGCTGGACTGCCGGCTGACGCTGGCCGACCTGCGCGACCTCACCACGGCCGTGCACCGGCTGCGGGCGCTGTTCGACCTGGACGCCGACCCGGACGCGGTGGACGGGCGGCTGTCCGCCGATCCGCTGCTGGCGCCGCTGGCCGCGGCCCGGCCGGGGCTGCGCTCGCCGGGGCACGTCGACCCGCACGAGCTGGCGGTGCGCGCCGTGCTGGGCCAGCAGGTCACGGTCGCGGCGGCCCGTACCCTGGCGGGGCGGCTGGCCGAGCGGTACGGGGCGGCGCTGCCCGCGCCGGACGGCGGGCTGCGGCTGCTGTTCCCGTCGGCGGCGGCGCTGGCGGCGGCCGACCCGGAGCAGTTGGCGATGCCGCGGGCCCGGCAGCGGGCGCTGCTGGGGCTGTGCGCGGCGCTCGCGGACGGCTCCGTCCGGCTGGACCCGGGGGTGGACCGGGAGCGGGCGGCGGCCGAGCTGCTGGCGCTGCCGGGGATCGGACCGTGGACGGTCGGCTACCTGCGGATGCGGGCGCTGGCCGACCCGGACGTGTTCCTGCCCACCGACATCGGCGTCCGCGACGGGCTGCGCGCCCTGGGCGCGGACGGCGACCCGCGGTCCGCCGCCGGGCGCTCCGCCGCCTGGGCGCCGTGGCGCTCCTACGCCCTGCACCACCTCTGGTCGGCGGCGGCCGACCGGCACGCGGCCGACCGCGACACCCGAACCCGAAACACCCGCGACGCTCTCCCCAAGGACCAGGCATGACCACCGTGTTCACCACCATGGCGAGCCCGCTCGGCACCCTGCTGCTCAGCGGCACCCTCGATCCGGACGGCGGCTTCGCGCTGGCCGCCGTCACCGCCCCGGGACAGAAGGGCGCCGTCGACACGCCCCAGGACGGCTGGCGGCCCGACCCGGACGCCCTCGCCCCGGCCGTCGAACAGCTCTCCGCGTACTTCGCGGGCGAGCGCACCTCCTTCGACCTGCCGCTGGCCCCGGTCGGCACGCCCTTCCGCCGGCGGATCTGGGCGGCGCTCGACGACATCCCGTACGGCAGCACCCTCAGCTACGGCCAACTCGCCGACGCCGCCGGGGAGTCGAAGCTCGCCGTGCGGGCCGTCGGCGGCGCGGTCGGGGCCAACCCACTGCTGATCGTCCGGCCCTGCCACCGGGTGAAGGGCGCCAACGGCAGCCTCACCGGCTTCGCCGCGGGCATCGACGCCAAGCGCTGGCTGCTGGCCCACGAGAGCGGCGACGGCCGCCTGTTCTGACGCCTCCTCCCTCCTGCCCCTTCGGCCCCGCCTCCTCTGCCCCCCGGGGGGGCGCGGCCGACTCCCCGTCCGGCGCGGACAGCTCCTCGGTGAACTCCAATAGGTAGAGCGGTGGTTGGACACAGCCCAGGCTCGACATGATCAGCGCCTCAACGGCGGTCGTCATGGCCAGGAGGTGCGAGGGGGCGGATAGAAGCTGTTGCGACACTGGAAGCAGCGCCGGAGCGCGCATTTGAGCATGTACGCCCCCAACATCCGTCCGATCCGGAGCGCAACGCCGTGAGCCGTCCCCCGCCCGTCGATCGCATTGCGACACCGACTTCCTTGCTGACCTGGAGAGTTCGGTGATCCGCCGGATTTGTGCACCAAATCCGCTTCTCCTCCGGCCCGATGGAGCGGGCCACGGATCACGCGGAAGAACCTGTCACAACGAGCTTCGACTCCTATAGCACATCAATTTCCTTTTGGCGAAGACATCTTGGAAACCCGCACTTCAGGAAACCTTTCAGTGGTATAGCAGCCCATCTACTCTCGTGCCATGCTCACCTTCTGCGCGTCCGAGGAGCAGGCGACAGGGGGCAGAAATGCTGCACATCCACCTTCTGGGGAACATCGGGCTGGCTGTTGACGGAGCACCGGTCACGATTCGTTCGCACAAGGCACGAAGCCTGCTGGCCTGTCTGGCCCTGGACCTCGGCAAGCCACTCTCCCCCGCCGTCCTGTCGGGCCGGATCTGGGGTGACGAGCCCCCGCCCACCGCAACGGCCACGCTGCAGAGCCACATGTCCCGACTGCGGGCCGTTCTGCGGGACATCGAGATCACGGCCCCGGCCGGGGCCGGCGCCCCGATCGGCATCGTGTCCCACGCCGGCACTTACGCCCTGCAAGCCAGACCCGAGCAGGTCGACTGGCACCATCACCGCGTACTCGCCGATCAAGCCCGCGCCCTGATCGAACAGGGTGAAGACCGGCAGGCCCTGAACACCCTGCGGCAGGCCGAGGATGTCTGGCAGGGCGAGCCGCTCGCCGGGATGCCCGGCGAGTGGGCGCGTACCACCAGGCTGCTGATGGCGGACCGGCTGCTCGCAGCGATCCTCGCCCGCATGGAGATCGAACTACGCCTCGGCCGATTCGCGGACGTGACCTCGGAGTTGATCTCCCTCTCCACCGAGAACCCGTGGAACGAGCGCGTCTGTGCACTGCTGATGACCGCTCTGTACGGGGGCGGTCGACCGGCCGAGGCACTCAGCGTGTACCGCAAGATCCGACTGCGCCTGCGGGACGACCTGGGAACCGACCCCGGCGAACCACTGAACCGTCTGCACCAGCAACTCCTGCGCCGGGTGCCGATCAGCGAGCTGGTGCGGCCGAACAGGAGACCTGGCGCACCGGCGGAGCCCCGCGCCCTCCGTCCACCGTCCACCCTGCGCGATGCTCCGGAACTCTTCGGCAGAGAAAGCGAGTTGGCGATGGTGCTGGCGGCGGCACGCCCGGTCGTCCGACCCGACGGATCGGCCGGCCCGCTGCCGGTGGTGGCCCTCTCCGGCATGGCGGGCACGGGCAAGACCGCACTGGCCCTGGCGGCGGCCGCCCTGCTGCAGGGAAACTTCCCGGACGGCCACCTGTTCGTCCCCCTCGCCACCCATGCCGGCAAGGCGGCCGCCGCCCCGGAGAGCGCCGCCACCGCCGTACTGCGGCAGTTCGGCGTGCCCGCACCGCAGATCCCCCTCGACCCGGAAGAACTGTTCGCCGACTGCCGCGAGTTGCTGGCTCGGCGGCATGCCCTGGTGATCCTGGACGACGCTGCCGGACCGGCCCAGGTGCAACCGCTGCTGCCAGTGGAGCCGGCCTCGTTCGTCCTGGTCACCAGCCGCCACCGAATGCCGGAGCTTCCTCTGCTGCGGACCGTCGCCGTCGGCGGACTGGCGCCCGCGGAGGCGGGCCGGATGTTCCGGGCACTGGTCGGCAGCGGTCGGACCGCGCAGGCGGGGGCGGACACGGGGGTCACCGCCGTCGCCGACCTGTGCGCAGGGCACCCGCTGGCTCTGGACCTGGCGGCGAGCCGCTTCCGGGCCCACCCCACGTGGACGCTCGACCATCTCATCCACCGGCTCTCCCGCACCAACGGCCGGATCGGTGAGCTCCGTGACGGCCTCGGCAGCCTCGACGGGGCCTTCACCATGTCGTACCAAGCCCTGTCAGCCGATTACCGGACCGCCTTCCGCAGGCTGAGCCTGCATCCCGGCCGCGAGTTCGGCCCGCACGCCGCGGCCGCGCTGATCGGCTGCGGCGTGGACGAGGCCGAACGGACACTCGACGCGCTGCTGACCGTTCACCTGATCTCCGAAGAATCGCCGGAGAGATACCAAATCCCGGAGCTGCTCGGTGAGTTCGGCCGAATCCTGGCCGACCGCACGGAACCTCCGGAAGATCGTTCCAAGACATTCGGACGACTGGTCGAATTCGCCGTTTCCATGATCGAAGAAGTCGACCGCACCGCCTCACCTTGGCGTTTCCGGTTGCCAACGCCATCCGGAATTCTTGATCCTTCCGCAAGCCCCCGGACCGGCCGCCCCGAATGGTCCGACAGCGCCGCCGCCCTGAATTGGCTGCACCTCGAACTGCCCGGATTCATCTCCCTGGAACAGGACTTGAGGGAACGGGGCGAAGCGCTTCCGGCTGCCCGCCTGTCCCACCTGCTGGCCCCGCACCTGGACGCCGCCGGTCTGTGGCGGGAGGCCCACCGGATGCAGACCGCCGCCGCCGCATCCGAGCGCCGGTCGGGCCGGACGCCCGAGGAGATCCACGCCCTGCTGGACCTGGCCAGGACCTGCCTGCGGTTCGCCCGCTACCGCGAGACCGCCGAAGCCGCGGAGCGAGCCCTGGCCATGGCCCGGAGCAGCGGCAACGGTCCGGCGGGCGCGGAGGCGCTCGGACGGCTCGCCGAACTGCACCACCACACCGGCGACCTACGCACCGCGCTGGCACTCCAGCAGGAGGCCCTGGAACTGCGGCGGGCGGCGGGCGAGGAGTGGCAGCTCGCCCGGTGCCTCAACAATCTTGGCATCCTCCGCACCCAGCTCGACGAGTACGAATCCGCGGCAGAGGCACTCCGCGAGGCACTTCCGATATTCCGCTCGCTGGGCGACGTCCGCAGCACCGCCCAGCTTCTGAATAATCTCGGCGGACTGCAATTGAGCAGTGGCGACCGGGAATCCGCCCGCGTCTCGTTCGAATTGCTCTTCGAGCTCGATGAGAAAAGTCTTTCCGAGGCGGAGAGTGCCGCAGTCCGCCTCAACCTCGCACTCACCCTGAGAATTCCCGAGGAATCCGCGAGGTCGATCGGCCTGCTGAGGTCGGCCCTGCGCACTTTCGAATCCCTGGGGGATGTCCGGCACGAAATCGACGTCCACAGCGAATTGGGGCACATACACCGCCTGTCCCGCGCCCACCAGGACGCCCTGCTGCACTACTCGACCGCCGTCGACCTTGCCCGGCGGATCGGCGCGGAGCGGGAGGAAGCGGTGGCGCTGCGCGGACTGTCCCTGGTGGAGGACGCCATTGGTACCACCTGCGGCAGAGGTTCCGGCCCCGGCGGGATGTCCCGCCGACCGGCTCGACAGGACGGCGGGGGCCCAGCGAAGTACGGCCCTGGAGCGTTGGCCGAATCGCTCCTGAACGACGGGGGGAAGACGTGGCGGGGGCCCGCCAAATGAGCCCGCAATGAATAACCTGCTACCACGGTCAGGCAGAAACGAACAATTTCGAAAGGGCCTCCCGGGCGACATGGCCGGGGGGCCCTGTTCAGTTCTTCCGGCTGCTTCACAACTCCAGGAGGTGCCAGCCTGCTGGAGTTGATTGCCCAGCTTCCGGCTATGTACCTTTTCCGAGCCAAGGCTCCTCCCTGTCCCATCAAGGGGAGAGCTTCAAACCCATGCGCATCGGAAACTGAGCAATGTTGCCCAAGCAATCGAGTGCCCCGGACCGCCGCCCTTCCTCCCGGGAGGGCAATGCCCGGAAGGATCGGCGCCCCTGCACGCGGAAAGACACAGCAACGACTGCGGTCACCACGGCCGTGCTGGCAGCCCTCGGCTGGATACCGATCTTCATGAGCCACCCGCTCACCTCCGCCGTCGGCGGCACCGCGTAGCAGCGCTGCCCCCACACGGGTCCGGCCCCGCCCGGGGCCGGACCCGTTCCCGACCCGGGGTGCGTGAGAACCTGTTCCCGACATAGCCCGATGCACGTCGGCCCATGCCGGGCACCGGCCGACGGCACGAGGGAGGACGGAGTCCAGGTGTACGTCACGAGGGTCCAGCTCAGGGACGTCAAGAGTTTCAGCGGCGCGCGCACGGTGGACCTGCGGCTGCCCGGGCGCAGTGGCTTGACGGTGCTGGCCGGGCGGAACGCCTCCGGCAAGTCCACGCTGCTGCAGGCGATCGCTCTGGCAATCAGCGGCCCCGACAGCGCACGGGCACTGATGCGGAACTCGTTCGGCTGGGTCAACGAGCACGCCAGAACGGCAGAGGTGGAAGTCGAGCTGGTCACCGATCCGGTGTACGACCACTTCGCCGGACCGGCGGGAGAATCCTTGCCGTTCTCCGCCGGGCTGCGCTGGACTCGTCTGTCCTCCGGCCCGGAGTTGGTGGTGTTGGAACCACTGACCGACCGCGCAGCCGCCCACCTCGGACCTTGGGCACCCGGTCCGGCCGGCTGGTTCTGTGCCGGTTACGGCCCCTTCCGCAGACTCGGCCAGAGCACCTCGCGATCGTTCAAGCCCCAGGGCCCCACGGGACGGCTGGCTACGCTCTTCGACGAGAACGCCGTGCTCGCGGAGGGTGTCTCGTGGCTGGTCGAGCTCCGGCTGCGGCAGTTCGAGGAGGCGGAGCGGGCGGGGCGACTGCGGGAGGCCTCCGGTCGACCCGACAGCGCCGGCAGGGCCGGGAGGCTCCTGCGCACGGTCCTGGGACTGCTGCGCGACGACCTGCTGCCCGACCACTACCAGATCCAGTGGGTGACTGCGGACGGCCTGTGGGTGTCCGACTCCCGGCAACCGGACCTCGACGGCTTTCCGCTCGAGGAGATGAGCGACGGCTACCGGTCGGTGTCGGCGCTGGTGCTGGACATCGTCCGCCAACTCCACGACACCTACGGGGGGCTGCCCACCCGTGTGGACGCGGGCGGGAGCACCGTGGTCCTGTCCCCCGGGGTGGTACTGATCGACGAGATCGACGCGCACCTGCACGTCTCCTGGCAGCGCAGGATCGGTGGCTGGCTCCGGAAGCACTTCCCCAACGTCCAGTTCATCGTCACCAGCCACAGCCCCTACATCTGCCAGAGCGCCGACGAAGGCGGGCTGGTCCGGTTGCCCGCGCTGGACGAGCCCGCAGCACCGGCCGTGGTCGGCGAGGACCTCTACCGGCGGGTCGTCTACGGCAGCGGCGACGACGCCGTGCTCTCCGAGTTGTTCGGTTTGGAGACGCCCTACTCGAACCGGGCCGAGGAACGCCGCCGGCGCCTGGTAGCGCTGGAGCGGAAGGTGTACGACGGCACGAACTCCGCCGCGGAGGCCGACGAGTACCGGGAACTGAGCGAACTGCTGACCAGCTCCCTGTCCAGCAGGGTGGCCGAGGTGTCGGCGCGGCTGGAGCCGGACCGATGATCCGGCTCCATCGGCCGGACGTCTCGCCCCGTACGCAGAAGCTCCTGAACGACGCGACAGAACGTGTAGCGGCGCGGGGAGGAACCTCCGACATCGCGCGCAAGGCGTGGCGGGACGCCGACGGAACCACGGGACGCGTGCGCCGGACGCTGGAGCAGATGGCGCGCGGCGCCGTCCGGTGCATGTACTGCGACGACAACCGGGGCATGGCCGTCGACCACTTCGAGCCCCTGGACCGTGCACCGCTCCGAGCCTTCGACTGGTTGAACCACCTGCTCGCCTGCTCCTACTGCAACAGCGACGTGAAGCGGGAGGAGTATCCGGTGGACGTGGACGACAACTGCCTGCTGATCGATCCCACGGCCGAGGACCCCTCCGCTCATCTAAGACTCCTCCTCCTGTCGGGTTTATACGAACCAGTGAATGGTTCAGCCAAAGGGGCCGCGTCGATCCAGGTCTTCGGGCTCAACCGTCCCGACCTGGTAGAAGGACGCCAGGACGCCTTCGTTCTGGCCCGCTCCAACATCCGCGACTGGCACCTTCATCGCCTGTCAGATCCCGCCAGGGCCGATCGGGTGGCAGAGGCCCTACTGAGGCGGCCGTTTCTCGGCGTCATCCACGCCATGGGCCGCCTGGAACCGCATTCCGCCCCGCTCGTCCTCGGCCTGGACACTGTGGCCGCCATGGCCGCCTGGCAAGCCGAGCACGGGCCCTGACACCCCCTTCGGGGGCAGCAGCCGAACGGCCCGCATCCGATGACCAGGATGCGGGCCGTTGGTACGTCTCCCCCGGACCCGACGGGGCGTCAGGGCTTCGGGGCGGAGCGGGCCAGGCGGGCGGACTTGGTGACGGTCTTCCAGTGGCGGGACCGTTCGGCACGCAGGCGGGCGTCGGTGCGGGAGGCGATGAAGGCGTTCTCCTTCTGGAGCTTCAGGCAGCTCTCCCAGCGGCGCTCGGGGAGCGTGCCGTCGGCCAGGGCGGTGCGGACGGCGCAGCCGGGCTCACTGCGGTGCGAGCAGTCGACAAAGCGACAATTCTCCGCGATCGAGGCAATGTCGGCGAACGCCTGTTCGACGCCCTCGCCACCGAAGAGGCCGACGCCGCGGAGGCCGGGGGTGTCGATGACGGCGCCGCCGCCGGGGAGCGGGATCAGCTCGCGGGTGGTGGTGGTGTGGCGGCCCTTCTCGTCGACCGAGCGGACCTGTTGGACCGTCATGGCGTCGGCGCCGGCGAGGGCGTTGGTGAGGGTGGACTTGCCGGCGCCGGACTGGCCGATCAGGGCGCAGGAGCCGGTGGTGAGGGCGCGCAGGACGTCGATGCCCTCGCCGGTCTCGGCGCTGACCGCCAGGACGGTGACCCCCGGTGCGACCGCCTCGACGTCCGCCCGGACAAATGCACCATCATTGACCAAATCGGACTTGGTCAGGACGATCAGTGGTTCGGCCCCGGACTCCCAGGCGAGCGCGAGGAAGCGCTCGACCCGGCCGAGATCGGGCTCCGCGGCGAGCGAGACGGCGATCAGCACGGTGTCGACGTTGGCGGCCAGCACCTGACCCTCGGAACGCTTGTGGGCGCTCTTGCGGACGACGGCGGTGGTGCGGGGCAGCACCGCGGCGACGGCGGGGACGGGGCGGGCGTGCGGGTCGAGGGCGATCCAGTCGCCGGTGCACGGGTGCTGGACGGTTTCCTCGCCCAGCACGGGACGGGTGTCGGCGCGCAGCACGGCGGCCTCGCCCGTCTCCGGGTCGGCGTACAGGACTTCGCAGCTGCCGCGGTCGATGCGGGTGATCCGCCCGGGCAGCAGGCCCGCTTCGGCGAGCGGGGTGAAGGCGACTGCCCGGTCGTCCGTCCAGCCGAGGCCGGCGAGCGGGTGGGCAGGGGTGTGCGTGGAGGTCAAGAGGGGCCCTTCGAAGGACGGACGGCCCCGGCCGGAGGGAGTGGCGTCAGCGCGCGGGCGACACCGGGGAGAGGTCGGCCGGAGACCGGGGGATGCAGGACTGGACGGACTTCGGGTTGCGGGTGATTGCACCGGCAAGAACGAGCTGCACGGTCCTCACCTCCTCTTCTGCGACGCGCCTCGAACGCCCCGCCCTGGGGCGCCCTCGATCGGCGGACGCCACGGTAGTCCCCGCCCGCCCCGATCGCCACCGATTTTCCCGCCGCACCGAAGAACGTGCCAACTCTCTTTCAGGGCAATGGAGTTGAGCGGAAATCAGGACGCAAGGATTCCGCAAGGCGCGCAAGGCTTCTCCAGCCGTCCCGCCACCGCGCGCGGACATCACTGACCACGACGGCGGCGCACGGTGCCCGCCGTTCCCGGCGGGGAGGCCGGGAGGACGGGGGAAGCGTGATGTCCTGGGCGACTCTGCCCGATCGCGAGCGGGACCCGGCGATCCGGCACCCGGCGATCCGGCACCCGGCGATCCAACACCCGGCAGTCCGGGACCCGGCGGCCCGGCACCCGGCGATACGACACCGGCCGGCCCGGCACGCGACGGTCCGACACCCGGCCGGCTGCGCGCACGCGCACGCGTCGGCGCACCGCACGGACCCGCCGCCGCCGCTGCCGGCCCGCCTGTCCGGACTTCAGGACCCGTGGGGGCCTGCGGACCCGGGCGGGCCCTGGGGGCGGCGGCGGACGCCGCCGAGGCGCCGGCGGACGTCCTCGGGCGGCAGGAAGCCGGCCCACCGCTCGGGGTACTCGCTGGGCGGCAGCAGGTCGTCGTCCCCCTCCGGCCCCTCGCCGTACTCGCCGTACTCGCCGTAGAGGTCCTCGTCGTGACCCTCGGCGAGGCCGAACCGGCGGGTCCGTTCGGCGCGTCCGACGGCCCGCCGGGCGGCGGCCTCGCGGCCGCGCCGGACGGCATCCTCCTCGGCGAGGCGCTCGTTCTCGGCGCGGGCGTCGGCGGTCTCGACGGTGGGCCAGCGGCGGTCCGTCGCGGCGTTCATCGCGGCGCCGATCAGCACCGCCAGCGCCACCACGAAGATCCACAGCAGCACGGCGACCGGCGCGGCGAGCTGCCCGTAGACGGAGTGGCCCTCGACCGAGTTGACCAGGTACAGCCGGAGCGCGACGCTGCACACCACCAGGACCAGCAGGGCGACCAGCGCGCCGGGGATGTCCTCGCGCCAGGGTGTGGAGACCGGGACGGCCACGTGGTAGAGGGTGGTGAGGAAGACGATCAGCAGCAGGATCGAGGCGGGCCAGTAGAGGGCGTCGACCACTCCGGCCGAGCCCTGGAAGGCGCCGATCACCAGGCCGGGGCCGGCCAGCAGCAGCGGCAGCACCAGCGAGCCGATCACCAGCGCACCGAGGTAGAGGCCGAGCGACATCAGCCGGGTCTTGACCAGTCCGCGCTTGCCGTCGAGGCCGTACATCACGGTGATGGTGTCGATGAAGATGTAGAGCGCCCGCGATCCGGACCAGAGCGAGAGCAGGAAGCCGATCGAGATCAGGTCGGGCCGGGCGTTGTCGAAGACGTCGTGCAGCAGGGGTTGGACGATCTGCTCGACCGAGCTCGGTGAGAGCACCGTCCCGGATGCCGAGACGATGTCCTGCTTGAGCTTGTCGATGGTGCCCGCGCCGAGGATGTCGTCGAGGTAGCCGAGGGTGCCCGCGAGGCAGAGCAGCAGCGGCGGAATGGACAACAATGTGAAGAATGCGGCCTCGGCGGCGAGTCCGGTGACCCGGTACTCGACGCAGGTGTTGCTGGTGTCCTTCACCAGCCCCCAGAGCGTGTGGTACCAGGTGGTTCGCTTCGCGGCGCGGCGCCGCCCGCCGCGTCTGCGGGCGGCCCGGCCGCCGCTCTGCCCGGGCCCGTCGGGCGGCTGGGGTCCACTGCCTGCTGCTTGCACGCCCCTACGGTATCGGCCCGGGCTCTGCGGCCGGAGCGGCGGCGCCCGGAACCGGCGGGCCGCAGCGCCCGGACCGGCCGCGCACTGCCCGGAGTCCCATCATGCGGAACGCCAGAGTCCAGCATTCGGACGTTAGTGGACCGCGAGTCGTTCGCCGTGCGAATCTCTTGCCATGCCTAGCGCCGGAACCACCCTAGTTGGCCGACTCCACGTCGACCTCCTTCGCGTGTCCAGCGCCATCTGTCCGGTGACCTGAGCCCCATCCCCGCGCCGCACCACCGGCGAACGGTCCGCGCCTCCCCGCCGTCGCGGATGCCCGGACGACGCACCCGGCCCAGCGTCACCCCCTCCCACCGCCTGCCGAGATCCGCAGGTGGGAGCGGAGCGCGTCCGGGGGCCGCCACCCTCGCACCTGCCAAGCCGCTCAAAGGACTGAACACCATGGCCCGCACTCCCGAAACGGTCGAGCCTCAGGACGGCGCCGCCCCCGCGGCCCGCCCCGCCGCCCGCAAGGTGACCCGCCACCGCGGCGAGGGCCAGTGGGGCATGGGGCACTTCACGCCCCTGAACGGCAACGAGCAGTTCAAGAAGGACGACGACGGTCTCAACGTGCGGACGCGCATTGAGACGATCTACGCGCACCGCGGCTTCGACTCGATCGACCCGAACGACCTGCGCGGCCGGATGCGCTGGTGGGGCCTGTACACCCAGCGCAAGCAGGGCATCGACGGCGGCAAGACCGCCCTGCTGGAGCCGCACGAGCTCGACGACGAGTACTTCATGATGCGGGTGCGCATCGACGGCGGGCAGCTCACCGTCGCCCAGCTGAAGGCGATCGGCGAGGTCTCCGAGCAGTACGCGCGCGGCACCGCCGACCTGACGGACCGCCAGAACGTCCAGTACCACTGGGTGCGGATCGAGGACGTCCCGGCGATCTGGCAGAAGCTGGAGGCCGTCGGCCTGTCCACCACCGAGGCGTGCGGCGACTGCCCGCGCGTGGTGATCGGCTCCCCGGTCGCGGGCATCGCCGAGGACGAGATCATCGACGGCAGCTGGGCGATCGACGAGATCCAGCGCCGCTACATCGGCAGCAAGGAGTTCTCCAACCTGCCGCGCAAGTTCAAGTCGGCGATCTCCGGCTCCCCGCTGCTCGACGTGGTGCACGAGATCAACGACATCGCCTTCGTCGGCGTGGTCCACCCCGAGCACGGCCCGGGCTTCGACCTGTGGGTCGGCGGCGGCCTGTCCACCAACCCGAAGCTGGGCGTGCGGCTCGGCGCCTGGGTCCCGCTGGAGGAGGTCCCGGACGTCTGGGCGGGCGTGATCGGCATCTTCCGCGACTACGGCTACCGCCGGCTGCGCACCCGCGCCCGGTTGAAGTTCCTGGTCGCCGACTGGGGCCCGGAGAAGTTCCGCCAGGTGCTGGAGGACGAGTACCTGAAGCGCGAACTGGTCGACGGCCCCGGCCCGCAGGAGCCCAGCAACCGCTGGCGCGACCACGTCGGCGTGCACCGGCAGAAGGACGGCAACTTCTACGTCGGCTTCGCGCCGCGGGTCGGCCGGGTCAACGGCAAGCTGCTCACCCGGATCGCCGACCTGGCCGCCGAGCACGGCTCGGGCCGCCTGGCCACCACCGTCGAGCAGAAGATGATCGTGCTGGACGTGGCCGAGGAGCAGGTCGAGTCCCTGGTGGCCGGCCTGGAGGCGCTGGACCTGCGGGTCACCCCGTCGACGTTCCGCCGCGGCACGATGGCCTGCACCGGCATCGAGTACTGCAAGCTGGCGATCGTCGAGACCAAGGGCCGCGGCCAGTCCCTGATCGACGAACTGGAGCGCCGCCTCCCGGAGTTCGACGAGCCGCTGAGCATCAACATCAACGGCTGCCCGAACGCCTGCGCCCGGATCCAGACCGCCGACATCGGCCTCAAGGGCCAGCTGGTCACCGACGCGAACGGCGAGCAGGTCGAGGGCTTCCAGGTGCACCTGGGCGGCGCGCTCGGCCTGGACACGGGCTTCGGCCGCAAGATCCGCGGCCTCAAGGTCACCAGCGCCGAACTGCCCGACTACGTCGAGCGCCTGCTGACCCGCTACCAGGCGGACCGTCAGGACGGCGAGCGCTTCGCCCAGTGGACGGTCCGGGCCACCGAGGAGCAGCTGTCGTGAGCGAGCGAGCGGCCCCCTTCTACTGCCCGTACTGCGGGGACGAGGACCTGCGCCCCTCCGAGAGCGGCCACGGCGCGTGGGAGTGCCGGGCGTGCCGCCGGGGCTTCCAGCTGAAGTTCCTCGGACTGCTGTCAACCACCGACGGGGGCAACGGACATGACGACCGCGACTGACCACGAGGCGATAGCCGTCGCCGCGGGCCGCGAGCTGGAGGAGGCCACCGCGCAGGAGGTGCTGCGCTGGGCCGCCGACACCTTCGGCAAGCGCTTCTGCGTGACGTCCTCGATGGAGGACGCGGTGGTCGCCCACCTGGCGTCCACCGCCCTGCCCGGCGTGGACGTGGTGTTCCTGGACACCGGCTACCACTTCCCGGAGACCATCGGCACCCGGGACGCGGTCGCCGCCACCATGCCGGTCAACGTGATCACGCTGACCCCGAAGCTCACCGTGGCCGAGCAGGACGCCGAGTACGGGCCGAACCTGCACGACCGGGACCCGGACCTGTGCTGCTCGCTGCGCAAGGTCGAGCCGCTGAACCGCGGCCTGGGGGCGTACGACGCCTGGGCGACGGGGCTGCGCCGCGACGAGTCGCCGTCCCGCGCCGACACCCCGGTGGTGGCCTGGGACGCCAAGCGCCGCAAGGTGAAGATCGCCCCGATCGCCCGCTGGACCCAGGCCGACGTGGACGCGTACGTGCAGGCCCACGGGGTGCTGCTGAACCCGCTGCTGTGGGAGGGGTACACCTCGATCGGCTGCTCGCCGCTGTCCTGCACCGCCAAGCCGGGCGAGGGCGAGCAGGGCCGGGCCGGCCGCTGGGCCGGCTCCGGCAAGACCGAGTGCGGCATCCACCTCTGACCGCCACGTACCCGAACCACCGTCACCGACCGTCAGGAGAAAGCACCGTGACCACCGCCGACACTCTGGCCGCGGGCCGCGAGCGCGGCGCCACCGTGTGGCTGACCGGGCTGCCCAGCGCGGGCAAGACCACCCTCGCGTTCGCGCTCGCCGAGCGGCTGCGCGCCGAGGGCCACCGGGTCGAGGTGCTGGACGGCGACGAGATCCGCGAGTTCCTCTCCAAGGGCCTCGGCTTCTCCCGCGAGGACCGGCACACCAACGTCACCCGGATCGGCTTCGTGGCCGAGAAGCTGGCCGCCAACGGCGTCAAGGTGCTCGCCCCGGTGATCGCCCCGTTCGCCGACTCCCGCGCCGCGGTGCGCGAGCGGCACGCCGCCAACGGCACCGAGTTCCTGGAGATCCACGTCGCCACCCCGGTCGAGCTCTGCTCCGAGCGGGACGTCAAGGGCCTGTACGCCAAGCAGGCGGCCGGGGAGATCTCCGGACTGACCGGGGTCGACGACCCGTACGAGGCCCCCGAGAAGCCGGAGTTGCGCCTCCAGACGCAGGGCCGGTCGGTGGCCGAGTCCGCCGAAGAACTGCATGCCTTCCTGACCGAGAGGGGCCTCGCATGACCGTCACCACGCAGCGCCTGTTCCGGGCCGAGGACACGCCCTTCGCGCTGTCCCACCTGGATGCCCTCGAAGCGGAGTCGGTGCACGTCTTCCGCGAGGTCGCGGGCGAGTTCGAGCGGCCGGTGATCCTGTTCTCCGGCGGCAAGGACTCCATCGTGATGCTGCACCTGGCGCTGAAGGCGTTCGCGCCCGCGCCGGTGCCGTTCGCCCTGCTGCACGTCGACACCGGGCACAACTTCCCCGAGGTGCTGGCGTACCGGGACCGCGCGGTGGCCAAGCACCACCTGCGGCTGCACGTCGCCGCGGTGCAGGACTACATCGACCGCGGCGTGCTGCGCGAGCGCCCGGACGGGCTGCGCAACCCGCTGCAGACCGTCCCGCTGCTGGACGGCATCGAGTCCAACAAGTTCGACGCCGTGTTCGGCGGCGGCCGCCGTGACGAGGAGAAGGCCCGCGCCAAGGAGCGGGTCTTCTCGCTGCGCGACGAGTTCGGCGCCTGGGACCCGCGCCGCCAGCGACCCGAGCTGTGGTCGCTGTACAACGGCCGGCACGCGGTCGGCGAGCACGTCCGGGTGTTCCCGCTCTCCAACTGGACCGAGCTGGACGTCTGGCAGTACATCGAGCGGGAGAACATCGAGCTCCCGGAGATCTACTACGCCCACGAGCGCGAGGTGTTCAAGCGCGACGGCATGTGGCTGACCGCCGGCGAGTGGGGCGGCCCGAAGGCGAACGAGCAGGTCGAGACCCGGCTGGTGCGCTACCGCACCGTCGGCGACATGTCCTGCACCGGCGCGGTCGACTCCGACGCCGACACCATCGAGGCCGTGATCACCGAGATCGCCGCCAGCCGCCTCACCGAACGAGGAGCGACGCGCGCCGACGACAAGATGTCCGAGGCCGCGATGGAAGACCGCAAGCGCGAGGGGTACTTCTAAGCAATGAGCACCACCCAGGCCGGTAAGACCCAGACCGGCACCGCCACCTCGCTGCTGCGCTTCGCCACCGCGGGCTCCGTCGACGACGGCAAGTCCACCCTGGTGGGCCGGCTGCTGCACGACTCCAAGTCGGTGCTGGCCGACCAGCTGGAGGCCGTCGAGCACGCCTCCCGCCGGCGCGGCCAGGAGACCCCCGACCTGGCGCTGCTCACCGACGGCCTGCGGGCCGAGCGCGAGCAGGGCATCACCATCGACGTCGCGTACCGCTACTTCGCCACCGCCCGGCGCCGGTTCGTCCTCGCCGACACGCCCGGCCACGTGCAGTACACCCGCAACATGGTGACCGGCGCGTCCACCGCCGAGCTGGCCGTGGTGCTGGTCGACGCCCGCAACGGCGTGGTCGAGCAGACCCGCCGGCACGCCGCGGTCGCCGCCCTGCTGCGCGTCCCGCACGTCGTCCTCGCGGTCAACAAGATGGACCTGGTCGCGTACGCGGAGCCGGTCTTCGCCGCCATCGCCGAGGAGTTCACCGCCTACGCGGCCTCGCTCGGGGTCAAGGACGTCGTGGCGGTGCCGATCTCGGCGCTGGCCGGCGACAACGTGGTCGAGCCGTCCGCGCACATGGACTGGTACGGCGGCCCGACCCTGCTGGAACACCTGGAGACCGTCCCGGTCGGCACCGACCCGAGCGCCGAGCCGGCCCGCTTCCCGGTCCAGTACGTGATCCGCCCGCAGAGCGAGGAGTTCCACGACTACCGCGGCTACGCGGGCCAGTTGGCCTCCGGCGTACTGCGGGTCGGCGACCCGGTGACGGTGCTGCCCTCCGGCCACACCACCACCGTCGCGGCGATCGACGCGCTCGGCACGGCCACCGACCTCGCCTGGGCCCCGCAGTCGGTGACGGTCCGCCTCGCGGACGACATCGACGTCTCCCGCGGCGACCTGATCGCGGGCGCCCCGGCCCCCGTCCCCACCAAGGACGTCGAGGCCACCGTCTGCCACCTGAACGAGCGTCCGCTGCACGTCGGCGCGAAGGTGCTGCTCAAGCACACCACCCGCACGGTGCGCGCGCTGGTCAAGGAGATCAGCTACCGCATCGACATCGACTCGCTCGAACGGCGTTCCGGCGCCGAGGGGTTGCACGTCAACGACATCGGCCACGTGGTGCTGCGCACCGCCGAGCCGCTGGCCCTCGACGACTACTCCGACAACCGCCGCACGGGCTCGTTCATCCTGATCGACCCGTCCGACGGCACCACCCTCACCGCCGGCATGGCGGGCGAGGCCTTCGACACCGTCAGCACCACCGACGCTTCCCACGAGGAGGACTGGGTCTGATGCCCAGCGAGGCGTTCTCGGGCATGGACAAGGAAGGCGGCCGCATCGGCAGCGGCGTCCTCGGCAGCGGCCAGGGCGGCCTGACGCGATGTGGGGGCGGACAGGGCTGATCCCCTGTCACCGGGCCCGCAGCCGCCGCGCCTTCCCGCAGCAGGCACGACGGCCGGACCCGGCCCCGGTCAGGCACGCACCTTCACTTCTCTTCGAACGGGACACCCCTCTCATGGCACCGAGCACCCAGTACACCCATACCCCCGTCCGCCCCAACGCCGGCCGGATCAGACGCGCCGCCGTCGCCGCCGTCGCCATGGCCACCACCGCCGGCCTGCTGACCGCCTGCTCCTACGGCGCCAAGAGCGACGACAAGGCGTCGGCCGCGCCCGCCGCCTCCGGCGCCAAGCTCTCCGCCGACACCGTGAAGATCGGCTACTTCGCCAACCTCACCCACGGCACCGCGCTGGTCGGCCTCAAGCAGGGCATCCTGCAGAAGGAGCTCGGCGGCACCCAGATCAAGACCCAGGTCTTCAACGCCGGCCCCGCCGAGATCGAGGCGCTGAACGCCGGCTCGATCGACATCGGCTGGATCGGCCCCTCCCCGGCGATCAACGGCTACACCAAGTCCGACGGCAAGTCCCTGAAGATCATCGGCGGTTCGGCCTCCGGCGGCGTCAAGCTGGTCGTCAACCCGGACAAGATCAAGACCCTGGACGACCTCAAGGGCAAGAAGCTCGCCACTCCGCAGCTCGGCAACACCCAGGACGTCGCCCTGCTCAACTACCTGGCGGAGAAGGGCTACAAGGTCGACGCCAACTCCGGCGACGGCGACGTCAAGGTGCTGCGCACCGACAACAAGGTCACCCCCGACGCCTACAAGTCCGGCTCCATCGACGGCGCCTGGGTGCCCGAGCCGACCGCCTCCAAGCTGGTCACCCTGGGCGCGAAGGTCCTGCTCAACGAGAAGGACGTCTGGCCGGACAAGAAGTTCGTCATCACCAACCTGATCGTCTCGCAGAAGTTCCTCAAGGAGCACCCGGACGTGGTCGAGGCCGTGCTGCGCGGCTCGGTGAAGACCAACGCCTGGATCAAGGCCAACTCCGACCAGGCCAAGGCCGTCGCCAACGAGCAGATCAAGGCCGACGCCGGCAACGCGCTGGACGCCGCGGTCCTCGACCCGGCCTGGCAGGACATCGACTTCCTGGACGACCCGCTGGCCAACACCCTGCAGGCCGAGGCCGACCACGCCGTCACCGCGGGTCTGCTGAAGAAGCCGAACCTGACCGGGATCTACGACCTGTCCCTGCTGAACAAGGTGCTGAAGGACGCGGGGCAGCCCGCCGTCGCCGACGCCGGCCTCGGCACCAAGTAGCCCTCCAGGCCCCGAGGTCCGCCCCGCGCCCGCCCACCCGATGCCCACTCAGCGGGCGGGCGCGGGGCCGGACCCCGGACACCCGAGCTTCCCGCCCTGCCCGGAACCACACCCGCAGGAGGTGCCCGTGACCACGGCACTGACCACCTCGCCCGACGCCGCCGGCGCGGGCCGCCCGGACGGCCCGATCGCCGTCCGGCTCTCGCACGTGCACAAGACCTTCGGCCGTCCCGGCACCGCCGCACCGGTGCTGGAGGACATCGACCTCACCGTCGCGCCCGGCGAGTTCGTCACGCTGCTCGGCGCCTCCGGCTGCGGCAAGTCCACCCTGCTCAACCTGGTGGCCGGCCTCGACAAGCCCACCTCCGGCACCATCGAGGTCCCCGGCGGCCGCCCAGCGCTGATGTTCCAGGACCACGCCCTGTTCCCCTGGCTCACCGCCGGCAAGAACATCGAACTCGCCCTCCGGCTGGCCGGCGTGGGCAAGGCCGAACGCGTCACCGAGGCCGAGCGGCTGCTCGACCTGGTCCGCCTCGGCGGCTCCTACAAGAAGCGCGTCCACGAGCTCTCCGGCGGCATGCGCCAGCGCGTCGCCCTGGCCCGCTCGCTCGCCCAGGGCAGCTCCGTCCTGCTGATGGACGAGCCGTTCGCCGCGCTCGACGCCATCACCCGGGACGTCCTGCACGACGAGATCACCCGGATCTGGGCCGAGCGCAACCTCACCGTCCTGTTCGTCACCCACAACGTCCGCGAGGCCGTCCGCCTCGCCCAGCGCGTCGTGCTGCTCTCCTCCCGCCCCGGCCGGGTCGCCAAGGAGTGGCGGATCGACATGCCGCAGCCGCGCCGCATCGAGTCGGCCGGCGTCGCGGATCTGTCCATCGAGATCACCGAAGAACTGCGTGGGGAGATCCGCCGCCATGTCCAGCACTGACACCGCAGCCGCCCCCCTCGCCAAGGACGGCGCCGCCGACTCCGCCAGCGTCGAGGCCGGCCTCGACGCCCTGGAGACCGTCCCCACCCAGCGCACCCCGGTCACCGTGGTGCTCCGGCAGAAGGTGCTGCCGCCGATCCTCGGCGTCGCCCTGGTGCTGGCCCTGTGGCAGCTCGCCTACAGCCTGGAACTCACCACCCCCGACAAGCTCCCCAGCCCCGCCCGCGTCTGGGACTCGCTCACCGAACTCTGGTACGCCGGAACGCTGTTCTCCATCATCTGGACCAGCGTCTGGCGCGGCCTGTCCGGCTTCGTGCTCTCCGTCGCCATCGGCACCCCGATCGGCCTGCTGGTCGCCCGGGTCAAGCCGATCCGGGCCGCGCTCGGCCCGGTCCTGTCCGGCCTCCAGTCGCTGCCCTCGGTCGCCTGGGTGCCCGCCGCGATCATCTGGCTCGGCATCACCAACTCCGCGATGTACGCCGTCATCCTGCTCGGCGCCGTCCCCTCCGTCGCCAACGGCCTGATCTCCGGCATCGACCAGGTCCCCCCGATCTACCTCCGGGCCGGCCAGACCCTCGGCGCGACCGGCCTGCGCGGCGCCCGCCACGTCCTGCTCCCCGCCGCGCTCCCCGGCTACCTGGCCGGCCTCAAGCAGGGCTGGGCCTTCTCCTGGCGCTCCCTGATGGCCGCCGAACTCATCGCCTCCTCCCCCGACCTGGGCCTCGGCCTCGGCCGCTACCTGGAGAACCAGCGCGAGTTCAACGAGATGTCCGGCGTCCTGCTCGGCATCATCCTCATCCTGGTCGTCGGCGTCGCCATCGACCTGCTGGTCTTCTCCCCCGTCGAACGCCGCGTCCTGCGCAGCCGCGGCCTCCTCGTCACCACCCGCTGACCCATGGCCCCCCGCACCACCGCCACCCCCGCGCCCCGCCAGGGGCGCGGGGCCCCGGCGCACAGTGATCCGTCGCTCGATCCGTCGCCCCGCCGGGCCCGCAGCGACCTGACCGCCCCGCGCCCCGCAGTCCGCTTCCCCCTCCCGCCCCTGCTGCTGCTCGCGCACGGCTCCCGCGACCCGCGGCACGCCGCCACCGTCGAGGCCCTGGCCGCCGCCGTCCGCGCGCTGCGCCCCGAACTCGACGTCACCACGGCCTACTTGGACCACTGCGCGCCCCGGATCGCCCAGGTCGCCGCCCGCCTGACCGACGCCGTCGCCGTCCCGCTCCTGCTCAATCGCGCCTTCCACGCGAAGCACGACATCCCGGCCGCCCTGCGCGCCGCCGGGTCGGCGATCCCGGTCGCGGACGTCCTCGGGCCCTCGCCCCTGCTCCTGGACGCCCTCGACCGCCGCCTCGCCGAGTCCGGCCCGGACGTCGCCGACCCGGCCGTCCGCGCCCGCACCGGCGTGGTCCTGGCGGCGGCCGGTTCCTCCGACCCGGCCGCCAACGCCACCACCCGCGCGGTGGCGGCCGAGTGGCGGCGCTCCCGCAGCTGGGCCGCCGTCACCACCGCGCACGCCTCCGGCACCGGCCCGACCGTCGCCGACGCGCTGGCCGCCCTGCGCGCCGACCCGGCCGTCCGCACCACCGCCGTCGCCCCGTACCTGCTGGCCCCGGGCCTGCTCCCGGACCGGATCGCCACCGCCGCGACCGCCCACGGCGCCGACCACCTCGCCCAGGTCCTCGGCCCGGCCCCGGAGCTCGCCCGCCTCGTCCTGACCCGCCACGCCGAGGCCGCCGCGGCCATCAACTCCCCCACCGCACGCACCGCCTGACGAAGCACGCCCGACTCAACCCACCCGGCGCAGGGTGAACTCCGAGCCGGGGGCACCCGTGAACACCAGGTCGAGGCGGCCGCCGAGCACGTACGGGTGACCGCCGGGGCCGGTCGACCGGAATCCGCCGGAGCAAGGCGTCGTCGGTCCTGCCGACCACCAGGACGCCGTGCCGTCCGGCGCGACCCGGTGGACGACCGGGGCGTAGGTGTCGGTGACGTACGCGGTGCCGTCGGGGGCGAAGGCCACGTCGTTCGCCAGGTGCGGCCCGCCGACCTCCCCGAGACCTGGAACCCGCCGTCGTCCAGAACTCCCGAGCGGCCAGGACCCGCCGTCGTCGACAACTCCCGGGCGGCTAGAACGCGCCGAACGCGGCGGCGAGTTCGTCGGCCGCGGACGGCAGCGGGGTGGTGAGCCCCAGCCAGGAGCCGTCGCGGAAGTGCAGGTCGACCCGGCCGCGCTGGGTGACGCCCTTCGCGTTGCGGCGGGCCGCGGTGATCTCGTGGCGGGGCAACTCGGCCTGCAGGGCGTGCTGTTCGGTGAGCTGCCAGAGCTTGGCCCGGTCGGCGATCAGCAGCAGCCGGTCCCCGGTGAGGGCGAGCAACGCGCCGCCGTTGGCCCCGTCCTCGTGCAGCCGGACGACCAGCCACCCGGCGGTGGACCGCCAGTCGCCGTCCATGCCCTTGCCGTGCCAGGCGGTGTCGGGGACGGCGTCCATCAGCCGGTCCTCGACGGCGCCGACCGCGGCCGAGGCCGGGTTGACGACGGCGTAGGCGCGGCGCAGCAGGCCGAACGGCTTGGCCAGCTTCTGTTCCAGCTCGCCCGGCCGACGGGGGGTCAGCAGCTCCTCGGGCGGCCGGGGGACGCCGGGCGCGAGCGAGACGGGTGCGGCGGCCCGCAGCTGTTCGCCGGGGGCGAGGAACGGCGTGGCGAACTGCCGGTCCCGGTCGAGCACGGTACTCCTCCTCGGTCGATTCACTGTCACTGCGCCAGGATTGACGGACCGTCAGCCGAAGGCGTCCTCGAACCGGCGGCGGCGCTCCTCGGCGCTGAGCGCGGGCGGCTGCGCGGGCTGGGCGAGGCCGGTGCGCTCGCGCAGCGCGGTGCTGGGGCCGGTGGTGCCGCCGATCCGGTCGTCGGCCTCGTCGGCGAGGATGCCGGCGCCGCTCTGCGCGGCCTGCTGGAGCGTCTCGCCGACCGGATTGCCGGTGAGCCCGATGCCGTGCAGCCCGGCCTTGCCGACGGTCTTGACGCCCTGCTTGGCCAGGTACGCCTCGACGTCGAGGGGCTTGTTCCAGGTCCAGGGCTTCTTCGGGTTGAGGTGCGGGCGCTTGGAGACGGCCTTGAGCGCCTTCATCGCGTCGGCGATCTTCTTCAGGGCGGTGGCGAGCTTGCGCACCAGGTTGGCTATCCGGGCGCTGGCGATGGCGCCCTCGGCGGCGGCCGCGGCGGCCTCGGCGGCGAGCGAGACACCGGCCGTGACGACGCTGAAGGCGAGCGAGGCCGCCAGCGTGATGATCGCCCACTCGATGAGCTCGCGGATCACCGTCTCGACCAGGTCCTGGGCCGTCCGGGATTCGGCGGCGGCCTCGGTGAGGAGTTCGGCGGTGGCCGCCATGTCCTCCGCCTCGGCCTCCAACGCCCGCTCGTACTCGTCGAGTTCGCGCTGGAAGGCGTCGGCGGCGGCGCCCTGCCACTCGCCGGCCAGGGCGGCCCGGTCGCGGCGCTGGTCGGCGACCAGGTCGCGCAGTTGCTCGGCCTGCCGCTGCCAGAGCGCGGCGGCGGCCTCCAGCCCCTCGGGGTCGCCGGTGACGAACTCCAGGGGTTCGGCGAGCGGTTCGACGATCGGGCGCATGATCTCGTCGATGACGCTGCCCAGCGGGCTCATCCAGTCGTTGATCTTCGTGTAGGCGTCGACGGCGCCCGCGACCGGCCCGCTCATCCGACCGGCCCTCCGGCGATCGCGGTCATCGCGCGCGCGGTGCCCTCGTCGGCGCGTTCGTAGGCGGCGGCCATCCCGTCCGCGTACTCGGCGATCCGGTCCATGGTGTCGGCGCCCGCGCCGGTGTTCTCGATCGCCGCCTCGGAGCGCTCCGCGTAGTCGCGGGCGGTCGCGTCGGCCTCCGGGAGCTTCCCGAAGGCGGACGGCGACAGCTGGTGGCCGCCGAGTTCGGCGCGGATCGCCCGCAGCCGCTCGGCCCGTTCGGTGCTGGTGCGGGCGAACCGGCGCAGCGTGTCCGGATCGACCGTGAACTCCCCCGCCATGTCGGCGTCCCTCTCCCCGTTGTCAGGCCCGCAGGTATCCCTCACACCATGCGGAGGCCATGAATTGGCAAAGAAACTAACACGCCGCCGACCCGCCGAGACAGCCCCGGCCCCCTCCCCGCCCGGTTCAGCCCGCCAGCCGCTCCCGCGCCCAGGGGTCGGCGCACCGCTCCGCCGCCTCCCGGCAGGCAACGGGAAAGCGCTTGCCGAAGTCCCCGTACGGCGGGTCGGCCCAGCGCCAGGCGCCGACCGCGCAGCCCTGCCGGAGCGGGTCGCCGCCCGCCACGGCCGCGAGCAGTTCCTCCTGGAGCCGGCGGCGTCCGCCGACGGCCAGCAGCACCTGGGCGAACCAGCGCGGCGAGGACAGGTCGTCGTCGGCCAGCAGCGCGTCCAGCACCAGTGGGTAGCCGCGGTGGGCGGCGGCCCGGTCGGCGAGCAGCAGCCGGTACGCGGTCTGCCGCTTGTGGCCGATCCGGTGGTACTGGGCGTAGCCGGGGGCGGTCTCGTCCAGCCGGGCCACCCGGGCGTCCTCGACGGGGTCGACCCGGGCGCCGAGGGACGCCAGCAGGACGTCCAGCGCGGCTTCCTGCGCGTCCAGCCGGGCCGCTCGCTCCATCGGGGACCGCCTCCTCTTCCCACCGGGCCGCGCGGTACTTGCACGCGCGGGAATTTGCACGTCTCGAATAAGCTTGTCGTCCATGCAAGCCCCACCCGACGGAAGGGAGCACGGCCGTGACCCGACCGGACCCCGCACTCGCGCACGGCTGGTGCGCCCTGACCGCCCTGCACGGCCGGATCGAGGCGCACGTCGAGCGCGCCCTGCAGGCCGAACACGAGCTCAGCGTCCGGGAGTTCTCGGTGCTGGACGTGCTCAGCGGGCAGCATGACGACACCGGCGGGCACTTCCGGATGAACCAGCTCGCCGACGCGGTCGTGCTCAGCCAGAGCGCCACCACCCGCCTGGTCACCCGGCTGGAGGACCGCGGCCTGCTCGCCCGCTACCTCTGCCCCACCGACCGGCGCGGCATCTACACCAACGTCACCGAGGCGGGCCTGGCCCTGCTCGCCGCGGCCCGGCCCACCAACGACCGCGCCCTCGCCGAGGCCCTGGACGCCGCCGAGCAGCGCCCAGAACTCGCCCCGCTGGCCGCCGCGGTGCGCACCCTGGGCGCCCCGGCCGCGACCGGCTGAGACGCGACCGGCCGAGCACGACCAGCCGAGCACGACGAACGGGGCCGCGTCCCGATCGACAGCAACCGGCTGTCGGTCGGGACGCGGCCCCGCCGCACGACTACTCGGGCTTGCGCCGCTGGCGGCCCGTCCCGTAGTTGGAGCCGCTCTTCGAGCCGGAGCCCGGCTTGGCCCGGCCCGAGGTCTTGCCGAGGAAGCCCGCCGCCGTCTGCGAGGTCCCGGCGCCCATCCGCTGCTTGGGGCGGGGGCGGCGCGGGTTGCCACTCATGTCGACGTCCTTGGGCAGGCCGGCGTCGGCGCGCTTGGCCGGCCGGCGGCGGGCCTCCCCGTCCACCGGATTCGCGCCGCCGCGCCCGCGGCCCCGGCCGCGTCCGCCGCCCTCGCCGCCGGAAGCCGCCGCCTGCTGCGCGGGGGCGGGCGCCGCCGCGGCGGGCACCGGCAGGACCACGGCCACGCCGGAGGGCGTGCGGGCGCCGGTGATCCGGCCCAGCTCGCCGTCCTGCGGGCGGACCTTGGTGACGGTGGGGCGGATGCCGGCGATGCTCATCAGCCGGTTGACCTCGCGGCGCTGCTCGGGCAGCACCAGGGTGACCACGGTGCCGGACTCGCCGGCCCGGGCGGTGCGGCCGCCGCGGTGCAGGTAGTCCTTGTGGTCGATCGGCGGGTCGACGTTGACGACCAGGTCGAGGCCGTCGATGTGGATGCCGCGGGCGGCGACGTTGGTGGCGATCAGCGCGGTGACCTCGCCCCCGCGGAACTGGTCGAGCACCCGGTTGCGCTGCGGCTGCGACTTGCCGCCGTGCAGCGCGGCGGCGACCACGCCGTGCGCGCGCAGCTGCTTGGCGAGGCGGTCCGCGCCGTGCTTGGTGTGCACGAACATGATCACCCGGCCCTCGCGGGCGGCGATCCGGGCGGTGGTCTCGGCCTTGTCGGCGGGCTCCAGCTGGAGCAGGTGGTGGTCCATGGTGGTGACCGCCCCGGCCGACGGGTCCACCGAATGGGTGACCGGGTCGCTGAGGAAACGGTTGACCAGGCGGTCCACGTTGCGGTCCAGGGTGGCGGAGAACAGCATCCGCTGCCCGCCCTCGGCGACCTGTTCCAGCAGCTTGACCACCTGCGGCAGGAAGCCCATGTCGGCCATCTGGTCGGCCTCGTCCAGGACGGTGATCGCCACCTCGTCCAGGAACACGTCGCCGCGCTGGATCAGGTCGTCGAGCCGGCCGGGCGTGGCGACCAGCACCTCGGTGCCGCGCCGCACCTGGTTGGACTGGCGGGTGATCGACATGCCGCCGACCACGGTGGTGATCCGCAGGTTCAGCACCCCGGCGTACGGGGCGAGCGCCTCGGTGACCTGCTGCGCCAGCTCGCGGGTCGGCACCAGCACCAGGGCCAGCGGGCGGCGGGCGGCGGCCCGCTTGCCGTGGGTGCGCACCAGCAGCGGCAGGCCGAAGGCCAGGGTCTTGCCGGAGCCGGTGCGGCCGCGGCCGAGCACGTCACGCCCGGCCAGCGCGTCCGGCAGGGTGGCGGCCTGGATCGGGAAGGGCTCGGTCACGCCCTGGGCGCCCAGCTCCTTCAACAGCCCGGCGGGCATCTCCAGGGCGGCGAAGCTCTCGGCCGGCGGGCGGGACGGGGTGCCCTGCACGGGCGTGAAGTCCTCGGCGGGCGCGGCCGACGGGGCGGCGGCGGCCCGGCGCGGCCGGCGGGTCCGCTCGGTGCGCGGCTGCTGCTCGCCCCGGGGGGCGCCGGAGCGCGGGGCCCCGCCGCGGGGGCGGCCGCCGCGCGGCTTGTCGGTACGGGACTGCTCGGTGCGCGGACGTGACTGTTCGGACATGCGGGTACCACTCCCTGTGGGGCCGTCGGCCGGCCCGCGAACCTGTGCGCGGGTGGGCTGGGACGGATCGGCCGCAGAGGAAGGGGCCGCCCCGGCCGTCGGGCGGCATGGACGAGGGCCCGTACCCTGTGGAGGCACGGGCCCTCGCCTGCAACATCGGTGAGTCGGCGGTGAGCCGGGACTCAGATGGCGCGGATGTTCTCCGCCTGCGGGCCCTTCTGGCCCTGCGTGACGTCGAACTCGACCTTCTGGCCCTCGATCAGCTCACGGAAGCCGGTCGACTGGATGTTCGAGTAGTGAGCGAACACGTCGGCGCCGCCGCCGTCCTGCTCGATGAAGCCGTAGCCCTTTTCGCTGTTGAACCACTTCACGGTGCCGGTAGCCATAACCGTCTCCACTTTCACTGGGGCATTGGGACACACACCTCGTGCGCCCCACGTAGCCGCGATCCCCATCCGGAGACTAAACACCGGACAAAACAAATGCGCCTGTCGGTTGGAACCAGCAGGCGCACACACACGTTCATGGGAACCAATACTGCAACTGCTTCGACAATAGCACGCCCACCCTCGTCAACGGCGGCAAAGGTTGCGCTGGTCACACCGTGTTTCGCCGAACGACGCAGGGGGCAGGCGGTCCGCTCGGACCACCCGCCCCCGTCACTCCGCGCCACCGAACCGTTCCGGTGGGTGCCTGCTCAGCCCCGGGTCAGCCCCGGCCGACCGGCTCCGGCTCGCGCTCGCCGAGCGCGGCCGCCCCGTGGGCGGGCATCGCCCCGTGCCCGGGCCACCAGGCCGCCCGGCCCAACAGGGCGGTGACCGCCGGGGTGAAGAACATCGCCATCACGAAGGCCGCCAGCGCGATGCCGATCGCCAGGGCGAAGCCCAGTTCGGCGAAGAGCACGTTGCCCGCCAGCATGAAGGTGGCGAAGGACGCCGCCAGGATGAAGCCCGCCGCGGCGACGGTCGGACCGGCGTGCCGGACCGCTTCCTCGGCCGCCTCGCGCGGGTTGCGGCCCTCGCGGGCCTCCTCGCGGAGCCGGGCGATGATCAGGATGTTGTAGTCGGTGCCGATCGCCACCACGAACAGGTAGATGAAGATCGGCAGCATGAACATCAGACCGGGCTGGGTGCCGATCTTGAGGAACGCCAGGGTGGTGGCGCCCAGGGTCGCGGCGAAGCCGAGGCCGACCGAGGCCATCAGGTACCAGGGCGCGACCACACTGCGCAGCTGGAGGCCCAGGATCAGCATGATCAGCAGGCCCGCCACCGGGAAGACCAGCTTGTAGTCGTGCGCCATCGCCAGGTTGATGTCCTTGTACACCGAGGAGGTACCGCCGACCAGCGCCTCGGTGCCCGCCGGGGCCGCGCCGTGGGACACGGTGCGCAGCTCGGTGATCGTGTCGATCGCGGCGTTGCTGGCGGCGGAGTCCTTCAGGGTGACCTTGAAGTCGGCGGTGCTGCCGTCCTCACTGATCTTCTGCTTGGGGTCGACGCTGGCCACGCCGGGCACCTTGCCCAGCTTGGCGCCGTAGCCGTCCAGGACACCGAGGTCGAGCTTGCCGCCACCCTTGGTGGCGGTGGTCAGGAAAACGTGGGTCGGGTCGGCCGCGCCCTGGGAGAAGCCCTTGCCCAACGAGTCCATGACGACCATGGACTCCTTGTCCTTCGGCATCATGCTCTTGGCCATGTCGAAGGTGCCCTGGTAGCCGAGGCCGGCCAGCGAGAGGGCGACCAGCAGGCCGCCGGAGACCAGCGCGACCAGGCCGGGGCGGCGGCCGATGGTGCGGCCGAGCTTGTGGAAGCGGGCGCCCTTCGGCTCCTCCAGCCACTTGCGGCCGGGCCAGAAGGTGGCCCGGGCGGGGAGCACGGCGAGCACGGCCGGGAACAGCGTCAGCGAGGCGAACGCGGTGACGATCACCGAGATGGCCAGCGCCGGGCCGAGCGCGGTGAACATGCCCAGCTCGGAGAGGATCAGTACGGCGAAGGCGACGGTGACCGCGCCGGCCGCGGAGGCGATCGCCTCGCCGACCCGGCCGACGCCGTTGGCCACGGCCGACTTGCGGTCGTCACCGGCCCGCAGCCGCTCGCGGTAGCGGAACATCAGGAACAGGAAGTAGTCGGTGCCGACGCCCAGGATCACCACGATCTGGATCGCCGAGGCGATCGGCGAGCTCTTCAGGTCCAGCAGCTTGGTGACGGTGGAGATCAGGCCGCTGGCCGCGAGCATCGGGAAGATCGCCAGCAGCACCGGCAGGAAGCCCACCAGGATGCCGCGGAAGATGACACCGACGATGAGCACGATCAGGACGATGGTCGCGCCCATGGTGATCCCGTCGGTGGCAGAGGAGGACTCCTTCTGGTCCAGCGACATCGCGGCCTGGCCGCCTACCTGGTACTTCAGCGCGGTGCCCTCGGCGAGCTTCTTGCCGTCGTCGCGCAGGTGTTTGGCCGTGTCGCTGTACTCGTCGGTCTGCATCTTGGTCTTGTCGATGGAGACCATGCCCATGGCGTAGTGCCCGTCGGCCGAGACGGTGCGCGTCTCCACGGACGGCGGGATCAACTGCTCGACCAGCGGAATGTGCTTGTCGGTCAGGCCCTGGACGATCTTGGCTGCGTCGGCCTTGTCCGTGTCGGTCAGCACGCCGCCGTCGGTGCGCTCGAACAGCAGGATCGCGCCCGGGGTGAACTCGGCCGGGAACTTCTCCTGCTGGAGGGCCGCGGCCCGGATCGACTCGTAGTGCTTGGGGAGGAACTCCGACTCGTCGGTCGAAGCGCTCATCTTCGGGGCGAAGGCGACCAGCGCGACGGCGCCGACCAGCCAGGCGATGATCACCCACCAGGCCCGCCTGACGGTGAATTGTCCAAGTCGGTGGAACATGCTCGTGATGCCTCCTGGGCATGGTTCACCGCCGCCGGGGGACGGGGACCGGGCAACGGCTCTGACCGGCGCACGGCTCCCACGGGAGCTTGCCGGTCGGCAGGTAAGGAACTAGTGGGCATCCTACGGGACCTTGCTTGCCGCCCGGCAAGTGGGTTTCCCGCGTGTCCCCGGGGAACGGCCACGGAACCGGCCCCGGACCATCGTCGCCCGTCGACGCCCCCCGTCACCTCGTGCTCCGGGTGGAGATCGCTCCCCCTCAGGGTGGACCCGGGGCCGCCCTCAAGGAGGAGGGCCCGGCCCCCGGGGGTGGGGTTAACCCCAGGGTCGGACCTGGGGGAAGGGCCAGGGAGAAGTCGGTGACCAGCCGGATGGTCCGTCAGATCGGGCTTCTCTAGCGTCTGTTGTGCCGCCGGAGCAGCGCCGCGGCCCACCGTCCGGGGCGGCCCAGGAGCCGCCCGCCACCCTGGGGGAAGCACTCGTGAAGCAAGGAATCGCCGCCACCATGGGCGCCTGGAGCGCCCGCCACCGGAAGACCGCGGTCTTCGGCTGGCTGCTCTTCGTCGTCCTCGCCGCCTACCTGGGCGGCCTGCACGGCTCCAGCACGGTCACCGACTCCGAGGCGATGCCGGGGCAGGTCGCGCAGGCCGCCCGGATCCTCGACCGGGCCGGCATCACGTCCCCGGCGGGCGAGACGGTGCTGGTCCAGAGCCGCACCCTGACGGCCGACGACCCGTCCTTCCGCGCCGCGGTGGACGAGGTCGCCGCCGCCGTCCGCGGCACCGGCCGGGCCGGGGCCGTGCTCGGCCCGTACGAGACGCGGGCGATCTCCGCCGACCGGCACTCCGCCCTGCTCCGGTTCACGGTGGAGGGCGCGGACCGCGCCGCCGCCGTCGCCAACGTGCCCGCCGTGACGGCGGCGGTGGCCGGCGTGCAGCGGCGGCACGGCGAGCTGCTGGTCGAGGAGTACGGCGAGGCCAGCGCCGGCAAGTGGTTCGACGACCAGTTCAAGAACGACTTCGCCCGCGCCGAGTGGACGGCCCTGCCGCTGGCCCTGGGCATCCTGCTGGTGGCGTTCGGCGCGCTGGTCGCCGCCGTCCTGCCGGTGGTGCTCGCCATGACGGCCTTCGTGGCCGCCTCCGGCCTGGTCGCGCTCTCCTCGGGGGCGCTGCACACCAGCAACGACGCCAGCTCGGTGATGCTGCTGGTCGGCCTGGCCGTCGGCGTCGACTACTGCCTTTTCTACCTGCGCCGGGAGCGCGAGGAGCGCGCCGCCGGCCACGACCGGGAGACCGCGCTGCGGATCGCCGCCGCCACCTCCGGCCGCGCCGTGCTGGTCTCCGGCCTCACGGTGGTGGTCGCCATGGCCGGCATGTTCCTCACCGGCATCGCCGACTTCCGGGCAATGTCCTGGGCCACCATCGTCGTCGTGGTCACCGCGGTGCTCGGCTCGCTGACGGTGCTGCCCGCCCTGCTGTCGATGCTCGGCGACCGGGTCGAGAAGGGGCGGGTGCCGTTCCTGCACCGGCTGCGCCGCACCGGCGGCGAGGGCGGCCGGTTCTGGAACGCGGTGCTGCGGCCGGTGCTGCGCCGCCCGGCGGCCGCCGCCGGGCTCGCCACCGCCGCCCTGCTGGCGCTCGCCGCGCCGACGCTGACGATGCACACCGCGAACCTGACGTTCCAGCAGCAGCTCCCCGCGGGCAACCCGCTGGTCGCCACCTCGCAGCGGATCGAGGCCGCCTTCCCCGGCAGTCCCTCCCCCGCGACCGTGGTGGTCCGGGCGAAGGACATCTCCTCCCCGGAGATGACCCGGGCCCTCGCTGACCTGCAGGCCCGCGCCCTCGCCACCGGGAGGATGCACGGCCCCACCGAGGTCAAGGTGCACGCCGCGCAGAACGTCGCCACGGTCGACATCCCGCTCCGCGGCAGCGGCAACGACGAAACCTCCGCCGCCGCCCTGAAGGCCCTGCGCGAGGAGGTCGTCCCGGCCACGGTCGGCCGGATCCCCGGCACCGAGGCCCCGGTCACCGGCAGCACGGCCGGCTCGGTCGACTTCAACCGGCAGATGTCGGGCGCGCTGCTCCCGGTGTTCGGCTTCGTGGTCGCCTTCGCCTTCCTGCTGATGCTGGTCTCCTTCCGCTCGCCGGCCGTCGCGGTCACCGCAGTGCTGCTCAACCTGCTCTCGGTCGGCGCGGCCTACGGCGTGCTCGCCCTGGTCTTCCAGCACGGCGTCGGCGCCGCACTGGTCGGCACGGCGGGCGTCGGCGCGGTGGAGAGCTGGGTGCCGCTGTTCCTGTTCGTGATCCTCTTCGGCCTCTCGATGGACTACCACGTGTTCGTGGTCTCCCGGATCAAGGAGGCGCACGACCGGGGCCTGCCGACCCGGGCCGCCGTCGCGCACGGCATCCGCAGCACGGCGGGCGTGGTCACCAGCGCGGCCGTGATCATGGTCGGGGTGTTCGCGGTGTTCGGCACGCTCTCCATGCAGTCCATGAAGCAGATGGGCGTCGGCCTCGCCGTCGCCGTCCTGATCGACGCGACGGTGGTCCGCGCCGTGCTGCTGCCCGCCGTCATGTCGCTGCTCGGCGAGCGGAACTGGTACCTGCCGCGCTGGCTGCGCCGGCTCCCGCAGTCGGCGTCCGAGTCCCCCGCCGAAACCGCCGGGGCCGCCGGGGCCGGGACGCCGGGGTCGCTCTCCCCGACAATGGGCGGGTGATCTTCGACGAACCGAGGGCCCGCGCCCTCCTGCAGGAAGCCGCCGCTCCGGCCGGGATCGACCCGGCCGGGGCGGTGCTGCTCGCGCTCGGCCAGAACGCGGTGTTCGACCTCCCCGCCGAGGGCCTGGTCGCCAAGGTCGGCCGGACGCCCGGCGCGGCCGACCGGGCCGGGCGCGAACTGGCCCTGGCCGGCTGGCTGGACGGCGCGGGCGTGCCCGTGGTCCGCCCCGCCGACCCGGCGGTGCGCCTGGTCCGGGAGCACCCCGTCACGCTGTGGCACCGGCTCGGCGACCCGGTCCGCCCGGCCCGCCCGGTCGACCTGGCGCCGCTGCTGCGCGCCCTGCACGCACTGCCCGCCGCGCCCGTCCCGTCCGTCCCGTCCGTCCCGCTCGGCCGGCGCGACCTGCTCGCCCCGGTGGACGACTGGCTCACCGCGGCGGAAGGGCACGTCGATCCGGCGGACGCCGCCTTCCTCCGTGTCCGAAAAGAGACCTTTGTTACCGCGATCGCGGAGCTGGCCCCGGTCCTGCCACCCGGCCCGATCCACGGCGACGCGCTGCCGCGCAACGTGCACGTCACCCCGGACGGGCCGGTGCTGCTCGACCTGGAGTACATGGCGGCGGACCTGCGCGAGCACGACCTGGTGGTACTGGCGCTCAGTCAGGACCGGTACGGCGTACCGGCGGAGGAGGTCGCGGCCTTCCACGCGGCCTACGGCTGGGACGTCCGGGAGTGGCCGGGGTTCGCGGTGCTGCGCGGTGCCCGGGAGACCGCGAGCGCCGCGTGGGTGGCCCAGCAGGCGGCCGGGAACCCGGCCGCGCGGGCCGAGTTCCGTCGCCGGGTGGACTCGCTGCGTGACGGCGCGACGGACGTACGCTGGTTCGCGTTCTGACCGCTTCCGTCCGGCGGCCGCCTTGTGGCGCGGCCCACACCCGGACGGAACCACTTCGTTCGTACCTGGCGTCGTATCCGACCAGACGCCCCGTCCCAGGGCGGCCGGTACGACGTCAGGAGTCGTTCCATGGTGAATTCCCGCATATCCGCCCGCCGTCGTCCTCTGCTGCTCGGCGCCTGCGCGCTGCTCGCCCCCGCCCTGCTGGTGGCCTGCGGCACATCCGGCTCCCCCTCCGCGACGGGGGACGCCGCGCAGCGCCCGGGCACGCCGGGCGCCAGTGCCGGCACGAGTGCGAGTACGACCGGCGCGGCGGGCGGGAGCTCCGTGGCGGCCCGGCCGACGCCGCACGAGGGCGGCGCGTCCTCGGCCGTCCCGGACGCGGACCCCTCCTCGGACGCCCCGTCCCCGCACCGGGCGCCCGGCGCGCCGCGCAGTTCGGCGAGCCCCTCCGCCACGGCCACCCCGGCCACCCCGACCGGCAGCAGCCCGGCCACCGCCTCCGCCGACCCGAACCCCGCCCCGGCCGGCGGCGTGCTGCGGCACACCGCCTCCGGCGGGAAGACCGTGGCGCTGACCTTCGACGACGGCCCGGGCCCGGCCACCGGCCAGGTGCTGGACCTGCTGGCGCAGTACGGCGCGAAGGCGACGTTCTGCGAGATCGGCGCCAACGCGAAGGCGCACCCGGCGGCGGTGCAGCGGATCGTCGCCGAGGGCCACCGGCTGTGCGACCACACGGTGGACCACCCGCAGCCGATGCACAAGCAGTCCCACCAGCAGCAGGTCGCGGAGATCGCCGACGCCCGGACGATGATCGTGAACGCGGCCGGGACCGACCCGGCCGTCACCTGGTGGCGCGCCCCGGGCGGCGACTTCACCGCCGAGAACGAGCGGATCGGCGCCGACCTGGGCATGAAGTCGCTGGGCTGGACGGTCGACCCGCGCGACTGGTCCCGCCCGGGTGTCCCGGCGATCGTCTCCACCGTGCAGCAGACTCTGCGCCCGGGCGGCGTGGTGCTGATGCACGACGGCGGCGGCGACCGCAGCCAGACCGTGGCGGCGCTCAAGCAGCTGCTGCCCTGGCTGGTCGCGCAGGGCTACACCTTCGACTTCCCGCAGTCCTGACGGCCCGTCACCGCCCCCTCGGCCGGCCCCCTCGGTCGGCGTCCCAGGACGCAGCCTAGGACGCGGCCTTGAGCGGCCAGCGCGGGTCGACCACGGCCGCCGGGTCCTTGCGGCGCAGCCAGCTCTGCAGGTCGGTGGCCCAGGCCCGGTACCAGTCGATCTGCCGCCGGTGCAGTTCGTCCAGCGGCAGGTCGCCGGCCTGGTCCGGGTAGCGGTGGCCGAGCGCGACGGCGACCCGGACGGCGGCCAGCGCGTCGCTGCCGGCCTCGTGCGCGTCGCGCAGTTCGACGCCGTAGACCTCGCAGACCCGCTGCAGGGTGCGCGAGCCCTTGCGGTACTTGTCCAGGGCGCGGTCGACGACCATCGCGTCGACCACGGGGGTGACGGGGCCGCCGAGGCGGTCGGCCAGCGTGGGCAGGCCGTGGCGGCGCAGCTCGGCGTCGAGCAGCGAGAGGTCGAACGGGGCGTTGAAGGCGACCACCGGCCGGCCCGCGGCGAGCCGTTCGGCCAGGGCGCGGGCGATCTCCTCGATCGCCTCGGCGGCGGGCCGGCCCTGGGCGCGGGCCCGGTCGTCGGTGATGCCGTGGATCGCGGCGGCCTCGGCGGGTATCGGGACGCCCGGGTCGAGCAGCCAGCTGGTGACGGCCTCGACGCCCCCGCCGAGGGTGTCGACCACCGCGGCGGTGACGATCCGCGACTCCTCCGGGTCGGTGCCGGTGGTCTCCAGGTCGAAACCGGTGAGCGGCCCCTTCCACCAGGTCATGGGGGTGTGTCCTTCCGTCGGCACTGCCACATTCCGTCCATCATCGCCTGCCGCAGTGACAGCCTCCACGGCGCGTCCGCCCCGCGGCCGGGTCGGCGGGCGGCCCCGGCGCAGGTCAGGACACCGGCCGGGAGTCGCCCCAGAGGCCCTCGAACTCCTCCCGGTAGACCTCCAGCAGCCCGGGTTCGGTGCCGCCGGACTCCTGTCCGGCGCCGCCGCGCAGCACCAGGGCGGGCGACTCGATGCCGCGGGCCCCGCGCAGGTAGGGCTGGACCACGCCGAGGTCGGTGGAGCGGCGCCGGCCGCCCGCGCCGGTCACCCGGGGGCCCTCGACCAGGTAGGCGGTGAACCGGGGCAGTTCGTCGAACACCCGGATCTCGAAGCTCCCCTGGTCCCGCAGCCGGGCCCTGACCCGCCGCACGTGCATGATGTTCATCTCCACCGAGCGGCCCAACTCGCCGCGCCCGAGGCCGAGTTCGCGTTCACGTCGGCGGACGGCGCTGCTCGCCGGGTTGAGGAACAGCAGCCGGACCCGGCAGCCCTCGGCGGCCAGCCGGACCAGCCGCTTGCCGGTGTAGTTCTGGCAGAGCATGCCCAGGCCGATGCCGACCGCGTCCAGTCGGCGGGCGCCCTCCAGCAGGTCCTCCACCGGCAGGTCGCGCTGCAGCCGGACCCGGTCGGCGTGCACCGCGACCACGTCGGCGTACCGGCCGGCCACCAGTTCCTCGACCACGTCGGCGGGCACCCCGCCGTGCGCGCCGTCGAGCAGCGCCAGCAGCCGGGCGGCGGCCCGCTCGGTCTGGTCGAGGACGGTCTGCGACAGCGCCCGGTTGCGGGAGACCACGTGCCGGGCGACCTCCAGCTCGTCCAGCGCCAGCTCGATCTCCCGGCGGTCCACCAGGTGCGGTTCGAAGCACGGCCAGTGCTGCACCATCAGTTCGCGCAGCTGGGGCAGCGTCAGGAAGACCAGCGGGTCGTCGTCGACCGGGTCCAGCAGGTAGCCCTTGCGGCGGGAGACCTCGCGGATCGCGGCGGCCCGGTGCACCCACTCCTCGCCGACCGGGCCGGCCGCGGCGGTCACCCACTCCTCGCCGTGCGCGGGCGCGTAGACGGGGCGCAGCACCTCGTCGACCAGGGCGCGCATCCGCTGCTCGACCAGGTTGAGCCAGACGTAGGCGCGGCCGGCCAGCCGGACCCGGCGGTAGGCGTCGTCCCACCGGTCGACGGCCCAGCCGGGCGGCATCCCCTCGGCGGTGCCCGGCGGCGGGGGGAGCGGGCCGCGCCCGCCGCGGACCACCAGCGTCGGGGCCTCGCTGCTCCCGGCGCGCGGGTCCTGGCCGTCGCCGGAGGGGAACCCCATCCGCTACCTCACCTCTCGTCCGCCGCCCACCGGGTGACGGCGCGTCCGCTGGAATCCCTCCACCGCGGCGCCGCCGGCGCACCGCATGGGCCCGGGGCTCGCATTCCGGACGATCAAGGGTATCGCCCGGTGCGGCCGGGCCGCAGCCCTCTCTACAGCAACCGGACCGGCCCTCGACGGTCCGTCACCGGGCGGCCACGCCACGCCGACGGGCCGACCCGCCAGGACACCCGTTCGGGCGAACCACGCGCGGATGGGCGCGGAGTTCGGGCCGCCGTCGGTGAGTATGCGGATGTGCCGTGCGTCACCTGGTTGCCGCCCCGCACATGGCCGGGCGCTCCGCCGGGAAGACCCCGCGCGAGCGCCAGTTCACGTCCGGTACAAGGAAGTTGGGGACACATGCAGGTCTGGCCGGGGCAACCGTATCCGCTCGGCGCCACCTACGACGGGGCGGGCACCAACTTCGCCGTGTTCTCCGAGAGCGCGGACCGGATCGAACTCTGCCTGATCGCCGAGGACGGCACCGAGACGGTGGTCGAACTCCGCGAGACCGACGCCTTCGTCCGGCACGCCTACCTCCCGGGCGTCCAGCCGGGGCAGCGCTACGGCTTCCGGGTGCACGGCCCGTTCCAGCCCGGCCTCGGCCAGCGGCACAACGCCTCGAAGCTGCTGCTCGACCCGTACGCGAAGGCGATGAGCGGCCACATCGACTGGGACGAGTCGGTGTACGGCTACCACTTCGGCGCGCCGGAGCGGCGCAACGACCTGGACTCGGCCGCGCACACCATGCACTCGGTGGTGATCAACCCGTACTTCGACTGGGGCACCGACCGGCCGCCGCGCACCGACTACCACCGCACCGTGGTCTACGAGTCGCACGTCAAGGGCCTGACCAAGCTGCACCCGGACGTCCCCGAGGAGATCCGCGGCAGCTACGCGGGCCTGGCCCACCCGGCGGTGATCGAGCACCTGGCGAAGCTCGGCGTCACCGCGATCGAGCTGATGCCGGTGCACCAGTTCGTCCGCGACCACCGGCTGCGCGACCTGGGCCTGTCCAACTACTGGGGCTACAACACGATCGGCTTCTTCGCCCCGCACTCCTCGTACTCCTCCACCGGCGACCGCGGCCAGCAGGTGCAGGAGTTCAAGTCGATGGTCAAGGCGCTGCACGCGGCCGGCATCGAGGTCATCCTCGACGTGGTCTACAACCACACCGCCGAGGGCAACCACCTCGGCCCGACGCTGTCCTTCCGCGGCCTGGACAACGCCTCCTACTACCGGCTCGCCCGGGACCAGCGCTTCTACGAGGACACCACCGGCACCGGCAACTCGCTGCTGATGCGCAGCCCGCACGTGCTCCAGATGATCATGGATTCGCTGCGCTACTGGGTCACCGAGATGCACGTGGACGGCTTCCGCTTCGACCTGGCCGCGACGCTGGCCCGCCAGTTCCACGAGGTCGACCGGCTGTCCTCCTTCTTCGACCTGGTGCAGCAGGACCCGGTCGTCTCGCAGGCCAAGCTGATCGCCGAGCCCTGGGACCTCGGCGAGGGCGGCTACCAGGTCGGCAACTTCCCGCCGCTGTGGACCGAGTGGAACGGCAAGTACCGGGACACCGTCCGCGACTTCTGGCGCGGCGAGCCCGCGACGATGGCCGAGTTCGGCTCCCGGCTGACCGGCTCCTCCGACCTCTACCAGGACGACGGCCGCCGCCCGATCGCCTCGATCAACTTCGTCACCTGCCACGACGGCTTCACGCTGCGCGACCTGGTCTCCTACAACGACAAGCACAACGAGGCCAACCACGAGGACAACCGGGACGGCGAGTCGCACAACCGCTCCTGGAACTGCGGTGCCGAGGGCGACACCACCGACCCGGCCGTCCTCGACCTGCGGGCGCGTCAGCAGCGCAACATGATCGCCACCCTGATGCTCTCCCAGGGCGTCCCGATGCTCGCCCACGGCGACGAGCTGGGCCGCTCCCAGCGCGGCAACAACAACGCCTACTGCCAGGACTCCGAACTCACCTGGGTACGCTGGCCCGGCACCCCCGCCTCCCCCGAGCAGCCCGACCCGGCCGACGCGAAGCTGTTGGAGTTCACCCAGGGCATGATCTGGCTCCGCCGCGACCACCCGGTCTTCCGCCGCCGCCGCTTCTTCCACGGCCGCCCGGTCTCCGGCACCCGCGACGACCTCACCGACATCGCCTGGTTCACCCCCGCCGGCGAGGAGATGACCCAGCAGGACTGGTCCACCTCCTACGCGAAGTCGCTGACCGTCTTCCTCAACGGCAACGCCATCTCCGAACCCGACCGCCGCGGCGGCAAGATCGTCGACGACTCCTTCCTCCTCCTCTTCAACGCCCACTTCGAACCGCTCACCTTCACCGTCCCCGCCGACCACGGCGCCGCCTGGCAACTCGTCGTCGACACCTCCCTTCCCACCCTCCCCCCGCCGGGCACCGGCCCCCGCGTCAAGGCCGGCGACACCCTCCGCCTCCTCGACCGCTCCCTGATGGTCCTCCAACGCCCGGCGTAGGACTCGCCCACAGGGGCCCGGGGAGCGAAGCTCCAGGGGCCCGGGGAACGGCGGGGCCGAGGGGCTGGCGTCCGACGGGCTGCGAGGCGCCACCCCGTTTCGGGCCGAAGGTCTTTCGGCCGACGCCCCGTCGCGCCCCACTGTGCTCCGGCGCATCGCCCCTCTCGGCCCCGCCGTTCCCCGGGCCCCTGATTTCGCACCCTCGTCCGCCTAAGAGTCTCCGAATCCGGGTACCTCCCCGTCCGGCAGGAAGCCGCAGATCAAGGGGGGTACGAAGTGTCTCGCAACTGGTTGGTGACGGGCTGTTCGTCCGGTCTCGGACTCGCGCTGGCGCGGGCCGTGCTGGAGGCCGGGGACGCGCTGGTGGCGACGTCCAGGGGGGATTCGCCGCTGGACGCCCTCGCCGAGGAGTTCCCGGGGCGGTTGGTGCGGGCGAGGCTGGAGCTGCGCGACCCGGAGCAGTGCGCGGCGGCCGTCGCCCTCGCGCAGGAGCGCCTCGGCGGTCTCGACGTCCTGGTGAACAACGCCGCCGTCGGCCTGTTCGGCGCGGTCGAGGAGGTCTCCGACGAGGAGCTGCGCGAGCAGCTGGAGGTGCTGGCGGTGGCCCCGTGGCGGATGGCCCGCCTGGTGCTGCCGGTGATGCGCGCCCAGGGCGGCGGCCACATCGTGAACGTCTCCTCGGTGGGCGGCCGGATGGCCTTCCCCGGCCTGGGGGCGTACGTCGCGGGTAAGTTCGCGCTGGAGGGCATGACGCTGGCGCTGGCGGCCGAGGCGGCCCCGTTCGGGGTGCGGGTGACGGCGGTGGAGCCGGGCGGGTTCGCCACCTCGTACGGGTCCTCGCTGGCCGAGACGGCGGTGAAGCTGCCGGCGTACGCGGAGGGCCTGGCGCCGATGCACGCCGCGCTGCGCGGCATGGCGGGCGACGCGGTGCTGAACCGCCCGGAGGTGTTCGCGCAGCTGGTGCTGCGGGCGGTGGCCGCGGAGTCCGGTCCGGTGCGGCTGCCGGTGGGGCCGGACGCGTACGCGATGCTGGAGGCCGCGCTGGCGGGCGAGGCCGCGGAGCTGGCGGCGGCCCGGGCGCTCGCCGAGGCCGCGCCCGACCCGGTCTGACGGTGGGTCACCTCCCGCCCGGCGGCGTACCGCGCCGCGCCCCGTTCGGCGCAGTGCGCGGTAGGCCTCCCCGTGTCCGGGTAGGGATCGGGTATGACGTCAGCCGCCGCACGCCCTCCGACGGCCAGTTACCGCCTGCAGCTGCAGCCGGAGTTCACCTTGGACGACGCCCGCCGGGCGGTGCCGTACCTGGCGGCGCTCGGCGTCTCGCACCTGCACCTGTCGCCGCTGCTGGAGGCCGCGCCGGGGTCGACGCACGGGTACGACACCGTCGACCACGGCCGGATCAGCGAGCAGTTGGGCGGCGAGGAGACGCTGCGCGCGCTGGCCGCGGAGGCGCACGGCCACGGCCTGGGCCTGATCGCGGACGTGGTGCCGAACCACATGGCGCTGCCGGTGCCGGAGCGGTTGAACGGCCCGCTGTGGGAGGTGCTGAAGAACGGCCCGGACGACCCGCACGCGGCCTGGTTCGACATCGACTGGACGTCCCAGCGGGGGCCGGTGGACGCCCCGGAGCGGGGGCGGCTGCTGCTGCCGCTGCTGGGCGATCGGCTGGGCGCGGTGCTGGACCAGCTGGTGGTGGACGGGGAGGTGCTGCGCTACCACGAGCACGCGTTCCCGCTGCGGCCCGGCACCGGCGGCCTGCCGCTGCCGGAGCTGCTGGCCCGCCAGTGGTACCGGCTCGCCTGGTGGCGGCTGGCGGACGAGGAGCTGAACTACCGCCGGTTCTTCACCGTGAACGAGCTGATCGCGGTGCGCACGGAGGTGCCGGAGGTCTTCGAGGCCACCCACGGGGTGCTGCTGCGGCTGCACCGGGAGGGGGTGCTGGACGGTTTCCGGATCGACCACCCGGACGGGCTGGCGGACCCGCGCGGCTACCTGCGGCGGCTCGCGGAGGCGAGCGGCGGGGCGTACACGGTGGTGGAGAAGATCCTCACCGGGGAGGAGCGGCTGCCCGCGGACTGGCCGTGCGCGGGCACCACCGGGTACGACGCGCTGCGCCGGATCGACGGGGTGCTGACGGACCGCCGGGGCGCGGAGAAGCTGGTGGCGGCCTACCGGCGGGACGTCGGGGAGCCGCTGGACGCGGCGGGGTCGGGCCGGGCGGGGCGGGCGGAGATGGTGGCGCCGGGCGGGGCGCTGTCGGCGGAGACGGCGCGGCTGGTCCGGCTGGTGGGGCGGATCTGCGCGGAGGGCCCGGAGCTGGCGGACCACTCGCCGCTGGCGGTGCGCCGGGCGCTGGAGGGGCTGCTGACGGAGTATCCGGCGTACCGGCCGTACGTGGTGCCGGGCGAGCCGGCCCCGCCGGAGGCGGTGGCCGTACTGGCACCGCCGGACGGGGCCCCGGCCACCGAGCGGCTGGTGCGGGAGCTGGCGCTGGGGCGGCTGGGCCGGTCGGCGGCCCGGGACGAGTTCTGCCTGCGGTTCGGGCAGACGGCGTCGGCGGTGGCGGCGAAGGGCGTGGAGGACACCGCGTTCTACCGGTTCAACGCGCTGCTGTCGCTGAACGAGGTGGGCGGCTTGCCGGAGCGCCCGGGAGTGTCGCCGGAGGCGTTCCACGCCTGGTGCGCCGAGCAGGAGCGGGAGTGGCCGGACGGGATGACGGCGCTGTCCACCCACGACACCAAGCGCAGCGCGGACGCCCGGGCCCGGCTGGCGGTGCTGGCGGAGCTGCCGGAGGTGTGGGCGGCGGAGTGCGCGGCCTGGACGCCGGCGGCGGGGCCGTGCCCGGACCGCTCCTCGGCCTGGCTGCTGTGGCAGACCCTGGTGGCGGCCTGGCCGCTGCCGGCGGAGCGGCTGGTCGGGGTGCTGGTGAAGTCGGCGCGGGAGGCGAAGCTGCGCACCTCGTGGAAGGAGCCGGACGAGGTCTTCGAGCGGCGGCTGACGGAGTACGCGCGCGGGGCGCTGGCCGATCCGGGGCTGTGTCCGCGGATCGCCGGGTTCGTCCGGCTGCTGGAGCCGTTCGCCCGGGTGAACTCGCTGTCGGCGGCGCTGCTGCACCTGCTGGTGCCGGGTGTGCCGGACCTGTTCCAGGGCGGCGAGGAGCCGCTGTACACGCTGGTCGACCCGGACAACCGGGCGCCGGTGGACCTGGGGGCGCTGGCGGTGCGGCTGACGGACTCGCCGGAGCCGCGCCCGGGCGACCTGGCCCGGGAGAAGCTGCACCTGACCACCACGGCCCTGCACCTGCGCCGTTCGGGCCCGCTGGGCTCGTACCGGCCGGTGGCGGGGCGGGGCCCGGCGGCGGAGCACCTGGTGGCGTTCGGGCGGGGCGAGCGGGTGCTGGCGGCGGCGACCCGGCTGCCGTACGGGCTGCACCGGGCGGGCGGCTGGGGGGACACCGTGCTGGAGCTGCCGACGGGCCGCTGGACCGACCTGCTGACGGACCGCCACTTCATCGGCGGGACGGTCGAACTGTCTTATCTTTTCCAGCAGTTGCCGGTGGCGCTGCTCGCGGAGGGGGCTTGATGCTCTACCAGGTGTGGGCGCCGGACGCCAAGGTGGTCGAGGTCGAGGTCGGGGCGATCCCGTACCTGCTGGAGCGCGACCCGGCCCGGCCGGGCTGGTGGCGCGGGGAGGGCCCGGACGGCGACTACGGCTTCCGGATCGACGGCGGCCGGGCGCTGCCCGATCCGCGCTCGGCGTGGCAGCCGGACGGGCCGGACGGGCTGAGCCGCCGGGTCGACCACGCGGCGTTCGCCTGGTCGGAGACGGCCTGGCGGGGCCGCCCGGTGGCGGGCGCGGTGCTGTACGAGCTGCACGTGGGGACGTTCACCCCGGCGGGCACCTTCGACGCGGCGGTGGAGAAGCTCGACCACCTGGTCGAACTGGGCGTGGACTTCGTCGAGTTGATGCCGGTGTGCGCCTTCCCGGGCCGCTCGGGCTGGGGCTACGACGGGGTGGCGCTGTGGGCGGTGCACGAGCCGTACGGCGGCCCGGACGGGCTGAAGCGCTTCGTGGACGCGGCGCACCGGCGCGGCCTGGGCGTGGTGCTGGACGTGGTGCACAACCACCTGGGCCCGTCCGGCAATTACCTGCCGCGGTTCGGCCCGTACTTCACCGACCGGCACCAGACCCCGTGGGGGTCGGCGGTGAACCTGGACGCGCCGGGCTCGGACGAGGTGCGGGCGTTCCTGGTCGGCAGCGCGCTGGCCTGGCTGCGCGACTACCGGATCGACGGCCTGCGGCTGGACGCGGTGCACGCCCTGGTGGACACCCGGGCGGTCCACTTCCTGGAGGAACTGGCCACCGAGGTGGAGAAGTTGGCGCAGGCGACCGGGCGTCCGCTGTTCCTGGTCGCCGAGTCCGACCTGAACGACCCGCGCACCACCGCCCCGCGCCCGGCGGGCGGGCAGGGCCTGACGGCGCAGTGGAGCGACGACTTCCACCACGCCCTGCACTGCCTGCTGACGGGCGAGTCGCAGGGCTACTACGCGGACTTCGCCGCCGACCCGTACGCGGCCGTGGCCAAGACCCTGACCCGGGGGTTCTTCCACGACGGGACGTGGTCCTCGTTCCGCGGCCGCTCGCACGGCCGCCCCTTCCCGGCCGAGTACGGGCACCGGCTGCTGGGCTACGCGCAGACCCACGACCAGATCGGCAACCGGGCCACCGGCGACCGGCTCTCGGCCGCGCTGCCGCCCGGCCGGCTGGCGGCGGCGGCCGCGCTGGTGCTGACCTCGCCGTTCACGCCGATGCTGTTCATGGGCGAGGAGTGGGGCGCCGGCACGCCGTGGCAGTACTTCACCGACCACACCGATCCGCGGCTCGCCGAGGCCGTCCGGCAGGGCCGCCGCCGGGAGTTCGCCGAGCACGGCTGGCGGGCCGAGGACGTCCCCGACCCGCAGGACCCGGCGACGGTGCGCGCCTCCACCCTGGACTGGTCCGAGCCCGGCCGCGCCCCGCACGCCGAACTGCTGTCCTGGTACCGGCAGTTGATCCGGCTGCGGCGGGCCGCCCCGGAGCTGTCGGACGGCGACCTGGGCGCGGTCGAGGTCCGGCACGACGCCGGGGCGGGCTGGCTGGCGGTGCACCGGGGCCGCTACCGGGTGCTGGTGCGGATCGGCGGCGACGGGCCGCCCGCCGCCCCGCTCGCCGTCCCGCTGGCGGGTGAACTCGCCGCACTGGAGGCGGTGTTCGGCGAGGTGGCGGCCGGGCCCGGCGGCACGCTGCTGCTCGGGCCGGACGCGGTGGCGGTGGCCCGCACCGCGTAGCGCGTCACCGAACCCGCCACCGAACCCGCCCGCGAACGCGCCACCGAGCGCCCCACCGGGCGCGTCAGCGCAGGAACTCGGCGATCCGGGCGTGCAGAGCGGCGGCGTCCAGGCCGTACGCGGCCAGGTGCTCGGGGATCGAGCCGTAGTGCCGGTGCTCCTCCTTCGGCACGCCCAACCCGAGGACGCGGTGCGGCAGTTCGGCCAGCGCCCGGTGCGCCTCGGCCGCCGAGGTGCCCGCCAGGTACGGTTCGACCAGCACCACGTCGGCCCGCTCGCCGAGCGCCGCCCGCAGGCCCGCCGCGTCGAACGGCCGCACGGTGGCCGCGTACAGCACCGTCACGTCCAGCATCTCGGTGGCCGCCAGCACCGCGTCCAGCATCGGGCCGACCGCCAGCACCACCCCGCGCGATCCCTGACGGACCGTCAGGAATTTTCCGGGGGAAACCGGTCGGGCGTCCCGGTTGCGGTGCGCGGAGAGTCGCACGTACTGCAGGGTGTCGCCGTCGGCGACGGCGTGCCGCAGCAGCAGGTCGGCCTCGGCCGGGTGGCCGGGCACGTGCACCTGCCAGCCGGGCAGGGTGTCCAGCAGGGCGACGTCGCCGGGCGCCATGTGGGTGCGGCCGCCGGCCGGCCAGTCGTAGGAGCCGGCCGCGCTCACCAGGACCGCGCCGACGCCCTGGTGCACCAGGTCCAACTTCACCTGCTCGAAGGGCCGTTCGATCAGGAAGCTGGCGAAGGTGTGCGCGATCGGGCGCAGCCCGGTCAGCGCCAGGCCGCCGGCCACGCCGATCAGCAGCTGCTCGCGGATGCCGACGTTCACCACCCGGTCGGGGTGCGCGCGGGCCGCCGCCGGGAACTGCGCCACCCCGATGTCGGCGAGCACCAGCGCGGTGCGCGGGTCCCGCTCCAGCAGCTCGGTGACCGTCAGCCCGAACTGCTCCCGCATCGTCCACTCCGTCGTCTCCATGTCCCCTTCTCCCCTCCGTCAGGCGTTCTTGGGTTCGGTGCGGGCCACCACCACGTGCGGGCGGCCCGGGTGCGGGGCGGTGAACGCCCGGTACAGCTGCTCGTGGTCGCGGCCGTCCACGGTGGCGGTCGACCAGCCCTCGCCGGCGAACCGGGCCGCGATGCCGCCGCTCCAGCCGTGCGTGGCCGAGGAGTTGTCGATCACCAGGGTGTGCAGCCGGTCCAGCCCGTACGCCCCGGCGAAGGCCACCGCCTCGTGGTTGGAGCCCTCGTCGAACTCGGCGTCCCCGATCAGCACCCACACCGCCGGGGCGTCCAGCCCCTGGGCGCGCAGGCCGAGCGCCGTGCCGACCGCCAGCGGCAGGCCGTGGCCCAGCGAGCCGGAGCCGATCTCCGCGCCGGACACCAGCAGCCGGTCCGGGTGGTGGCCCAGCGGCGAGTCGTAGGACCCGAAGCTGTGCAGCAGCTCCACCGGGAAGAAGCCCTTGGCCGCCAGCACCGCGTAGTACGCCATCGGGCCGTGGCCCTTGGACAGCAGGAACCGGTCCCGGTCCGGCGCGTCCACGTTCTCCGGGCCGACCTTCAGCACCCGGTCGTACAGCACCCAGAGCGCGTCCAGGGTGGAGTGCGCGGCCGGGGAGTGCTTCTCGTCGCCCGCCATCAGGGAGATCAGGTGCGGCAGTTCGGCGAATCCGCCGGGCCCGCCGAGTCCGCCGCCTGGAGTGCGTGTCGCTTCGCTCGTCATGGGAAGAGCATCCGACTTCAAGTGCGCTTGAAGTCAAGCGCCCGCTCCCGGGTATCCTGCGGACCCATGGCACCCTCCCGGCACGACGTCCTCACCATCGGCCAACTCGCCGAGCGCAGCGGCCTGGCCACCTCGGCGCTGCGCTACTACGAGAGCCTCGGGCTGATCCACTCCGCCCGCACCGCCGGGAACCAGCGCCGCTACCCGCGCTCGGCGCTGCGCCGGATCGCCTTCGTCCGGGCCGCCCAGCAGGTCGGCCTCAGCCTGGAGGAGGTCGCCACCGCGCTCGCCCGGCTCCCCGAGGACCGCGCGCCCAGCCAGCGGGAGTGGAACGCCGTCGCCGCCACCTGGCAGCACCGGATCGACCGGCAGATCACCGAACTCCAGCTGATGAAGGCCAAGTTGACGGGCTGCATCGGCTGCGGCTGCCTCTCGCTGACCCGCTGCGGCCTCTACAACGCGGACGACCGGGCCGCCCGCACCGGCCCCGGCGCCCGCTACCTGCTCACCCGCGACCCGGACGCGGGGCCCGAGCCGGGGACGGCGGACGCCCCCGGGGACTGAACCGCGGCGCGGAATTCCCAGGACGGCCGCCACCGTCCCTATATTCGAACAACTATGCGAATTTAATTCCGCCGGACATCGTGGACGATCCACTGCCCCACCGCCCACTTTGCCGGTCCGTTGTCACCGCGGATTCCCGGCCGTCTATGCTGCCCCCGAAAGCGCGTTCCGCTGACGGGGGAGCAGTTGTGACCGACCATCAGGAAATCCCGCTCGACTGGATGTCCGGCGACCAGAGCCCGCCGCCGTCCGCCGAGCTCCGCCCGGAAATCCCGCACCCGGCCCGGATGTACGACTACTACCTCGGCGGCAAGGACAACTTCCCCGCCGACCGGGCCGCCGCCGAACAGGTCGTCGCGCTCAGCCCGCTGGTGCGGATCAGCGCACAGGCGAACCGGGCCTTCCTGCAGCGGGCCGTCCGCTTCCTCGCCGAGTCCGGCGTCCGCCAGTTCCTGGACATCGGCACCGGCATCCCCTCCGCCGGGAACACCCACGAGATCGCGCAGTCCGTCGACCCGTCCGCCCGGGTCGCCTACCTCGACAACGACCCGATCGTGCTGGTGCACGGCCGGGCCCTGCTGGCCGGCGCCGAACCGGGCAGCGTCAGCGTCCTCCAGGCCGACCTGCGCGAACCCAAGGCGATCCTCGCCGACCCGGCCGTCCGCGACCTGCTCGACCTCGACCGCCCCGTCGCGCTCCAGCTCTTCGCCATCCTGCACTTCATCGACGACGCCGACGACCCGTACGCGATCGTCCGCACCCTGGTCGACGCGCTGCCCTCCGGCAGCTACCTGGCGCTCTCGCATGCCACCGGCGACTTCGTCCCCCAGGAGGACGCCGACCGCGGGCCCGCCATCTACCGCTCCGCCACCGCCCAGCTCACCATGCGCACCCGCGCACAGGTGCTGCGCTTCTTCGACGGCCTGGAGCTGCTGGAGCCCGGCCTGGTCACCGCCCCGCAGTGGCGGCCCGACCAGGAGCCGCAGGACACCGACGCCCAGGTGGCGATCTGGGCGGGCGTGGCCCGCAAGCCCTGACGGCCCCCGCTCCCCTCTGCTCCCCTCCGCACCGACCGGCGCACCGACCGGCGCACCGGCCTTCCGCGCGGCGGTGCGATCATGGGGCCCCGCACCGACCCGTTCGACGGAGCCGCCCGCCATGACCGCACTGCCGCTGCCCTCCCCCCTGGTGGACGCCGACTGGCTGGCCGCCCACCTCGACCACCCCGACCTGGTGGTCCTCGACGCCGGTGTCGGCGCGCACCGCGACGCGCCCGTCCGCATCCCCGGCGCCCGGGCCTTCGACCTCGACGGGGCGCTCTCCGACCACGCCTCGGACCTCCCGCACACCGTGCCGTCCCCCGCCGACCTCCAGCGCGAGCTGCGCGCCCTCGGCCTGCGCGACCGCTCCACCGCGGTGCTGTACGACGGCGCCGGCGTCTACTCCGCCCCGCGCGCCTGGTGGATGCTGCGCGCCGCGGGCTTCGACCGGGCCGCCGTCCTGGACGGCGGACTGCCCGCCTGGCGGGCCGCCGGACACCCCGTCACCGACCGGCAACTCCCCTGCTCCCCCGGCGACTTCACCGTCCGCCCGCGCCCGGGCCTGCTGCTCGACCGGGACGCCGTGGCCGCCGCCCTGACCGACCCCGGCACCGCCGTCCTGGACGCCCGCTCCCACGAGCGCTTCACCGGCGCCGCCCCCGAACCCCGCCCGCACCTGCGCCGCGGCCACCTGCCCGGCTCCACCAGCCTCCCCTTCACCGAACTGCTCACCCCCGACGGCCACTACCTCCCCCTCCCCGCCCTGCGCGCCCGCCTCGCCACCGCCACCGCCGGCCGCCCCCACCTGATCGCCTCCTGCGGCTCCGGCGTCACCGCCTGCGTCCTCGCCTTCGCCGCCCACCTCACCGGCCACCCCTCCCCCACCGTCTACGACGGCTCCTGGTCCGACTGGGGCCGCCCCGAAACCGGCCTCCCCGTCCGGACCGGGCCCTGACCGCGCGGCCGCGTTTCCGCGTTTCCGCCCTACCGCGCCGCCGCCTCTCCGCGGCTTCGTTCAACGCCCCCGCACGCCCGCGTCCGCCTCGGCCAACTCCGCTACGAGCGCGGCCAGTTCGTCGGCGATCCGGTTCAGGTCCGCGTGCGAGCTGCGCAGGTCCAGGCGGCGGTGCTGGCAGTCCGCGAGGGCGGTGAGCGGCTCGGGGAGGCGTTCGCGGCGCAGCCTCGGGGTGTCCCCCACCAGGACGGGCACCACCAGCGCGCCGACCGCGAAGGCCTCGACGATCTCGCGGCGCGGCCAGTCCTCCGGGTCCTCGACCGCGGGGCGGCCGTCCCGGCCCTGGATGTCGAACCAGCGCGGGCCGACCACCGCGAGCAGCACGGAACAGCCCCGCACCGCGGCGATCAGCTCCTCCGGGTAGCGACTGCCGGGCGCGATGGACTTGCTGGCCCGGAACACCCGCTCGCTGCCGAACCGGTAGGACAGCCCGTGGTCGAGCAGGGCGGCGACCGCCTCCTGGTCGCCGGTACGGTAGTTCACGAAGATCGCGGGCATGGTGCGCCGACCTCTCTGTGCGGGGGTGACCCGGCGGTGGTCCCGCCCGGGAAAGGGGAAACGGCCTGACGGAACGTCAGCAGCCGGTGAGCGCGCGCAGCAGCGCGGGCTGGAACGCGCGCACCGCCCGGTTGGCCCGGAACCGCCGCAGCTCGCGGTCGAGCCGCCGCAGGTCGGCGAGGACCGTCGCGGACGGGACGTCGGCGAGCGCGCCGAGCTCCCCGGCGGCGACGTCGCAGGCGTGCTCGGCCTCGCCGGCCCCGGCGTGTGCCAGGGCCCGGCGCAGGCCGTAGCGAATCCGGGCCCGGGTCGCGCTCGGCGGGATCCGGGCGTACTCGTGGTCGAGCACCTCGGCGGCGCGCCGGGCGTGGCCGAGGTCGAACAGGCACCAGCCGGTGGCCATCGCGGCCGGGTCGGCGAGGTTCCCGGTGCCGATCGGCGGCCCGTCGTCGTGGACGGCGGCGGCGGTGTCCAGCAGCACCTCGGCCCGTTCCAGGCTGCGCAGGCAGCGGGCCCGGTCGCCGCCGAGGGCGTGGCCCTGCGCCTCGCGGAGCGCGGCGAGGCCGCGGATGCGGGGCGGCAGCCGGCGGTCCTGGGCGGCGGTGGCGAGCGCGACGGTGGCGGCGACGTCCCCCGCGTAGAAGGTGATCAGGGCGCGCCGGACCAGGGCGTACCCGACGAGGTGCCGGTTGCCGCCGGCCCGGGCGAGCTCGGCGGCCCGCTCGGTGTGCGCGAGGGCGGCCCGCTGGTCGCCGGCCTCCTGCGCCATCCAGCCGCCGAACTCGATGAAGTGCGCGGCGATCAGCAGCAGTTCGGAGCGGACCCGGCCCTCGCAGCGCAGCGCCAGGCGCACCGCCGTCTCGCTCTGCGCCTGCAGCCCGGGGACCAGCAGCGCCGGGTCGAGGTGCTGGCCGAGCGCCCGGTAGTGGGCGAGCTGGGCCCGGAGCAGGGCGGGGACCTCGGGGGCGAGCGCGGTGGGCCGCAGCGGCGGCTCGGCGAGCACGCCCGGCCCGGGCAGGGCCACGAGCGCCGCCGCCCGGTCGCCGCGGGCACCGGGGCCGGAACCGCCGGGGCCGTCCACCCCCGGGCCGTCCGGTCCCGGGCGGGCGGCGAGTTGCTGGAGCCGGCCGTCGGCGCCGAGCAGCGCGTCGCAGCGGCGGGCGAGCTCCTGGGAGGCCCGGCGCTGGCCGCTCTCGACCTTGCTGAGGTAGCCCTTGCTGTAGCTGAGCTGCCGGGCGAGCCCTTCGAGCGAGAGGCCGCGCTCCTCGCGCAACCGGCGCAGTTCGGCCCCGAAGCGAGGGGACAGCAGCATGCCAAACCACCCCCTGGGTACGTCCCTGGCACAGGCCGGGAGAACGATTGGGAGCGCTCCCCGGCGCTCCGAGGGAATCTTGGCATGCAACTGATCGCTTCCGGAGCGTTACTCTGCGGTTTCCCGTTGCCAATTCCGCAGGCAGACCGGCCCCCGGCCCGGGCCGGCCCGCTCCGGGGCTACTGGCCACCGCCGGACGGACGCTCCGCCCGGGGGCGGGCCGGCAGCCTCCGCTCAGGCCGCGCGCCGCTCCAGCTGCTGCCACAACTCGTCGACCCGCTCGGTGAGTCGGGCCAGGTCACCGCTGTTGTCGAGGACCAGGTCGGCGACGGCGAGGCGGTCCTCGCGGGTGGCCTGGGCGGCCATCCGGGCCCGGGCCTCGTCCTCGGGCGTGCCGCGCAGTTCGACCAGGCGGCGCAGGCGCTCCTCGTCCGGGACGTCGACGACCACGACCAGGTCGTACAGCGGGGCGAGCCCGTTCTCGGCGAGCAGCGGGACGTCGTGCACCACGATCGCCTCCGGCCCGGCGGCGGACTCCAGTTCGGCGGAGCGGGCCCGGACCAGCGGGTGGACGATCGCGTTCAGCTTCGCCAGCCGGGCCGGGTCGGCGAACACGATCCGGCCCAGCGCGGGCCGGTCCAGGGTGCCGTCGGGGAGCAGCACCTCCGGCCCGAACTCGGCGGCGACGGCGGCCAGTCCGGGCGTCCCGGCGGCGACCACCTCACGGGCGATCAGGTCCGAGTCGACGATCACCGCGCCGTGCGCGGCCAGTTGGCGGGAGACCTCGCTCTTGCCCGCGCCGATCCCGCCCGTCAGTCCGATCCTCAGCATGCCGCCAGGTTACCGGCCCGTACGGCGGGGCGGGGCGACGGGCCCGCCGCCGGGGCGCGGGTGGGCCGCCGGCGCTCCGGCGCCGGGCCGCCCGCGAGGAGAGAGGAGAACGGCGGAAGAACTTCGCGGGAACACTCCGGCCGGTGCGCCAAGGGGCGTCCGGCGCCGGTTGTCCGTACAGCTTCGCGGGCCCGGACGCACGGGTTAAGGTGCCGCACAGCCGAGCCACCCTCGAACGATCGGAGCACCACCCGTGTCCAGCCTCTGGCCCGCCGGCCCGCGCCGGGTCCTGGTCGTCGGCATCGACGGCGTCCGCCTCGACCTGCTGCCGAGCCTGCGCACCCCGCACCTGGACGCGGTCGCCGCGGCCGGTTTCCTCGCTCCCGTCGAGGTGGACGACGCCACTCCGACCATGTCCGGGCCCTGCTGGGCGACGATCGCCACCGGCGTCGGCGTCGCCAAGCACGGCGTCTACGGCAACCACCTGGGCGGCCACCGGCTCGACGTCTTCCCGGACTTCACGACCCGCCTGGCCAAGACCCACCGCCGCCGCACCTTCGCGGTCGGCGGCTGGGAGCCGCTCTTCCTGGCCCGCGACGGCGGCCCGCTGTTCGCCGCCCCCGGCCGGCTCTCGTACATCGCCCCGCTGGAGGACACCCCCGAGGCGTGGGAGGTCTGCGACGAACGGGTCACCGCCGAGGCCGAGTACGTGCTGGCCCGCTCCGACGACGACCCGCAGGCCTCCTTCGTCTACCTCGGCGCGGTCGACGAGACGGCCCACTTCCGCGGCTGCGGCGAGGACTACCGCCGCTCGATCGAGACCGCAGACGCCCGCCTGGGCCGCCTGCTCGCCGCCCTCCGCGAACGCCCGACCTACGCCGCCGAGGAGTGGACGGTCATCGTGGTCACCGACCACGGCCACGTCGACGCGGGCGGCCACGGCGGCCGCACCCCCCTGGAGCGCACCGCCTGGATCGCCGCCGCCGGCCCCGGCATCACCCCCGGCGCCCCCGTCGGCCCGCTCCACCACACCGACGTCGCCGCCCACGTCTACGCCGCCCTGGAGATCGTCCCCGACCCGCACTGGACCCTGGAGGGCCGCCCGTTCCCGACGGCGGTCGCCGTCGAGACCGTTGCGGCGATCGAGGCAGTCGAGGCAGGCGCCTGACGTCCTGTCACGCAAGTGATGGCCCGTCAGTCCAGTGATGGGCCATCACTTCAGCGATGGGTCGCCACTAAGGTGACGGGTTGTCACTGAAGTGATGGGCCATCGCATCAGTTAGACCCTCTCCCGCCCATGACACCCTGTCAGGAAAGTTCGATCGTGTCACCCGCCACCAAGGTGCGGTACTCCGCGCCCCCGGTGCCCGGCCCCTGCGGGCCCAGCAGGCGGCCGTGAACGGCCTGGCCGGCCTCGCTGAGGGTGGCCTCGTGGATGGCGACGGCCTGGCGGGGGCGGGCGTCGCGCAGGTAGTCGACCAGCTCGCCGGCCCGCAGCCAGGGGGCGCCGAGCGGGAGCAGCAGGGTGTCGACGGTGTCCGGCGGAACGGTCAGCGCGTCACCGGGGTGGAAGACCCGGCCGCCGAGCACGAAGCCGATGTTCGGGAGCCGCGGAAGGTCCCGGTGGATCTCGGCGTGCCACTCGCCGTGCACGGTGACCGGCAGCCCCTCCAGGTCGAAGGCGTCGCCGTCGCCGACCACCGTCACCTTCGCCCCGATGCCCTCCAACTGCCGGGCCACCGCCCTGTTGGTGAACACCCGCAGGCCGGGATTGGCGTCCACGGCGGCGCGGACCCGGTCCTCCGTGAAGTGGTCGGCGTGCTCGTGGGTGATCAGCAGCGCGCTCACGCCCGCCACCACCTCGGGTTCGCTGAACATGCCGGGGTCGATCAGCACCGCCCCGCCCGCGTGCTCGATCCGGACGCAGGCATGGCCGAACTTCGTCAGTCGCATGCCACCCAGCCTACGGCGCCCGGCCCCGGGCTACGGCGCGCCGAGCAACTCGCCGACCGGCCGCTCCACCGAGGCGCCCACCCCGGCTCCCGGCCCCGCGCCCGCCCCCGCTGCCACCCCCGTTCCCGGCCCCGCCGGGCGCTGCGCCGGCAGCACCGCGGAGGCCAGCGGCGGCAGTTCGACGTGCTCGTCCAGGCCGATCAGGCCGTGCAGGCGGCGCAGCGGCGCGGGGGCCCACCAGTTGAGGCGGCCGAACAGGGTCATGGTGGCGGGCACCAGCAGGGTCCGGACCAGGGTGGCGTCCACCGCCACGGCGACCGCGAGCGCGATGCCCATCTGCTTGACCATCAGCATCTGTCCGGCGGCGAACCCGGCGAACACGATCACCATCAGCAGGCCGGCCGAGGTGATGATCCGCCCGCTGCGCTGCAGCCCGAGCTCGACCGACCGGGCGCAGTCGTGCCCCTGGTCGTGCAGTTCCTTGATCCGGGCGAGCAGGAACACCTCGTAGTCCATCGACAGCCCGAACGCGAAGGCGAACACCAGGACGGGGATGACGGTCTCCAGGCCGCCGGTCGGGGTGAACCCGAGCAGCCCGCTGAAGTACCCGTGCTGGAAGACCAGGGTCAGCGCGCCCAGCGAGGCGCCCAGCGAGAGGACGTTCATCAGCAGCGCCTTGACCGGCAGCACCACCGAGCCGGTCATCAGGAACAGCAGCACCAGCGTCCCGGCCGCGACCAGGCCGAGCGCCCACGGCCCGCGCGTCCCGATCTCGTGCTGGAAGTCGACCAGCGAGGCGGCGTCGCCCGTCACGTACGTCCGCAGGCCGCCCCGGTCCGCGCGCAGTTCGCCGACCACCCGCTTCGCGCCCTCGCCCTGCGGGTCGCCGTGCACCAGCACGTCGACGGTGGCGACCCGGTCCGAGACCGGCGCGACGGCCCGCACCCCGGAGACGCCGGGGAGCTTCGATACCACCCGGTCGGCGTAGTCCTGGGCCTGCTGCGCGGTGCCCTCGACCACGACCTGGACGGCGGCGGGGGCCTGCGCGGGGAAGCGGTCCCGCACCGTCTCGGCGACCTGCCGGGAGGCGAAGCTCTTCGGCAGCACGTCGGCGCCGGAATTGCGGAACTCCGAGCCCAGGAACGGCGCCCCGGCCGCCAGCAGCAGCGCCACGCAGGCCAGCATCACCGGGACCGCCCGGCGCTGCACCCGGCGCACCGTCCGGGAGAAGAAGCCCTCGTCGGGGACGGGCGCGGTCGGCGCCTTGATCCGGCGGCCCATGAAGCCCAGCAGCGCGGGGACGAGCGTCAGCGCCGCCGCCACCGCGATCACCACCACGCTGACGCCGGCCGCCCCGACGGCCCGGAACACGGGGCTGGTGAAGACGAACAGGCCGCTCAGCGCGACCGCGACCGTCAGGCCGGAGAACGCCACCGTCCGGCCGGCCGTCGCGGCGGTCCGCTCCACGGCCTGCGCGATGTCCGCGCCGTGGCCGCGCTCCTCCCGGAACCGGTTGACCATCAGCAGCGCGTAGTCGATCGACAGGCCGAGGCCGAGCACGGTGGCGATCGGCAGCACCGAGGTGTCGATGTCCATGATCCGGCTGAACCCGAACATCGCCAGCAGCGCCCCGCCCACCGAGGCGACCGCCCCGATCCCGGGCAGGCCCGCCGCGGCCAGGCCGCCGAACACCAGCACCATCACGATCAGGGTGAGCGGCAGGGTGACGAGCTCGCCGAACCGGGTGTCCTTCGCGGTCTGGTCCTTGACCTCCTGCTGGAGCACCAGGTCGCCGCCGACCACGGTGTGCGCCCCGGCGGCGGTGACCCGCTCCAGCCGGTCGGTCACCGCGGCGAGCTGCTTGGCCGTCGAGCCGTCCGCCATCCGCACGTTCACCAGCGAGGCCCGGCCGTCGCCCGCGGTCAGCTGTCCGCCGCTCGCGTAGGTGTCGGCCACCGAGACCACGCCCGGTAGCTTCGCCAGCTCCGCGCTCGCCTGTTCGACGGCCGCCCGGACGCCCGGGTCGTCGACCGCGGGGCCGTCCACCACGGCGGTGACGGTGCCCTGCACCGGGTCGGCGGCCTGCACCACCGAGGTGCCGCGCGCCGACTCCGAGCCACCGCTGCCGGTCGCCGCCACCGAGCCCTCGAACACCCGCCCGCCGATCAGCACCCCGGCCGCGAGCACCACCGCCCAGAACGCCAACACCCAACGACGGTGCCGGAAGCACCACCGCCCGAGCGCGGCCAGCCGGCCGGAAACCTGGGACGCCTGGACCTCTGCTGCGGTGGAGCGGGAGCTGCGCATGCGGGGGAACCTTTCGGACAAGTCCCCTCAATGTATGTGCGACCACCCGCTCGTCCTATAGCCGGACGATGAGCCTCATCTCACAATTCCCTTCACATAAACGACACTTAAGCCCCGCGCCACCCCCATGCGAGCAGGCAGCAAAAACAGCAACCCCCCGCCCAGGGAAACCCTGGAAGGGGGGTTGCTGTTACTCAGCTACGCAGCCGAAGCGCAGAGCTTGTTCAGCTCTGGCCGCCGGCCAGCTTCTCGCGGAGCGCGGCCAGGGCCTCGTCCGAGGCGAGCGCGCCGGAGCCCTCGTCGCTGCTGGAGGAGTACGAGCCGCCACCGGACACCGGGGCCTCCTCGCCGGCCTCGGCGGCAGCAGCCGCGTCCGCCTCGCGGGACTTGATGACCTGGGCCTGGTGCTGCTCGAAGCGGGCCTGGGCCTCGGCGTACTGCCGCTCCCACTCCTCGCGCTGCTTCTCGAAGCCGGGCAGCCAGTCGTTCGCCTCGGGGTCGAAGCCCTCCGGGTAGATGTAGTTGCCCTGGTCGTCGTAGGACGCGGCCATGCCGTACAGGGTCGGGTCGAACTCGACCGACGCCGGGTCGGCACCGAGGGACTCGTTGGCCTGCTTCAGCGAGAGGCTGATGCGGCGACGCTCGAGGTCGATGTCGATGACCTTGACGAAGATCTCGTCGCCGACCTGGACGACCTGCTCCGGGATCTCGACGTGGCGCTCGGCCAGCTCGGAGATGTGGACCAGGCCCTCGATGCCCTCGTCCACGCGGACGAACGCACCGAACGGAACCAGCTTGGTGACCTTACCCGGGACGACCTGCGAGATCTGGTGGGTCCGGGCGAACTGCTGCCACGGGTCCTCCTGGGTCGCCTTCAGCGACAGGGAGACGCGCTCGCGGTCCATGTCGACGTCGAGAACCTCGACGGTGACCTCCTGGCCGACCTCGACAACCTCGTTCGGGTGGTCGATGTGCTTCCAGGACAGCTCGGAGACGTGCACCAGACCGTCGACGCCGCCGAGGTCGACGAACGCACCGAAGTTGACGATCGAGGAGACGACGCCGGAGCGCACCTGACCCTTCTGCAGGGTGGTGAGGAAGGTCTGGCGGACCTCGCTCTGGGTCTGCTCCAGCCAGGCGCGGCGGGACAGGACCACGTTGTTGCGGTTCTTGTCCAGCTCGATGATCTTCGCCTCGAGCTCCTTGCCCACGTAGGGCTGGAGGTCGCGGACGCGACGCATCTCGACCAGCGAGGCCGGGAGGAAGCCGCGGAGGCCGATGTCGAGGATGAGACCACCCTTGACGACCTCGATGACGGTACCGGTGACGATGCCGTCCTCTTCCTTGATCTTCTCGATCGTGCCCCAGGCGCGCTCGTACTGCGCACGCTTCTTGGACAGGATGAGACGACCCTCCTTGTCCTCCTTCTGGAGAACCAGGGCCTCGATCTCGTCGCCGACCTTGACGACCTCGTGCGGGTCGACGTCGTGCTTGATCGAGAGCTCGCGGGACGGGATGACACCCTCGGTCTTGTAACCGATGTCGAGGAGCACCTCGTCACGGTCGACCTTCACGATGATGCCCTCGACGATGTCGCCATCGTTGAAGTACTTGATGGTCTCGTCGATCGCCGCGAGGAACGCGTCCGCGTCGCCGATGTCGTTGACCGCGACCTGCGGGGTGGTGCTGACAGAGGTGTCGGTGGGGCTCGTCATTAGGAAAAGGGCTCCGGTACGGACAAGAAGTCGTAGGTACTGCCACGCGGGGGGCCCTGATCGCTCCCACCGAAAGCCGTACAGGCCAGAAAACGGCCCACCGAAGATTCCTGGGCCGGAATCCGGTGTCCGTCTGACGACCGTGGGGTCATTTCGACAGATGCGAGCGCGACCTGCTCCGTCCGAGGCGCGCAGGCCCGCAGCGCAACTTGTAGCATACGGGGACACCCGGGCACGGTCAACGCCGAAGCCGACGAGACCGGTAGAGGCCGGGACGGATCAGGCCATATCCTCCGATGGCGCACCTCGCGGCGGCCAGGACACCGGCCCTACCCCGGATGCCACGGCCCGACCCGGCTCCCGTAGAGGGCCGGCTCCGCAGCAGCAGCGCTTCCGCAAGCCCACAGCCTACGTGACGGATTCCATGACCCACTCCACCGCCCCCGGTACCGACGAGCCCCGCGACTACGACCCGGCCGGGTATGACGTCCCCTCCGCGTACCGGGGGGAGGGGGACACGGAGGAGGACGGCGACGAGGCGCTGCGCCGGGAGGCCGGCGAGCAGGAGTCGAGCCGGGCCAGCCGGCACTGGTGGGACCGGAACGCGGACGACTACCAGGACGAGCACGGCGAGTTCCTCGGCGACGACCGGTTCACCTGGTGCCCGGAGGGCGTGGACGAGGCCGAGGTGCGGCTGCTCGGCGACCCGGCGGCGCTGAAGGGCACGGACGTGCTGGAGCTCGGCTCCGGCGCCGCCCAGTGCTCGCGCTGGCTGGCCGCCCGGGGCGCCCGCCCGGTCGCGCTGGACATCTCCTACCGGCAGTTGCAGCACTCCCGCCGGATCGACCTGGGCCGCGGCCTGGAGCCGGTCGCCGTGGTGCAGGCGGACGCGGCGGTGCTGCCGTTCGCGGACGGCTCCTTCGACCACGCCTGCTCGGCGTACGGCGCGGTGCCGTTCAGCGCGGACACCGGGCGGCTGATGCGCGAGGTGCACCGGGTGCTGCGGCCGGGCGGGCGCTGGGTGTTCTCGGTGACCCACCCGATCCGCTGGGCGTTCCCGGACGAGCCGGGACCGGAGGGCCTGACCGCGACCTCCTCGTACTTCGACCGGACCCCGTACGTCGAGCAGGACGAGAACGGCGTCGCCACCTACGTCGAGCACCACCGGACGCTCGGCGACCGGGTGCGGGAGCTGGTCGCGGCCGGGTTCGTGCTGCTGGACCTGGTGGAGCCGGAGTGGCCGGAGGGCCTGGAGCAGGAGTGGGGCGGCTGGAGCCCGCTGCGCGGGCAGCACTTCCCGGGGACGGCGATCTTCGTCGCCCGCCGGAACGGCTGAGCGCGGTGCGTCCCGGGGGGCTCGAACTGCCGGTCCGCGCCGCCCTCCCGGCGCTCGCGGCGGCGCTGGAGGAGCACGGCGCGGCGGTGCTGTCGGCGCCGCCCGGCACCGGCAAGACCACACTGGTGCCGCTCGCCCTGGCCGGGCTGCTCGGCGGCGGGCCCCGGCGGGTCCTGGTCGCCGAGCCGCGCCGGCTGGCGGTGCGGGCGGCGGCCCGCCGGATGGCCTGGCTGCTGGCCGAGCCGGTGGGCCGCACCGTCGGGTTCACGGTGCGCGGCGAGCGGAAGGTCGGGCCGGAGACCCGGGTCGAGGTGGTCACCACCGGCGTGCTGCTGCAGCGCCTCCAGCGCGACCCCGAACTGCCGGGCGTGGACGCGGTGGTGCTCGACGAGTGCCACGAGCGCCACCTGGACGCGGACACCGCGCTGGCCTTCCTGCTGGACGTCCGGGCGGCGCTCCGCCCCGAGCTGCGGCTGCTGCTGGCCTCGGCGACCGCCGACACCGACGCCTGGGCCGAACTGCTGGGCGGCGCGCCGGTGGTGGCCGCCGAGGGCGTCTCGCACCCGGTGGCGACGGTGTGGGCGCCGCCGCCGTCCGCCGTCCGGCCGCCGCACGGCACGAAGGTCGACCCGGCGCTGCTGGCGCACGTCGCGGCGACGGTCCGCCGGGCGCTGGCCGAACAGACCGGCGACGTGCTGTGCTTCCTGCCCGGCGTCGGCGAGATGGCCCGGGTGGCCGGGCAGTTGGCCGGCCCGGACGTCGACGTGCTGCAGCTGCACGGGCAGGCGCCGCAGGCCGTGCAGGACGCGGCGCTGAGCCCCGGGGAGCGGCGGCGGGTGGTGCTGGCCACCTCGGTCGCCGAGTCCTCGCTGACGGTGCCGGGCGTGCGGGTGGTGGTGGACTCCGGGCTGACCCGGGAGCCGCGCACCGACCACGCCCGCGGCCTGTCCGGGCTGGTCACCGTCCGCACCTCGCTGGCCGCGGCCCGGCAGCGCGCCGGGCGGGCCGGGCGGGAGGCCCCGGGCACGGTGTACCGCTGCTGGGCGGAGGCCGAGGACGCCCGGGCGGCCCGCTTCCCCACCCCCGAGATCGCGCTCGCCGACCTCACCTCCTTCGCCCTGCAGGCCGCCTGCTGGGGCGACCCGGACGCCACCGGGCTGACCCTGCCCGACCAGCCGCCCGCCGGGGCGATGGCGGCCGCCCGGGAGGTGCTGCGCGCGCTGGCGGCCGTCGGCCCCGACGGCCGCCCGACCGACCGGGGCCGGGCCGTCGCCCGCACCGGCCTGCACCCCCGGCTGGCCCGGGCGCTGCTGGACGGCGCGCCCGCGGTCGGCGCGCGCCGGGCCGCCGAACTGGTCGCGCTGCTCTCCGAGGAGCCGCCGCGCGCCCTCGGCGACGACCTGGCCGCGATCCTGCGCACCGTGCGCGGCGGCACCGATCCGTACGCGCGGCGCTGGCAGGACGAGGTCCGGCGGCTGGAGCGCGCGCTGCCCTCCGAGGTCGGCGGCGGGTCCGGGCCGTCCGACGCCGTCGCCGCCGGGCTGGTGGTCGGCCTGGCGTACCCGGAGCGGCTGGCCCGGGCCCGGGAGGGCGGCGACGGGGCGTACCTGATGGCCTCGGGGACGGCCGCGCAGCTGCAGCCCGGTTCGCGGCTGCCGGCCGGCGGCTGGCTGGCGGTGGCGGTCGCGGACCGGCCCGCGGGGGCGCCCTCGGCGCGGGTGCTGCGGGCGGTGGCGATCGACGAGGCGACCGCGCGGCGGGCCGGGGCGCCGCTGCTGGACGGGCGGGAGGAGGTCGGCTGGTCGGTCCGGCAGCGGGAGGTGACGGCCCGTCGGGTGGAGTCGCTCGGCGCGATCGAACTGGCGGCCGCCCCGCTCGGCGCCCCCGACCCGGCGACGGTCCGGGCCGCGCTGCTGGAGGGCCTGGAGCGGGAGGGCGTCTCGGCGCTGCTGTCCTGGCCGCCGGCCGCGAGCGGGCTGCGCGAACGCCTGGCCTTCCTGCACCGGGCGCTGGGCGAGCCCTGGCCGGACGTCTCGGACGCCGCGCTGCTGGCCGCCGCCGAACGGTGGCTGGAGCCGGAGCTGTCCCGGGCCCGGCGCCGCGCCGACCTGGAGCGGATCGACACCGCGGCGGCGCTGCAGCGCCTGCTGCCCTGGGCGGACGGGCAGGCCGGGCGGCTGGACGAGCTGGCGCCGGAGCGGATCACCGTGCCGAGCGGCAGCCGGATCAGGGTCGACTACGCCTCCGACCCGGACCGGCCGGTCCTCGCCGTCAAACTCCAGGAGCTGTTCGGCTGGCCCGCCGCCCCGGCCCTCGCCGACGGCCGGGTCCCGCTCACCGTCCACCTGCTCTCCCCCGCCGGCCGCCCGGCCGCCGTCACCGGCGACCTGGCGACCTTCTGGCACGAGGGCTACCGCGCCGTCCGCGCCGACCTCCGCGGCCGCTACCCCCGCCACCCCTGGCCCGAGGACCCCACCACCGCCGCCCCGACCCGTCGCGCCAACCCGCGCAAGTGACGCTCCGTCAGTGCGCGCCGGGCGTGGGCGTCCGGCTGACGGGGGGCGTGGTGATCGGCGGCGGGGTGTACGGCAACGACTCCACGGGCCTGGGCAGCGGGCTGAGCGACAGGATCGGCCCACAGGCCATCAGCTGCCCCGCCGAGTTGTAGTGGCAGTCCGGGTTCCGGGACGGCTGGGTGTCGTCGCAGTTGCAGTGCGTGCCGGGAACCACCTGGGTGACCGGTGTCCTCACCGCCTTCGGCCGGCCCGTCGTCGCGCCGGGTGTCGTTCCCGGCTCCGTGCCGGGGTCGGTGGCCGTGCTGCTCGGCGCGGCCGGGGACGGTGAGGTCGACGGCGAGGGCGTGTCGGTCGCGCTCGGCGCGGCGCTGGGGCTCGCGGTGGCGGCCGGGAGCAGCGCGGCCGGTTTCGGGTCGGAGCCGCTGGTCGCCGCCCACACCGTCCCGCCGACCACCGCGGCGGCGAGCGCCGCCACCGCGCCCGCCCGGCGGCCCCGTCCCTGCAACACCTTCATGTCCCCCGCTTTCGTTCGGCCTCGATCGGCGCGCGAAGCCTAGCGGGCGCTACTTCCAGTCCTGCGCCAGGGCGGCCATGTCGATGTCGTCGATCCATGTGTCGCCGTGGCGGAGGACCTGGCGGCGGATGCCCTCGACCTGGAAGCCGGCCTTCTCGTAGGCGCGGCGGGCCCGGTGGTTGAAGGCGTAGACGGAGAGCGAGACGCGGTTGAGGCCGAGGGTGCGGAGGGCGTGGTCGGTGAGCAGGCGGACGGCTTCGGTGCCGAGGCCGCGGTCGCGGCCGTCGGGGCCGAGGGCGATCCGGAGGTTGCAGGAGCGGTTGGGTGCGTCCCACTCGTTGAGGACGACCTCGCCGACGCCGCGGCCGGTGGCGCGGTCGACCACGATCAGGTCGAGGCGGTCGGGCTGCTCGTTGCGGGTGGTGTACCAGTCGACGACGCGGCGCTCCATCGCCTCGTCCCACTCGGGGGGTTCGGGGGTGTAGACCTGCGAGGTGTAGCGGAGCACGTCCGGGTCGTTGATCATGACGCGGAGCATCGGGAGGTCCTGCTCCGGCCGCACGGGCCGGAGCAGGGCCTTCTCGCCGAGCAGGGTGGGCTTGTCGGAGAAGGTGGCCATCCGGCCAGTCTCGGAGGACCGGCCGGACGCCCGCAACGGAATATCAGTGCGCCGCGGCCTCCCAGTTCGGGCCGGCGCCGACCGAGACGTCCAGCGGGGCGCGCAGCGGGTACGCGCCGGCCATCTGCTCGCGGACCAGGGCCTCGACCTGCTCGCGCTCGCCGGGGGCGACCTCCAGCACGATCTCGTCGTGCACCTGGAGCAGCATCCGGGTGCTGAGGCCGGCCGCGCGCAGCGCCTCGTCGACCCGGAGCATGGCGATCTTGACGATGTCGGCGGCGGAGCCCTGGATGGGGGCGTTGAGGGCCATCCGCTCGGCCATCTCGCGGCGCTGCCGGTTGTCGTTGGTGAGGTCGGGCAGGTAGCGGCGGCGGCCGAGCAGCGTCTCGGTGTAGCCGACGGCGCGGGCCTCCTCGACCACGTTGTGCAGGTAGTCGCGGACGCCGCCGAAGCGCTCGAAGTAGGTGTCCATCAGGCCCTGGGCCTCGGCGGGCTTGATGCCGAGCTGCTGGGAGAGGCCGTAGGCGGAGAGCCCGTAGGCGAGGCCGTAGGACATCGCCTTGATCTTGCGGCGCATCTCGGCGTCGACGTCGCCGGCTTCGACGGCGAAGACCTGGGAGGCGACGGTGGTGTGCAGGTCCTCGCCGGAGGCGAACGCCTCGATGAGCGCGGCGTCCTCGGAGAGGTGCGCCATGATGCGCAGTTCGATCTGCGAGTAGTCGGCGGTGAGCAGGGTCTCGTAGCCCTCGCCGACCACGAAGGCGCGGCGGATGGCGCGGCCCTCCTCGGTGCGGACGGGGATGTTCTGCAGGTTGGGGTCCTGCGAGGAGAGCCGGCCGGTGGCGGCGACCATCTGGTTGAAGGTGGTGTGGATGCGGCCCTGCGGGGAGACCGTCTTGAGCAGGCCCTCGACGGTGGTGCGGAGCTTGGCCTGGTCGCGGTGGCGGAGCAGGATGACCGGGAGCTCGTTGGTGGTCTGGGTGGCCAGCCAGGTGAGGGCGTCCGCGTCGGTGGTGTAACCGGTCTTGATCTTCTTGGTCTTGGGGAGGTTCAGCTCGCCGAACAGGATCTCCTGGAGCTGCTTGGGCGAGCCGAGGTTGAACTCGCGGCCGGCGGCGGCGTGCGCCTCCTCGACGCAGCGCTGGATCTCGACGGCGAACTGGGCCTCCAGGCCCTCCAGCCAGGCGCGGTCGGCGGCGATGCCGTGGCGCTCCATCCGGGCGAGGAGTTCGGCGATCGGGAGTTCCATGTCGTGGAACAGCTCGACCGCGCCGACCTCGGCGAGCCGGGTGTCGAAGATCCCGGCGAGGTCGTGCACGGCGCGGGCCTGCGTCATCAGGGCCTGGGCGCCGGCCGTGGGGTCGGGTTCCTCGGCGTCGAAGGAGAGTTGGCCGGTCTCGGCCTGGGCGGCGGCGGGGGCGAGCGAGCGGCCGAGGTACTCCTCGGCGAGGACGTCGAGGGTGAAGGCGCGGCGGCCGGGCTTCTCCAGGTAGGCGGCGAGCGCGGTGTCGGCGGTGACGCCGGTGAACTGCCAGCCCTGCTCGGCGAAGGCGCGCATGACCTGCTTGGCGATGTGCAGGGCCTTGGGGCGCTTGGGGTCGGCGAGCCAGGCGGTGAAGGCGCGGTCGTCGTCCTCGGCGAGCGCGGCGGGGTCGAACCAGGCGGCGGCCTCGCCGGTGGCCAGGGCGATCTGCTCGACCTTGCCGCTGCCGAGGGCCCAGCTGTAGTCGGCGGCGAGCGCGGTGCGGTCGCCGCCGGCCGTGTGCTCCTCCAACCAGGCGGTGAGCGCGCCGGGTTCGGTGAGCAGGTCGCCCTCGACGGTGAGGCCGGGGGCGGCCTCGGCGGCCGTCTCGGCGGCGCCGGCCGGGTCGATGGCGGCGACCCGGTCGCGGAAGCCGGGGTTGCGGAACTCCAGCGCCTCCATCAGCCGGGCGAGTTCCTCCTTGTCGAACGGGCCGCGCTCCAACTGGGGGACGCTGAGCGGGAGTTCGACGTCCCGGACGAGTTCGGTGAGGAAGCGGTTGCGCTTGACCGAGTCGAGGTGCTCGCGGAGCTTCTCGCCGATCTTGCCCTTGACCTCGTCGGCCCGGTTGACCAGTTCCTCGAAGGAGCCGAACTGGTTGACCCACTTCGCGGCGGTCTTCTCGCCGACGCCGGGGATGCCGGGCAGGTTGTCGGACGGGTCGCCGCGCAGGGCCGCGAGGTCCGGGTACTGGTCGGGGCGGACGCCGTACTTCTCGGCGACCTTCTCGGGGGTGTAGCGCGTCAACTCGGAGACGCCCTTGGTGGGGTAGAGCACCGTGACGTTCTCGTTCACCAGTTGGAGCGAGTCCCGGTCGCCGGTGACGACCAGCACCTCGAAGCCCTCGGCCGCGGCGGCGGTGGCCAGGGTGGCGATCACGTCGTCGGCCTCGAAGCCCTCGGCGGTGAGCCGGGGCACCCGCATGGCGTCGAGGAGTTCGCCGATCAGCGGGATCTGGCTGCGGAACTCGTCCGGCGTGGCGGAGCGGTTGGCCTTGTACTCGGGGTACTCGGCGGACCGGAAGGTCTGCCGGGAGAGGTCGAAGGCGACCGCGAGGTGGGTGGGGCGCTCGTCCCGCACGGTGTTGACCAGCATCGAGGTGAAGCCGTAGACCGCGTTGGTGGGCTGCCCGGTGGCGGTGGAGAAGTTCTCCACCGGGAGGGCGAAGAAGGCCCGGTAGGCCATCGAATGCCCGTCCAGCAGCATCAGCCTGGGCCGGCCGGCCGCACTCTTGCTCGCACCCTGTGTCGCCACGTCACGTCCCGTTCCTGCCGGTTGCTCTGCCTCCCCGATCCTAGGGCCCGGCGCCGACATCTCCGGCGCGGCGCGGAGCGCCGCCCTACTGACGGGTAGACAGTCGTACGATCGACGCGCAACGAAGCGAACCCGGAAGCAGGGAGCACCATGACCGACGCGGCGCCCGTACTGAAAGTGCCCCAGGACGTGCTGGACCACTTCGCCAAGCTGGGGGTGGACCCGGGGACCTTCTCCGGCGGGCACCTGGGCGAGAAGCTGGGCATCACCATCGTCGAGGCCTCGCCGGACCGGGTGGTCGGGACGATGCCGGTGGAGGGCAACCAGCAGCCGTACGGGCTGCTGCACGGCGGGGCGTCGGCGGCGCTGGCGGAGACGCTGGGCTCGGTCGGCGCGATGCTGCACGCCGGCCCGGGCCGCTACGCGGTGGGCGTGGACCTGAACGCCACCCACCACCGCTCGGCCACCTCCGGCCTGGTGACGGGCGTGGCGACGGCGGTGTTCAAGGGCCGCACCGCGGCGACGTACGAGATCGCGGTGACGGACGACACCGGCCGCCGGATCACCTCCTGCCGCCTCACCTGCATGCTGCGCGACCTGTAGCCCGGCCCGGCGGCGGGTGCCGGACGCCCTCCGCGCCCCCGCCCGCACCTCGTGCGCCCCCTCGGGTTTGGCCCCACCCCGGCAGGGGCACTCTCGGCTCGACGAGGGGGCGCCACCATGTCCGGAGAGCGCGAACTGCCGAGCGCGCCAGGGGGGTTCCTCGGTCCGGTGGAGCCGGGCGAGGGCACCTGGACGCCGCTCGCGCTGCCCGTGGAGCCGCCGCTGCTGAGCCGCCGGCAGAAGTACGCGCTGACGCTGCTGCTGCTCGCGCTGGCCTTCTTCCTGACGATCCGTCACGGCGCGCACCGGCCGGAGCAGGCGGCGAACTCGCCGCCGCCGACGTCGGTACCGGTCCCCTCGCTGTCGACCAGGATCACCTACGACGGCCCGGCGGACCGCTGGCAGGACTCCTTCGCGCTCCGGCTGGCGGTGCAGAACACCGGCCCGACCTCGGTGGACGTGCTGGGGATCAGCCAGGGCTACCGGGGACTGTCGGTGTCGGTGGCGGGGTGGCTGCCGCAGACCGTGCCGGCCGGGCGGACGGTGACGCTGCGGGTGGGGCTGCTGGTGACGGACTGCTCGGCCGCCCCGGCGGACGCGGGCCTTCCTTTCCTGGATGTAACGCTGCGTAATACGCGCGCAATGGAGACGACGAGCCAGATTCTCGGCGACCCGTACGCCCGCGACCTTTCCGCCGCCCTGCATTCCGCCTGCGACATTCCCGATAATCGGACACCTGCGCCCAGCCCGACGACCCCGGACAGTCCAGTCCGATAATCGGAGAACCATAGCGTGACCAGGGAGTTGGGGAGGGCAACCATCCACACCTCGGGACGGAGCCCGCAATTCCGGGCCCACCTGCGCCTTTTGCTCACGATGTGAGACCGGACGGGGGTGTCGCCATAACAAGAGAATCACAGCCTCTCCCACCCCCCTGTCTCGGACGCCGTGGCCGGTCTAGAGTCACGGCCAGTCACCGACTGTCCGATTTCCGGGCACGGTCGACGCGTTCCGGCACCGCCAGCCCTGTGCGCGTGTCCTCCAGTCCCGAAGGAGACCCTCGTCGTGCGAAAGAGCTCACTGCTTGTCGTGACCATTGCAGTCACCGGGGCGCTCACCCTCTCGGCCTGCGGCTCGCGCGGCGAGAAGTCCGCCTCCGGCGGCGACGCGGGCGGCGCCACCGTCGTCACCATCGGCGTCGACGCGCCGCTGACGGGCCCGCTCTCCGCGCTGGGCCTCGGCATCCAGCACTCCGTGGAGCTGGCCGCCAAGATCGCGAACGACAACAAGGAAGTTCCCGGCGTCACCTTCAAGGTGAAGGCCCTGGACGACAAGAAGTCGCCGCAGGAAGGCCAGCAGAACGCCACCGCCCTGGTCGCCGACAAGAGCGTCCTCGGCGTCGTCGGCCCGCTGAACTCGGGCGTCGCCCAGTCCATGCAGCAGGTCTTCGAGTCGGCCGGCCTCGTCGAGGTCTCCCCGGCCAACACGAACCCCGCCCTGACCCAGGGCGAGAAGTTCGACACCGAGAAGAAGCGCCCCTTCAAGACGTACTTCCGCACCGCGACCACGGACGCCATCCAGGGCCCGTTCGCCGCCCAGTACGCCTACAACGACCTCGGCAAGAAGACCGCCTACCTGATCGACGACAAGAAGACCTACGGCGTGGGCCTGGTCGGCGCCTTCCAGAAGGAGTTCACCAAGCTCGGCGGCACCATCAAGGGCCAGGACCACATCGACGAGAACAACCTGGACTTCTCGGCCGTGGTCACCAAGGCCAAGGCCGCCGGCGCCGACGTGATCTACTACGGCGGCGAGTACCCGCAGTCCGGCCCGCTCTCCGACCAGCTCAAGAAGGCCGGCGTCACCGCCCCCGTCTTCGGCGGCGACGGCATGTACGACCCGGAGTACATCAACAAGGCCAACAAGAACGCCAACGGCGACCTCGCGACCTCCGTCGGCGCCCCGGTCGAGTCCCTCGACTCCGCCAAGAAGTTCGTCGCCGACTACAAGGCGGCCGCCTACCCCGACCCGTACGCGGCCTACGGCGGCTACTCCTACGACGCCGCCTGGTCGATCATCCAGGCCGTCAAGGCCGCCGCCGCCGACAACGGCGGCAAGGTCCCCGACCGCGCCAAGGTCCTCTCCGCGATGAGCAAGGTCAGCTTCTCCGGTGTCACCGGCAAGGTCGGCTTCGACGAGTACGGCGACGCCGTGAACAAGCAGCTCACCGTCTACACCGTCAAGGACGGCGCCTGGACGGTCGCCAAGACCGGCACCTACTCGGGCTGACCCACCGGCCCGGCAACCGGCCGTCCCCGCGGCGGCGGCCCGGCACACGCAGTGAACGAACCACCGGCGGGGGCGCTGAGAACCAGCGCCCCCGCCGTTGCACAACGGTCCGTCCCACCCCGCAACCGAACCCCCCTACCCCGAATCCACTCGGAGGCCCAGCGGTGCACGAACTGCCGCAGCAGCTGGCCAACGGCCTGATCCTCGGCTCCCTCTACGGGCTGATCGCGATCGGCTACACAATGGTCTACGGCATTGTCCAGCTCATCAACTTCGCCCACGGCGAGATCTTCATGACCGGTGGGTTCGGAGCCCTCACCACCTACATGGTCCTGCCCGACGGCATCGGGATCTGGCTCGCCCTGCCGCTGATGCTCCTCGGCGGCGTGCTGGTCTCCGTCATCGTCGCCGTGGCCGCCGAGCGCTTCGCCTACCGCCCGCTGCGCGGCGCCCCGAAGCTGGCCCCGCTGATCACCGCGATCGGCCTCTCCCTCGCGCTCCAGCAGGTCGTCGAGCAGTTCTACCCCGGCGCCAAGTCCGGCCGCAGCTTCCCGCAGCTGCCCGGCGGCCCCTACCACGTCGGCAGCGTCACCCTGCAGCCCGCCGACATCTTCCTCTTCGTGGCCGCCCCGCTCTGCATGGGCGCGCTCGCCGCCTTCGTCGGCAAGACCCGCACCGGCCGCGGCATGCAGGCCACCGCGCAGGACCCCGACACCGCCAAGCTGATGGGCATCAACACCGACCGCATCATCGTGATCGCGTTCGCCCTCGGTGCCGCCTTCGCCGCCGTCGCCGCCATCGGCTGGGGGCTGCGCTACGGCCAGGTCGCCCCCACCATGGGCTTCCTCGCCGGCCTCAAGGCCTTCACCGCGGCCGTCCTCGGCGGCATCGGCAACATCTACGGCGCCATGCTCGGCGGCCTCGTCCTCGGTGTCGCGGAGGCCCTGGCCACCGCGTACATCCAGGAGATCCCCGGCATGCACCAGCTCGGCGGCGGCTCCTGGGCCAACGTCTGGGCCTTCGTCCTCCTGATCGTCGTCCTCCTCGTGCGGCCACAAGGGCTGCTCGGCGAGCGCGTCGCGGACCGAGCCTGAGGAACGGAGCAGCCACCATGACCACCACCAAGAGCCCCGCCCTCCCGCTGCCGCTCGCGGCGGCCAAGGCGCTCGTCCTCGCGGGCGGCCTCGCCACCGCCGCCGCCACGTTCATCCACTGGACCTGGACCTCGGAGTTCCCCGGCGACCTGACCGTCGACGGCTACCCCGGCGGCCTGCAGATCCTGACCCTCGTGGCCGGCCTGCTCGTCGCGCTCTTCGCGCTGCCGCTGTACGGCGTGAAGGGCACCCGCTGGCTCACCCCCGCCGGCCCCGAGGCGCCGGCGCTCGTCCTCGGCGCGGCCGCCGCGGCCACCACCTGGTTCACCCTGATCGCGATCGCCACCGAACTCGGCGGCCTCGCCAACCTGGAGCCCGGCGGCTGGATCGCCGGCGTCGCCTCCCTGCTCCCGCTGATCGGCGCGCTCGGCCTGCCGCAGAGCGGCTCCGCCGTCGGACGCCCGTCCTCCGGCGGCGTGCCCGCCACCGTCCGCCACTACCTGGGCGCCTTCGCCCGCCTGGTCGGCCCCAACCCCGACCTGGCCCCGGTGAAGCCGCTCAACCGCTGGGTCGAGACGCTGATCGTCATCGCGGTCGCCGCCCTCGGCCTGACCGTCTTCACCTACGGCATCGTCACCGAGTACGGCGAGCTGTTCATCGGCTTCCTCGTCCTCACCTGCCTCGGCGCCTGGGCCCTGATGCGCGCCGGACTGATCTCCCGGCTCACCGCCCTGACCGCCCGGCACCGCGGCACCACCACCGGGGCCGCCTTCGCCGCGGCCGCCGCCTTCCCGTTCACCCAGAGCGACGACCACTTCGCCTCGGTCGGCGTCAACATCCTGATCTTCGCCACCGTCGCGCTCGGCCTGAACGTCGTCGTCGGCCTGGCCGGCCTGCTCGACCTCGGCTACGTCGCCTTCCTCGGCGTCGGCGCCTACGCCGCCGCCCTGGTCTCCGGCTCGACCAGCTCCCCCGTCGGCCTGCACCTGCCGTTCTGGGGCGCCGCCCTGGTCGGCATGGCCGCGGCCCTGGTCTTCGGCGTCGTCATCGGCGCCCCGACCCTGCGGCTGCGCGGCGACTACCTCGCCATCGTGACCCTCGGCTTCGGAGAGATCTTCCGGATCGCGGTCAACAGCCTCGACGGCGTCTCCGGCCCCAAGGTCACCAACGGCCCGAACGGCATCCGCAACATCCCCGACCTCGACATCCTCGGGTTCGACTTCGGCCAGGCGCACACCTTCGGCTCGTTCACCCTCGGCCGCTTCGCCAACTACTTCCTGCTGATGCTGCTGGTCACCGCGTTCGTCGTGACGGTCTTCAGCCGGGCCAACGACTCCCGGATCGGCCGCGCCTGGGTCGCCATCCGCGAGGACGAGACCGCCGCGCAGGCGATGGGCATCAACGGCTTCAAGCTCAAGCTGCTCGCCTTCGCCCTCGGCGCCGCGCTGGCCGGCCTGGCCGGCACCGTGATGGCGCACGTCAGCTACAGCGTCGTCCCGGACCCCTACCAGTTCGCCGGCGCCGTCCCGCCGAACAGCGCCTTCCTGGTCGCCGCCGTCGTCCTCGGCGGCATGGGCACCATCGCCGGCCCGCTGCTCGGCGCCACCCTGCTGTACCTCATCCCCGAGAAGCTCGTCTTCCTGAAGGAGTACCAGCTCCTGGTCTTCGGCATCGCCCTCGTCCTCCTGATGCGCCTGCGGCCGGAGGGCCTGATCGCCAACCGCCGCGCCCGGCTGGAGTTCCACGAGCACGACGAGCCGGCGGCCCCCGCCGGGGCCGACGACCCCGCCCGTACCGAACCCGGCCCCGCCGGCCTCACCACCGCAGGGGCGTGAGACACACCATGACCACCCAGACCGTCCCGGGCCCGCGCCCGGCAGGCACCCCGGGGCCCGCCCCCCTGCTCGAGGCCAGCGGCGTCATCATGCGCTTCGGCGGCCTCACCGCCGTCAGCAACGTCGACCTGACCGTCGGCGAGGGCGAGATCGTCGGTCTGATCGGCCCCAACGGCGCCGGCAAGACCACCTTCTTCAACTGCCTCACCGGCCTCTACGTGCCCACCGAGGGCACGGTGAAGTACAAGGGCACCGTGCTGCCGCCCAAGCCGCACCTGGTCACCCAGGCGGGCATCGCCCGGACCTTCCAGAACATCCGGCTGTTCGCCAACATGACCGTCCTGGAGAACGTCCTGGTCGGCCGGCACACCCGCACCAAGGAGGGCCTGTTCTCGGCCATCCTGCGCGGTCCCGGCTACAAGCGGGCCGAGGCCGAGAGCCGCGCGAAGGCCATGGAGCTCCTGGAGTTCTGCGGCCTCGCCCACAAGGCCGAGCACCTGGCCCGCAACCTGCCCTACGGCGAGCAGCGCAAGCTGGAGATCGCCCGCGCGCTCGCCAGCGAGCCCGGGGTGCTCCTGCTGGACGAGCCCACGGCCGGCATGAACCCCCAGGAGACCAACGCCGCCGAGGAGTTGGTCTTCGCGATCCGCGACAAGGGGATCGCCATCCTGGTCATCGAGCACGACATGAAGTTCATCTTCAACCTGTGCGACCGCACCGCCGTGCTCGTCCAGGGCCAGAAGATCGTCGAGGGCGACAAGGAGACCGTCCAGAACGACGAGCGCGTGATCACCGCCTACCTCGGCACCCCGCTCGAAGGCACCACCGCAGGTACGGAGGACGACCAGTGACCGCTCTGCTCGAGGTCGAGGACCTCCACGTCGCCTACGGCAAGATCAAGGCCGTCAAGGGCATCAGCTTCACGGTGAACCAGGGCGAGGTCACCACGCTGATCGGCACCAACGGCGCCGGCAAGACCACCACCCTGCGCACGCTCTCCGGCCTGCTCCGGCCGACTGCGGGCAAGATCCTGTTCGAGGGCGCGGCGATCGACACCGTTCCCGCGCACAAGATCGTGTCGCTGGGCCTGGCGCACTCCCCCGAGGGCCGGCACATCTTCCCGCGGATGACGATCGAGGAGAACCTGCTCCTCGGCGCGTTCCTCCGCAAGGACGCGGCCGGCATCACCGAGGACGTCGAGCGCGCCTACACGCTCTTCCCGATCCTCGGCGAGCGCCGCCGGCAGGCCGCCGGCACGCTCTCCGGCGGCGAGCAGCAGATGCTCGCCATGGGCCGCGCGCTGATGTCCCGGCCCAGGTTGCTCATGCTGGACGAGCCCTCGATGGGCCTGTCCCCGCTGATGATGCAGAAGATCATGGCGACCATCGTGGAGCTGAAGGCCTCCGGCATGACCGTCCTGCTGGTCGAGCAGAACGCGCAGGCCGCGCTCTCGCTCTCCGACCGGGCGTACGTGATGACCACCGGCGAGATCACCCTCTCCGGCACCGGCGCGGAGCTGCTGCACGACGATTCGGTGCGCCGCCAGTACCTCGGCGAGGACTGACCTCCCGTCAGCACGGTGCCCCGGCCCCCTCGCGGGGGCCGGGGCACCGTCGTGTGCCGGGTGGATCAGCTCTCGGCGGCCTCGGCCTTCTTGCGGTCCTGGGCGGCGCCCTCCTCGATCACGGCCTCGGCGACGGCGGCCATGGTCATCCGGCGGTCCATCGAGGTCTTCTGGATCCAGCGGAACGCGGCGGGCTCGTTCAGCCCGAACTTGGTCTGCAGCACGCTCTTGGCCCGGTCGACCAGCTTGCGGGTCTCCAGCCGCTGCGAGAGGTCCGCGATCTCCTGCTCCAGGGTGCGCATCTCGGTGTAGCGGGAGACCGCCATCTCGATCGCCGGCACCAGGTCGCTCTTGCTGAACGGCTTGACGATGTAGGCCATCGCGCCGGCGTCCCGGGCCCGGTCGACCAGCTCGCGCTGGGAGAACGCGGTGAGCATCAGCACCGGCGCCAGGTGCTGCTCGTGGATCCGCTCGGCGGCGGACAGGCCGTCCAGCACCGGCATCTTGACGTCCAGGATGGCCAGGTCGGGCTTGAGCTCCTCCACCAGCTTCACCGCGGTCTCGCCGTCACCGGCCTCACCGACCACGGTGTAGCCCTCCTCCTCCAGCATCTCCTTCAGGTCGAGGCGGATGAGCGCCTCGTCCTCGGCGATGACGATTCGGGTGATCTGGGGCGAGTCGGTGTCAAGCGGCTGGGCCTGCTCGTCGGCGGTGCTCACGGGGCTCCTCGGTCCGGCGGGGTGCTGCATGCACGAGCCTACCCAGCTGCAACCGGGAGCGCGCACAGGGTATCCTTCTCCCACCCGCCCTCGCCGGGTTGGTGGAACGGCATACACGGATGTCTCAAACACATCTGCCCGAGAGGGCTTGCGGGTTCGAATCCCGCACCCGGCACGCACGATGACTTTTCGATCAAAGGGCAGGACTGCCGACGGCTCACCTTTTGGGGTGAAGCCCGGCAAGTCAGCCCCTCGCGGGCCTCCTACCGGCGAAGCTGTCGCCATGGTTGAGCGATCGATCCGGGACCAGGCGACCCACCTGCTGCGACAGGGGGTCCCGAACGCCGACGTCGCCCGGAGGCTGTGCGTGCCGAGCGGCACGGTCGCGTGGTGGAAACACCGCGACCTGGCCGGACGGGGCATGCTCCCCGGCCGGAAACGGTCGACCTGCCCTCGCTGCTTCGGCGATCCCCTCGACGGCCCCGCCTACTGCTACCTCCTCGGCCTCTACCTCGGGGACGGCCACATCGTGCACCCCGCGCAGCACCGCAGCCCGGCTCTCTCGATCAGCTGCGACGACAAGTGGCCCGGGGTGGTGGACTCCGTCGAGCGGGCCATGCGCGTGGTGCTGCCCCACAACCGGCCCTGCCGAGTCCGCCGTACCGGCTGCCAGGACGTCAAGGTCTACTCGACCCACCTGGTCTGCCACTTCCCCCAGCACGGTCCCGGGAAGAAGCACGAGCGCCCCATCGTCCTCGAGCCCTGGCAGCAGGAGCTGGCCGACCGCCACCCCTGGGAGCTGCTGCGCGGGCTGATCCACTCCGACGGCTGTCGGATCACCAACCGGGCGACCCGGACGGTGCGCGGCGAGGTCCGGCGCCACGCATACCCGCGGTACCTCTTCACCAACACCTCGCCCGACATCGTGCGGCTGTTCACCGACACCCTCGATGCCGTCGGCGTGCCGTGGAAATCGAACCGGCGGGCGTCCGGAGCGGTGAACGTCTCGATCGCCCGCCGGGCCGCCGTGGAACTCCTGGACGCGCACGTCGGCCCGAAGGACTGATGGTGCGGGCGGGCCGGAGGGGCCGCCCCGAACGGGGCGGCTCCTCCGGGGCGGGGTCAGTTGGCGGGCTGGCCGACGTGGTGGACCCGGACCAGGTTGGTCGAGCCGGCCAGGCCGGGCGGGGAGCCGGCCGTGATGATCACGGTGTCGCCGGGCTTGCAGCGGCCCAGGCCGATCAGCGCGGAGTCGACCTGGGCGACCAGTTCGTCGGTGGTGGTGACGAACGGGCCGAGGAAGGTCTCCACGCCCCAGGTGAGCGCCAACTGGCTGCGCACGGCGGGCTCGTAGGTGAACGCCAGGACCGGGATCGGCGAGCGGTAGCGGGTCAGCCGGCGGGCGGTGTCGCCGCTCTGGGTGAACGCGATCAGGTACTTGGCGTTCAGGAAGTCGCCGATCTCGGCGGCCGCGCGGGCGACCGCGCCGCCCTGGGTGCGCGGCTTGCTGCTGGCGGTGAGGGCGGGCAGGCCGGCCGCCAGGACGTCCTCCTCGGCGGCCTCGACGATCCGGGCCATCGTCTTCACCGTCTCGACCGGGTACTTGCCGACCGAGGTCTCGCCGGAGAGCATCACCGCGTCGGTGCCGTCCAGCACCGCGTTGGCGACGTCGGAGGCCTCGGCGCGGGTCGGCCGGGAGGCGTTGATCATCGAGTCCAGCATCTGGGTGGCGACGATCACCGGCTTGGCGTTGCGCTTGGCCAGCTTGATCGCCCGCTTCTGGACCATCGGCACCTGCTCCAGCGGGAGTTCGACGCCCAGGTCGCCGCGGGCGACCATGATGCCGTCGAAGGCGTCCACGATGGATTCGAGGTCCTCCACCGCCTGCGGCTTCTCGATCTTGGCGATGACCGGGATCCGGCGGCCCTCCTCGGCCATGATCCGGTGCACCTCGTCGACGTCCTTCCCGCTGCGCACGAACGACAGCGCGATGATGTCGGCCCCGGTCCGCAGGGCCCAGCGCAGGTCTTCGACGTCCTTGTCGGAGAGCGCGGGCACCGAGACGGCGACCCCGGGGAGGTTGAGGCCCTTGTGGTCGGAGACCAGGCCCCCCTCGATGACGATGCAGTGCACCCGGGGGCCCTCGACGTGGGTGACCTCCAGGCAGACCCGGCCGTCGTCGACCAGGATCCGCTCGCCGCGCGAGACGTCCGCGGCGAGGCCCTTGTAGGTGGTGCCGCAGATCTCCCGGTCGCCCGGGACGTCCTCGACGGTGATGGTGAACTCGTCCCCGCGTTCGAGCAGGACCGGCCCGTCGGCGAAGGTGTCCAGCCGGATCTTCGGGCCCTGCAGGTCGGCGAGCACGCCGACGCTGCGGCCGGTCTCGTCGGAGGCCTTGCGGACCCGGTGGTAGCGGTCTTCGTGCTCCGCGTGGGAGCCGTGGCTGAGGTTCAGTCGGGCGATGTCCATGCCGGCGTCGACCAGGGCCTTGATCTGGTCGTACGAGTCCGCGGCGGGCCCGAGAGTACAAACGATTTTTGCTCGGCGCATACCGCAGAGCCTAGGCATTACCGGGACGTAACAGCGCGGTTCCGGCCAGTCCCGCCATGGCAGTTGGCGAAATATCCGGTGAACGGACCACGCTGCCGCGGCGGGTGGCGGGAGGGTGGTCCGCGGCCCGCGCCGTTGACGCACGCGCGTGCGGTCGGAGCGGGCGCCGTCACGGGTGGGTAACCGGGATCTCACCTGTTGGAAAGCTCGCGGGTCTGGTCCCGGCGGCGAGAACCGGGCAGACTGCCAGACGCGTTTTCTACGCGCGTCACCACGGGTGGCGGGGTGTCAGCTGCCCTCCTCCCGGTCCCGGTTGACGGCCCGCACGCCCCGCATGCCCCGACTTGGAGTCCTCGATGACCCTGAACCGCCGTGACTTCGTCACCCGCTCCGCCGCCACCGCGGCCGGGGCCGCCCTGGTCGGCGGCCTGTCCGCCGCCGCGGCCACCCCCGCCACGGCCGCGGACCTCGACCGGGACGAGTCCCACGGCCGGGGCCACGCCCCGTTCAAGGCGAACTTCACCGTGATGGGCACCACCGACCTGCACGGCCACGTCCTCAACTGGGAGTACTTCACCGACTCCGAGTACGACGACAAGGCGCACAACGACGTCGGCCTGGCCAAGATCTCCACCCTGGTCGAGCAGGTCCGCGCGGCGAAGGGCCGCGGCCGCACCCTGCTGATCGACGCCGGCGACACCATCCAGGGCACCCAGCTCGCCTACTACTTCGCCCGGGTCGAGCCGATCACCGGCAAGAAGGCCCCGCGCCACCCGATGGCCGCCGCGATGAACGCGATCGGCTACGACGCCGCCGCCCTCGGCAACCACGAGTTCAACTACGGCATCCCGCTGCTGCGCGCCTACCAGGGCCAGTTGGACTTCCCGCTGCTGGGCGCCAACGCGCTGGACGCCAAGAACGAGAAGCCGGCCTTCCCGCCGTACGTGATCCGCGAGCTGCACCTCGGCCACGGCCGCCCGATCCGGGTCGGCATCCTCGGCCTGACCAACCCGGGCATCGCGATCTGGGACAAGGCCAACGTGCAGGGCAAGCTGACCTTCCCGGGCATCCCCGAGATCGCCGCCAAGTGGGTGCCGAAGGTCCGCGCCGCCGGCGCCGACGTGGTCGTGGTCACCGCCCACACCGGCATCGACGACCCGTCCTCCTGGGGCGACCAGCTGCCCTACGCGGAGAACGCGGGCGCCGCGCTGGCCGCCACCGTGCCGGGCATCGACGCGATCCTGGTCGGCCACGCCCACAAGGAGATCCCGCAGCGGATCGTGGTCAACCAGCAGACCGGCAAGAACGTCGTGCTGTCCGAGCCCGCGCTCTGGGGCGAGCGGCTGACCTGCTTCGACTTCGAGGTCGAGTTCTCCCGCGGCCACTGGACCGTCACCGGCGTGACCGCGAGCCTGCTGAACTCCAACACGGTCGCCGAGGACCCGAAGATCACCAAGCTGGTCGAGGCCCAGCACCAGAAGGTCGTGGCCTACGTCAACCAGGTCATCGGCACCTGCAAGGAGAACCTCTCCATCGCCGAGGCCCGGTTCAAGGACACCCCGATCATCGACCTGATCGGCCGGGTCCAGGCCGACGCGGTGCGCACCGCGCTGGCCGGCGGCCAGTACGCCAACCTGCCGGTGCTGGCCCAGGCCGCCCCGTTCAACCGGACCGCCGCCATCCCGTCCGGGCAGGTCAAGCTGCGCGACGCGGCCGGCCTGTACATCTACGAGAACACCCTGGAGGCCCGCCTGCTGACGGGTGCCCAGATCAAGGACTACCTGGAGTACTCCGCCAAGTACTACGCCCAGGTCGCCCCGGGTGCGCCGATCAACCCGGACACCCTGACCAACCAGTCCAACAACACCCCCGACTACAACTACGACTCGCTCTACGGCGTCAGCTACGACATCGACATCGCGCAGCCGGTCGGCAGCCGGATCGTCAACCTGTCGTACCAGGGCGCCCCGGTCGACCCGGCCGCGCAGTTCGTCCTGGCGGTCAACAACTACCGCGCCAACGGCGGCGGCAACTTCCCGCACGTCGCCAAGGCCCAGCAGGTGTGGGCGAACTCCGACGAGATCCGCAACACCATGATCGCCTGGGTGAAGGCCAAGGGCGTCATCGACCCGGCCGACTTCTTCGGCAAGAGCGGCTGGCGCCTGGTCCGGGCCGGCGTGCCGGTCTTCTAGTCCCTCAGTTCCTCAGTTCCTCGCGTGCGGGGGCCGTTCCGGATCGCCGGGGCGGCCCCTGCGGCATTTCCCCCGGCACCGTTTCCCCGGCACCCCGGGAACCGGTCCGCCGGGTGCCCCGTCCAACTCCCGTCAACGGAACGGCCATTGAACGGGGGACGCGCGATGCGCGGACGGATCACCATCCTGGCGGCGGCACTGGGGGCGCTACTGCTGAGCGGCTGCGGGTCGGGCGGAGCGGCGGGGCTGGCCGGACCCGGCGGAGCGCCACTGCCCACGCTGCTCACCGCCGGGCCCGAGGTGCGGCCCGCCACCGGTTCGGCCGCCGAGCAGGCCGCCCGGGTGGCCGCGGCCTGGCCCGGCTCGGCCGCGCAGCAGACCTGGGAGCACGGCTACTACCCGATCGACGCCCCTGCGGAGTGGCTGCCCGCCGACGCCTTCCACGGCGGCGCCGACAAGGCCGCCTACCTCAACGGGCACCTCGACCTGCGCACCGCGCTGCCGGTCTCGGTCTCCGGCCTCTCCGAGGTCCGGTTCGCCGACGGCTCGACCCTCGCCCTGCCGCAGCGCTCCGCCCAGGACGTGCTGGACGGGCTCACCCACCACGACGGCGCCTGCTCCGGGGACTGCGGCGCCCGGCTCGCCGTCACCGCCGTCCGGCCCGGCACCGCCGAGGTCACCACCAGCCGGGGCCGGGCCACCATCGGCACCTGGGAGTTCACGATCGAGGGCTACGCCGCGCCGTTCCGCTACCCGGCCGTGCTCCCCCAGCAGCCGCCGCCCGCCACCGTCCCGACCTGGTCCGGCGACGGCATCGGCACCGGCCTGCGCTCGGTCTCCGCCGACGGGCTGGTGCTCACCGCGGGCGTCCCGTTCGGCTGCGCGACGCTCGACCCCGGCACGGTCTACGAGACCGACCTCGCGGTGGTGCTGATCGGGCACGCCACCCCGCGCAGGCTCGGCCCGCACGAGGCGTGCACCATGGCCCTGTACTCGGCCCCGGTCGAGTTCCGGCTCTCCCGCCCGCTCGGCACCCGGGTGGTCCTCGGCCTCGCCGACGGGCGGCCGCAGGTCCCGCTGACGGCCCTGGTCCGGCCGCAGTAGCCTGCTGTCGTGCCGACCACCACCGACCGCCTGCTGCTGCGCCCCTGGGGCCCGGCCGACCGCGACCGCGCGTACGACCTCTACTCCCGCTGGGAGGTGGCCCGCTGGCTGGGCGCCGAGCCGCGCGCCCTCGCCTCGCCGGCCGAGGCCGACGCCCTGATCGGGCGGTTCGCCGCCCGCTGCACGCCGGACGGCCGGTTCGGCGTCTGGGCGGTCGAGGTCCGGGAGACCGGCGTGGTGGCGGGCTCGGTGCTGCTGGTGCCGATCCCCGGCGGCGACGGCGAGGTCGAGGTGGGCTGGCACTTCCACCCGGACAGCTGGGGCCGCGGCTACGCGACGGAGGCCGCCCGCGCCGTCCTGGAGCGGGCCGCCCTGCCCGAGGTGCACGCCGTGGTCCGCCCCGGCAACGCGCCCTCGATCGCCGTCTGCCGGCGCCTGGGCATGACGCCGCTGGGCCGCACCGACCGCTGGTACGGCACCGAGCTGGAGGCTTTCGTGCTCCGCACGGAGCACTGAACTCCCGGGCAGGGCCGCACCGTTGACGGTGCGGCCCGACCCGGGCGGAGGGTCAGAACGGGAACTGCGAGCGCCCGTGCTGGATCGAGATCCACTTGACGGTGGTGAACGCCTCGATGCTGCTGTCGCCGTTGAGCCGGCCGGTGCCGGAGCTCTTCTCGCCGCCGAACGGGACCACCGCCTCGTCCGCGATGGTGCCGTCGTTGACGTGCATCATGCCGGTGTCGATCCGCTGCGCGAACCGCACGCCGCGCTCGACGTCCGCGGTGTGCACGGCGCCGGAGAGCCCGAAGGGCGTGTCGTTGGCGATCCGGACGGCCTCGTCCTCGCCGTCGAACGGGATCAGCAGCGCGACGGGGCCGAAGACCTCGCGGCGCAGGATCGGCGCGTCGGCCGGGATGTCGGTCAGCACGCTGGGGCGGACCAGGGTGCCGACGGTGCTGCCGTGCAGCAGCGGGCGGGCGCCGTCGGCGATCGCCCGCTCGACCTCGCCGGTGATCGCCTCGGCCTGGGCCGAGTTGATCAGCGGGCCGAGCTGGGTGGCGGGGTCGCCCGGGTCGCCGACCACCAGGGCGGCGGCCTTGGCGGTGAACTTCTCGCTGAACTCGGCGAAGACGCTGCGGTCGACCAGGATGCGGTTGGCGGCCATGCAGATCTGGCCCTGGTGCAGGTAGCGGCTGGCCACCGCGGCGTCGACCGCGTAGTCGAGGTCGGCGTCGTCGAGCACCACCAGGGCACTGTTGCCGCCGAGTTCGAGCACGGTGCGCTTGAGGTGGCCCGCGGCGACGGTGGCGACGTGCCGGCCGACCGAGTCGGAGCCGGTGAAGGAGATCACCTTGGGCACGGGGTGCTCGATGAAGGCGTCGCCGATCTCGGCGATGTCGGTGAGCACGACGTTGAGCAGGCCCGCGGGCAGGCCGGCCTCCTCGAAGACCTTGGCGATCAGGGTGCCGCCGGTGACGGGGGCGTCCTGGTGCGGCTTGAGGACGACGGCGTTGCCGAGGGCGAGCGCGGGGGCGACGGCCTTCAGCGAGAGGAACACCGGCGCGTTGAACGGGCTGATCACGCCGACCACGCCGACCGGGAGCCGGTAGAGCCGGTTCTCCTTGCCGGGCACCGGCGAGGGCAGGATCTTCCCCTCGGCGCGCAGCGCGAGCGAGCCGGCCTCCCGCAGCATCTCGCGGACCAGGGAGAGTTCGAAGGCGGACTTGAGCAGGGTGCCGCCGAGTTCGGCGGTCATCGCCCGGAGGATCTCCTCCTCGCGCTCCTCGACCACCCGCAGGGCCCGTTCGAAGACCAGCCGCCGCTCGTAGGGGCTGGTGGCGGCCCAGGCGGGCTGGGCGCGCTCGGCGGCGCGGTAGGCCTGGTCGATCTCCTCGGCGGTGGCCACCGTGAAGGAGGCCAGCTTCTCGCCGGTGTAGGGGTCGAGGTCGACGATGTCCCAGGAGCCGGTGCCCGGCCGCCATTGGCCGTCGATGTACTGCTGGGCGAGTTCCGCGATCAAGGACATCGAGAGGACCCTTTCGGCGCTGATGATCATCTACTGACGGATCATCATCTTAATTGCGCACTAGCCCTCTTGGAGGATCTCCGCGAGAAGCGCCCTGGTTCCGTCCTCGGACAGCGCGGCCGCCGCGACCCGGTCCAGCGCCGCGGCGTACTCCTCCACCTCGGCCGGCTTGTCCAGGTACAGCGCGGTGGTGAACTGCTCGACGTAGACCACGTCCGCGAGGTCCGGCTCGGGGAAGCAGAGCAGCGTGAACGCCCCGCTGTCGGCCGCCAGCGCGCCCATCCCGAGCGGCAGCACCCGCAGGCTGATGGTCTCCCGCAGCGAGAGCTCGGCCAGCCGCTCCAGCTGGGCGCGCATCACCCCCTCGCCGCCGCACGGGCGGCGCAGCGCCGTCTCGTCCACGATCAGCTCCAGCCGGGCCGTGGTGTCGGCCGCCAGGTAGCGCTGCTGGCGGCGCAGCCGGACGGCGGCGCGGCGCTCGATCTCCTCCTCGGGCGCGGCGGGGCTGCCGGCCCGCATCACGGCGTGCACGTACTCCGGGGTCTGCAGCAGGCCCGGGACGAACTGCACCTCGTAGCTGCGGACCAGGTTCGCCGCGTCCTCCAGGTTGAGGTACGTCTGGAACCAGCCGGGGATGACGTCCCCGTAACCGTGCCACCAGGCCGGGGTGTTGGTCTCGCCGACCAGGCCGAGCAGGGCGGCCCGGGACTCCTCGTCCTCCACCCCGTACAGCGTCAGCAGGTCCGCGACGTCGCGCTGCTTGAAGCCGACCCGGCCGAGCTCCATCCGGCTGATCTTGGACTCCGAGGCCCGGATCGAGTAGCCCGCGTCCTCCCTGGTCACGCCCCGGGACTCGCGCAGGCGGCGCAGTTGGGCACCCAGCTGGATGCGACGCGCGGTCGCACCGCTGCCCGTCTGCAGGCCAGTCATGCAAACCTCCGCCCCGGAGCGACCGTCGGAATCCCGTGGGATGCAGTCTGCCACTGCGCGGCGACACTCCGCGAGGGCCTTCCGGTATTTGGCCAAGCCGTTGTGGTCGCCCGGGTTTCGCCGCCGGTCAGGACAGCGCCGGGAGCACGTCCGGCAGTGCGGCCCGGGAACGACAGCGACGCCTGCCCTTACCTGGTCGGGGAATGGGCAGGCGTCGTAATAACCGGTCCCGGCGGCTCTGGCGGGTCGGTGTCTGTCGGCCGTGGCCCCCGTGCGGGGGGCCCGGGCGTTCTGGGGGCGGTGGTCGGTCAGACCACCAGGGGACGGTCGGTCGGCTTGATCGGGGCGGGGAGCGGGGTCTTGCCACCCAGGTACTTGTCGACCGCCGCGGCGGCCGAGCGGCCCTCCGCGATCGCCCAGACGATCAGCGACTGACCGCGACCGGCGTCACCGCAAACGTACACCCCGTCGACGTTGGTGCCGAACTTGCCGTCCCGGCCGACGTTGCCGCGGGCGTCGAGCTCGACGCCCAGCTGCTCGACCAGGCCGTTCTTGACGTCGGTGCCGGTGAAGCCCATGGCGAGGGTGACCAGCTGGGCCGGGATCGACCGCTCGCTGCCGGGGACCGGCTCGAACTTGCCGTCCTTGAACTCGACCTCGACCAGGTGCAGTTCCTGGACGTTGCCGTCCTCGTCGCCCGCGAAGTGGGTGGTGGAGACGGAGTACACCCGCTCGCCGCCCTCCTCGTGCGCGGAGGTGACCTTGTAGGTCATCGGCATGGTCGGCCAGGGCTGGCCCGCCGGGCGCTCCTCGGAGGGCCGCGGCATGATCTCCAGCTGGGTGACCGACAGCGCGCCCTGGCGGTGCGCGGTGCCGACGCAGTCCGCGCCGGTGTCGCCACCGCCGATGACGACCACGTGCTTGCCCTTGGCCGAGATCGGGGAGTCGACGTAGTCGCCCTCCTGGACCTTGTTGGCCAGCGGCAGGTACTCCATCGCCTGGTGGACGCCGTTCAACTCCCGCCCGGGGACCGGGAGGTCGCGGGCGGTGGTGGCGCCGGCCGCGATCACGACCGCGTCGAAGCGCGCGCGCAGGTCCTGGCCGGTGATGTCGACGCCGGCCTCGACGCCGGTGCGGAACCGGGTGCCCTCCGCGCGCATCTGCTCGATGCGGCGGTTGATGTGGCGCTTCTCCATCTTGAACTCGGGGATGCCGTAGCGCAGCAGGCCGCCGATCCGGTCGGCGCGCTCGTACACCACCACGGTGTGGCCGGCCCGGGTGAGCTGCTGGGCGGCGGCCAGGCCAGCCGGGCCGGAGCCGACCACGGCGACGGTCTTGCCGGACAGCCGCTCCGGGACCTGCGGGGTGACCCCGCCGCGGTCCCAGGCCTTGTCGATGATGGTGACCTCGACGTTCTTGATGGTCACCGCGTCCTGGTTGATGCCGAGGACGCACGCCGACTCGCACGGGGCCGGGCACAGACGGCCGGTGAACTCCGGGAAGTTGTTGGTGGCGTGCAGCCGCTCGATCGCGCCGGTCCAGTCGTCCCGGTAGGCGAGGTCGTTCCACTCGGGGATCAGGTTCCCGAGCGGGCAGCCGTTGTGGCAGAACGGGATGCCGCAGTCCATGCAGCGGCCGGCCTGCTTGCTGATGATCGGAAGGAGGCTGCGCTCGACGTAGACCTCGTTCCAGTCCCGGAGCCGGACGTCCACCGGACGGCGCTCCGCGAGCTGCTTGGGCGTGGTCAGGAAGCCCTTGGGGTCAGCCATGTGCCGCCTCCATCATCTTGCGAGTGGTGTCGGCCTCGGAGAGGCCGTCGCGCTCGGCAGCGTCCTTGGCGGCGAGCACGGCCTTGTAGTCGGTCGGCATGATCTTGGAGAAGCGGGAGACGCCGCTGCCCCAGTCCGCCAGGAGCTCGGCGGCGACGGTGGAGCCGGTCTCCTCGTAGTGCTGCTGGACGGTCTCGCGCAGCCACTCGCGGTCGTCGGCGCTCGGGGCCTCGATGCCCACCATGCCGCTGTTGACGTTGGCCGGGCGGAGGTCGAGCACGTAGGCGATGCCGCCGGACATGCCCGCCGCCAGGTTGCGGCCGGTCTCGCCGAGGATCAGCACCCGGCCGCCGGTCATGTACTCCAGGCCGTGGTCGCCCACGCCCTCCACCACCAGGGTGGCGCCGGAGTTGCGGACCGCGAACCGCTCGCCGGCCTTGCCGCGCAGGTGGATGCGGCCCGAGGTGGCGCCGTAGCCGATGGTGTTGCCGGCGATCACGTGGTTCTGCGCGTCGGCGCCGATCGCGGCGGCGTCCCGGGCGGGACGGACCACGATCACGCCGCCGGACAGGCCCTTGCCGACGTAGTCGTTGGCGTCGCCCTCCAGGCGCAGCGTCACGCCGCTGGGCACGAAGGCGCCGAAGGACTGGCCGGCCGAGCCGGTGAAGGTGACGTCGATGGTGCCCTCGGGCAGGCCCGCGCCGCGGTACCGCTTGGTGACCTCGTGGCCGAGCATGGTGCCGACGGTGCGGTTGACGTTGCGGATCGGCAGCTGGATGCGGACCGCCTCGCCGCGCTCCAGGGCGTCCTCGGCCAGCTCGATCAGCTGGTTGTCGAGGGCCTTGTCGAGGGCGTGGTCCTGCTCGGTGGTGCGGTGCAGGGCCGCGCCCTCGGGCAGCTCGGGGACGTGGAACAGCGGGGCCAGGTCGAGTCCGGCGGCCTTCCAGTGGTCGACGGCGGCCTGGGCGTCGATGTGCTCGGCGTGGCCGACGGCCTCCTCGATCGAGCGGAAGCCCAGCCCGGCGAGGATCTCGCGGACCTCCTCGGCGATGAACTCGAAGAAGTTGACCACGAATTCGGGCTTGCCGGTGAAGCGCTCGCGCAGCACCGGGTTCTGGGTGGCGACGCCGACCGGGCAGGTGTCCAGGTGGCAGACCCGCATCATGATGCAGCCGGAGACCACCAGCGGGGCGGTCGCGAAGCCGAACTCCTCGGCGCCCAGCAGGGCGGCGATGACCACGTCGCGGCCGGTCTTCAGCTGGCCGTCGGTCTGCACCACGATGCGGTCGCGCAGGCCGTTGAGCAGCAGGGTCTGCTGGGTCTCGGCAAGGCCGAGCTCCCAGGGGCCGCCCGCGTGCTTGAGCGAGGTGAGCGGGGAGGCGCCGGTGCCGCCGTCGTGGCCGGAGATCAGCACCACGTCCGCGTGCGCCTTGGAGACGCCGGCCGCGACCGTGCCGACGCCGACCTCGGAGACCAGCTTCACGTGGACGCGGGCCTGCGGGTTGGCGTTCTTGAGGTCGTGGATCAGCTGGGCCAGGTCCTCGATGGAGTAGATGTCGTGGTGCGGCGGCGGGGAGATCAGGCCGACGCCCGGGGTCGAGTGCCGGGTCTTCGCCACCCACGGGTAGACCTTGTGGCCGGGCAGCTGGCCGCCCTCGCCGGGCTTGGCGCCCTGGGCCATCTTGATCTGGATGTCGTCGGCGTTGACCAGGTACTCGGAGGTGACGCCGAACCGGCCGGAGGCGACCTGCTTGATCGCCGAGCGGCGCTCGGGGTCGTACAGGCGCTCCGGGTCCTCGCCGCCCTCGCCGGTGTTCGACTTGGCGCCGAGCCGGTTCATCGCGATCGCGAGGGTCTCGTGCGCCTCCATCGAGATGGAGCCGTAGGACATCGCGCCGGTGGAGAACCGCTTGACGATCTCGGAGACCGGCTCGACCTCCTCGATCGGGATCGGGGTCCGGCCGAGGGCGTCCAGCTGGAACAGGCCGCGCAGCGTCATCAGGCGCTCGGACTGGGCGTTCACCCGGTCCGTGTACTGCTTGAAGACGTCGTAGCGCTTGGTGCGGGTGGAGTGCTGGAGGCGGAACACGGTCTCCGGGTCGAACAGGTGCGGCTCGCCCTCGCGGCGCCACTGGTACTCGCCGCCGATCTCCAGCGCGCGGTGCGCGGCGGGGATGCCGGAGGCCGGGTAGGCCTTGGCGTGGCGGGCGGCGGTCTCCTTGGCGATCTCGTCCAGGCCGATGCCGCCGAGCTTGGTGGTGGTGCCGGCGAAGTAGGCGTCCACCAGCTCCTGGGAGAGGCCGATGGCCTCGAAGACCTGCGCGCCGCGGTAGGAGGCGACGGTGGAGATGCCCATCTTGGACATCACCTTCAGGACGCCCTTGCCGAGCGCCTTGATCAGGTTCTTGATCGCCTTCTCGGGCTCGATGCCCGACACGAACACGCCCTGGGCGACCAGGTCCTCGACCGTCTCCATGGCCAGGTACGGGTTGACCGCGCCGGCGCCGTAGCCGACCAGCAGCGCGACGTGGTGCACCTCGCGGACGTCGCCGGCCTCGACCAGCAGCGACACCTGGGTGCGCTGCTTGGTGCGGATCAGGTGGTGGTGGACCGCCGAGGTGAGCAGCAGCGACGGGATCGGCGCGTGCTCGGCGTCCGAGTGCCGGTCGGAGAGGACGACGATGCGGGCGCCGTCGGCGATCGCGGCGTCGGCCTCGGCGGCGATCTCGGCGAGCCGGGCGGCCAGGCCCGCGCCGCCGGCCGCGACCTTGTACAGGCCGGAGAGCGTGACGGCCTTCAGGCCGGACTGGTCGCCGTCGGCGTTGATGTGGACGAGCTTGGCCAGCTCGTCGTTGTCGATCACCGGGAAGGTGATGCCGACCGAGCGGCAGTGCGCCGGGGTGGCGTCCAGCAGGTTGCCCTCGGGGCCGAGGTTGCTGTGCAGCGAGGTGACCAGCTCTTCGCGGATCGCGTCCAGCGGCGGGTTGGTGACCTGGGCGAACAGCTGGGTGAAGTAGTCGAACAGCAGGCGCGGCTTCTCGCTGAGCGCGGCGATCGGCGAGTCGGTGCCCATCGAGCCGAGCGCCTCGCCGCCGGTCTTCGCCATCGGCGCGAGGATGACCCGCAGCTCCTCCTCGGTGTAGCCGAAGGTCTGCTGACGGCGCGTCACCGAGGCGTGGGTGTGGGCGATGTGCTCGCGCTCGGGGAGCTTGGCGAGCTGGATCTGCCCGGCGGCGACCCACTCCTCGTAGGGGTGCTCGGCGGCGAGGGCGGACTTGATCTCCTCGTCCTCGACGATCCGGTGCTCGGCGGTGTCGATCAGGAACATCCGGCCGGGCTGCAGGCGGCCCTTGCGGGTGACCTTCTCCTGGTCGATGTCGAGCACGCCGACCTCGGAGGAGAGCACGACCAGGCCGTCCTCGGTGATCCAGTACCGGGCCGGGCGCAGGCCGTTGCGGTCCAGGACGGCGCCGATCCGGGTGCCGTCGGTGAAGGTGACGCAGGCCGGGCCGTCCCAGGGCTCCATCAGGTTGGAGTGGTACTGGTAGAACGCGCGGCGGGCCGGGTCCATGGTGGCGTGGTTCTCCCACGCCTCCGGGATCATCATCAGCACCGCGTGCGGCAGCGAGCGGCCGCCGAGGTGGAGCAGTTCCAGCACCTCGTCGAAGGACGCCGAGTCGGAGTGGTCCGGGGTGCAGACCGGGAAGATCCGGTCCAGGTCGCCGGGGATCAGGTCGGTGGCGAGCTGGGACTCCCGGGCGGTCATCCAGTTCCGGTTTCCCTTGACCGTGTTGATCTCGCCGTTGTGCGCGACGAAGCGGTACGGGTGGGCGAGCGGCCAGGACGGGAAGGTGTTGGTGGAGAAGCGCGAGTGCACCAGGCCGATCGCGGAGGCGTAGAGCCGGTCCGACAGGTCGGGGAAGAAGGGCTCCAGCTGGCCGGTGGTCAGCATGCCCTTGTAGACCAGGGTGCGGGCGGAGAGCGAGGGGAAGTACACTCCGGCCTCCCGCTCGGCGCGCTTGCGCAGCACGAAGGCGACCCGGTCCAGCTCGATGCCGGTGCGCTCCGCGTGCGTGACGAACAGCTGCCGGAAGCGCGGCATGGCGGAGCGGGCGGTGGCGCCCAGCAGGTCGGGGGTGACGGGGACGTCGCGCCAGCCGAGGACGGTCAGGTCCTCCTCGGCCGCGATGACCTCGATCCGGGTGGCGGCGGCCGCGGCGGCCGCGTCGTCCTCGGGGAGGAAGGCGATGCCGACGGCGTAGCCGCCGGCGGCGGGGAGCTCGAAGTCGACCTTGGCGCGCAGGAAGGCGTCCGGGACCTGGGTCAGGATGCCCGCGCCGTCGCCGGAGTCCGGCTCGGCGCCGGTGGCGCCGCGGTGCTCCAGGTTGCGCAGCACGGTCAGCGCCTGCTCGACGATCTTGTGGTCGGCGATGCCGGTCAGCGTGGCCACGAAGCCGACGCCGCAGGCGTCGTGCTCGTTGCGCGGGTCGTACAGACCCTGGGCCTGGGGGCGCGCGTCCGGAACGAGCGCGTACGGGCCGGCGGCCTTCGCGTTCTCGTGGCCGGAGGGCGTGGATGCGGACAGCATCGGCTCTCCCGTCGTCGTAAACAGTTGCTCTATGCAAAGGGACGACGTTGGCCCTGATGCGATTTCGTGCAGGTTACATGATGCCCAACAAGCCGGGAAGTGGGATTCGTCGTCCACATCCCGGACATAATCCGCAGGTCACGGGGCGGATGGGGGGAGGCGCAGCGTCGCGCGTCCCCACCAGTGTGCCCTTCGCCCGAGCGGGCGAAACAGGGGCGAAACGCTCCCGTCGCACTTGTCCGGCGGCGTCGACCTGCGATTCCTCGGTGGACCGTCGGCCCGGAGTGGGAATGTGCGGGTCGGTGACCGGATGTCGAGACCAGGGCAAGGCGGCCCCACTGGGCGCTGTGCGGAACATCACTCGCTCCGCAGCATAACCATGCAGTGTTATGGGTTTTCGTACAGGCCCGTCCGGGTGGCCGGTCAGCCGACCGCCCCGCCGATCAGCCGGCCCAGCAGGTAGGTCACGCCGGCCGCGGAGGCGCCCAGCACCAGCTGCCGCAGCCCGCTGTACCACCAGCTGCGGGCGGTCACCCGGGCCACCACGGCGCCGCAGGCGAACAGGCCGAGCACCGCCAGCAGCGCGGCCGGCCAGATCGCGGTGGCGCCCAGCAGGTAGGGCAGCACCGGCAGCAGCGCGCCGAGCGCGAAGCAGCCGAACGAGGAGGCGGCGGCGACCAGCGGCGAGGGCAGGTCGTCCGGGTCGACGCCCAGCTCCTCGCGGGCGTGCACGGCCAGCGTGGTCTCCGGGTCGGCGGACAGCTGGCGGGCCACCTCGCGGGCCAGCTCCGGGTCGACGCCCTTGGCCACGTACAGCTGGGCCAGCTCGGCCAGCTCGCCCTGCGGGTTGCGCCGCAGCTCCAGCCGCTCGGCCTCCAGCTCGGCCTCGACCAGCTCGCGCTGGGAGGCCACCGAGGTGTACTCGCCGGCCGCCATCGAGAAGGCACCCGCCGCCAGGCCGGCCAGACCGGTCAGCACCACGGTGCCCGGGGCGGCCGCGCCGCCGACCACGCCGGTCATCAGCGCGAAGTTCGACACCAGGCCGTCCATCGCGCCGAACACGGCCGGGCGCAGCCAGCCGCCGTTGACGTCCCGGTGGTGGTCGGCGTCGGGTATCCGGGCCTGCGGGCTCTCGGTGGGCTGATCGGTGGTGACGGTGCTCATGCGGCGGCTCCCCTTCCGGGCACGGCGGATCCCCCTGGCCGCGCGTCGGCCGGGCTCGGGTGGACCGGTGCCCTTCGAACCTAGCCGTTCCACCTGCGGCGTTCCAGCAAAGTAAGCCTGCCCAAAGGCAGTTGGGGCCGCCCCCGACCGGATCGACGGGAACGGCCCCAGCGGTGGGCGACTCGCTTGCTCAGGTGCTCAGGACGGCTTCTCGACGTCCTTCGGGGTGCTCTGCGCGGCCTCGACGGAGGTCTCTGCGGGCTCCTCTGCGGGAACGTCCGCGGGCTCGGCGGACTCTGCGGGCTCGGCGGACGCCGCGGCGGCGGCCTCGGCGCGCTCCTTGGTGGCCTGCGGGTCGATCGCGTCCGGGTCCTCCCGGCCGGGGCGGAGCCTGCCGGTGAGGACGAAGGCGACGATCGCGCCGACGAAGACCAGGATCGCGGTCCAGTCGTTCAGGCGGAGGCCGAAGAAGCGGTGCGCCTCGTCGATCCGCAGCCACTCGGTCCAGAACCGGCCCACCGTGTAGGCGGCGACGTACAGCCAGAACGCCCGGCCGTGGCCGAGGGTGAAGCGCTTGTCGGCCCAGATCACCAGGACGGCGACCAGCACGCACCAGAGCGACTCGTACAGGAAGGTCGGGTGGAAGACGCCCTTGATCACCTCGCCGTTCGGCAGGGTCTTGTCGATCTCCAGGCCCCACGGCAGCGTGGTCGGGCGGCCGTACAGCTCCTGGTTGAACCAGTTGCCCCAGCGGCCGCAGGCCTGGGCCAGCGCGATGCCGGGGGCGATCGCGTCGGCGTAGGCGGGCAGCGGGACGCCGCGGCGGCGGGCGCCGATCCAGGCTCCGACCGCGCCGAAGGCGATCGCGCCCCAGATGCCGAGGCCGCCCTGCCAGATCTTCAGCGCGTCGATCGGGTGCTTGCCCTCGCCGAAGTACAGCTGGTTGTCGGTGATGACGTGGTAGAGCCGGCCGCCGACCAGGCCGAACGGCACCGCCCAGACCGCGATGTCGCCGACGGTGTGCTTGCCGCCGCCGCGGGCGACCCAGCGCTTGCTGCCGAGCCACACGGCCACGACGACACCGATGATGATGCAGAAGGCGTAGGCGCGCAGCGGGATCGGCCCCAGGTCGAGGACGCCCCGCGACGGGCTCGGGATGTATGCGAGTTCCATGGCAAGCCCGACGCTACCGTGTCCCGCCCGCCGCACCGGCACCGGAGCGGGTCACGGTAGCGTCACTCCTCCCGGCGGGTGTCAGGGGGACGGCGGGGTGTTCGACTCGCCGGCGGTCGAGGACGGCGCCGGGCTCTGGCCGTGCGAGCCGGGGGTGCCGAGCTTCTTGCCCTGGTTGGCCTCGTCGACCCACTTCACCAGGTTCTCCGGGGTGATCTGCTCCTCGCCCTTCTTCGGGTACACCGGCTGGCCGTTGAGCAGCACCGTCGGGGTCGACTTGTAGCTGGACTTGTCGAAGTCCTGCTGGACGGCGGAGACCCAGCCGGAGAACTTGTTGTCCTTCACGCAGGACTGGAAGGCCGGCGTGTCCAGGCCCGGGACCTGCTTGGCCAGGTCGATCAGGGTCTGCTTGGTGCCGAAGGTGTCCTCGGTCTCGTCGGGCTGGTTGCGGTACAGCACGTCGTGGTAGTCGCGGAAGTGCCCGGCGTCCTGTGCGCAGGCCAGCGCGTTCGCCCCGTACTTGGAGCCGCTGCCGCCGAGCGAGCGGTCGATGAACGAGACCAGGTGGTAGTTGACGTAGATCTTGCCGGCGTCCTCCAACTGGTCGACCGTCGGCGAGAAGCTCCGCTCGAAGCTGCCGCAGGCCGGGCAGCGCGGGTCCTCGTAGACCGTCAGCGTGGCCGGGGCGTCGGAGCCGCCGACCGGGACGACCAGGTTCTTGTCGCCGATCGTGCCCGCCGGGGCGGCCGTCGGGGTCTCCGGCTTGGAGCGCTGGTTCTGCACCGCCACGCCGATGCCCACGGCCGCCGCGATCACGACCACCACCACGCCGCCGACCACCAGCTTCTTGTTCCGCCGGGCCTTGGCCTCCTCGGCGGCCCGGACCTCCTGCATCCGCTCGCGGGCGTTGCGCTTGCCTTCTCGGTTCTTGTCGCTCATGTCTCGTCGCTCATCGGTGCTCGGGCCGGTCCGGGGGCGGCTCTGGTCGGGGCGGCGCCGGTCGGAACGGCGCCGCTGGAAGGGGAGTTGGCGGGTCAGGCGGCCAGCCAGGCGTCCAGCGAGAGCTTGGTGCGGGGGCGCAGCACCAGCCACGCCGACAGCAGCAGGAAGCCGGAGTCGCGCAGGATCTCCTGCAGGTACTCGGTCTTCGACTCGTCCACCGCGCCGCCGCCGCCGAAGCAGCCGCAGTCGATCGAGATGCCGCGCGCCCAGGCGGAGGAGATGCCGGCGATGAAGACCAGCAGCAGCACGGCGGAGACCACCGCCACGATCCGCACGCCCAGGCCCAGCACCAGCAGGACGGCCAGCGCCAGTTCGAGGAACGGCAGGCCCCAGCCGACCGGCTTCACCAGCGACTCGGGCAGGATCTCGTAGGCCCGCACGGCCTGGGCCGCCTCGGCCGGGTCGGAGACCTTCGCCAGGCCCGCCCAGCCCCACACCACGGCCAGGCCCAGCCGGACCGCCAGCCCGATCCACTCGGCGGCCGGGCCGTCCCACACCCGCCGCAGGCCGTTCACCCGGCCGCGGTCGGCGTGCTGACTGGCCATCAGATCCCCCTCGGGCGTGTTCCGGACGTTCGCTGCCTGATGAACCGTAGGGGAGGTCGGGTGGTTCCTCCGCATTGGGGAGTTAAGCCTTATGGGGGACGTTGTGCGGTCACATGTCCGACTCTTCGGATCATCGTCCGGGCGGCCCGCAGCGCGGCACCGGCTGTTCCCAGGACGGCGGTCGGGCGCACACCACCGCCTCCCGCTGGGCCCGCTCCGCCCCGCGCCTGGCCAACTCCCGCTCCACCCCGGAGCTTCCGGCGAACGCCACGCCGAGCGCCAGCCCGGCCGCGGCGGCCCGCGCCAGCACCGACCGCTGCACCCGCACCATCCGGCTCTCCTTCCGCCGACGAACCGCCCTCCCGGTCAACGGGGGCGGACCGCCACGGGTGGCCCGGCGCCCGGGATTTCACCCGTACCGGTGAGCAGCCGTCCGGCGGTGCGGGAGAACGCCGAACGGGGCCCCGACCGGTGCACGGTCGGGGCCCCGTTCGGGCAAGGGTGCGCTACTTCCGGCGGACGCCCTCGGCCAGGTCGGCGGCGAGCGCCCGGACGGCGGCGGTGCCCGCCTCCGGGGTGCCGGCGTCCAGCAGGCGCTGGACGAACGCGGAGCCGACGATCACGCCGTCCGCGAAGGACGCCACCTGGGCGGCCTGGTCGGCGTTCGAGACGCCGAGGCCGACGCAGACCGGCAGGTCGGTGGTGGCCCGGGTGCGGGCGACCAGGTCCTCGGCGAGGTCGCCGACGGCGGCCCGGGTGCCGGTGACGCCCATGACGGCGGCCGCGTACACGAAGCCGGAGCCGGCCGCGGTGACCTCGGCCAGCCGCGGGTCCTTGGAGGACGGCGCGACCACGAACACGGTGTCCAGGCCGAGTTCGGCGGCGGCCTTGCGCCACTCCGCGGACTCCTCGACCGGCAGGTCGGGCAGGATGCAGCCCGCTCCCCCGGCCGCCGCCAGGTCGGCGGCGAACCGGGCGGTGCCGTAGCGGTCGACCGGGTTCCAGTACGTCATCACCAGGACCGGGACGGCCGGGTGGGCGGCCGCGACCTCGGCGACGGTGCGCAGCACGTCCTTGATCTTCACGCCGCCGCGCAGCGCGATGTCGTCCGCGGTCTGGATGACCGGGCCGTCCAGCACCGGGTCGGAGTGCGGCAGGCCGATCTCGACGACGTCGCAGCCGCCCTCGATCAGGGCGTCGATCGCGGCGATGCCGCCGTCCACGGTCGGGAAGCCGGCCGGGAGGTAGCCGATCAGGGCCGCCCGGCCCTCGGCCTTCGCGGCGCGCAGGGCGGTGGTGAGCTTGGTGTCGGCCATGTCAGTTGGTCCCCTCGGCGTCGTAGAGGCCGAAGTACTCGGCGGCGGTGTGCATGTCCTTGTCGCCGCGGCCCGACAGCGACACCAGGATCGTCGCCTCCGGGCCCAGCTCGCGGCCGAGTTCGAGCGCACCGGCCAGCGCGTGCGCGGACTCGATGGCCGGGATGATGCCCTCGGTGCGGGACAGCAGCCGCAGCGCCGCCATCGCCTGGGCATCGGTGACCGGGCGGTACTCGGCCCGTCCGGTGTCCTTCAGCCAGGCGTGCTCCGGGCCGACGCCCGGGTAGTCCAGGCCGGCCGAGATCGAGTGCGACTCGATGGTCTGGCCGTCCTCGTCCTGCAGCACGTAGGTGCGCGAGCCGTGCAGCACGCCCGGGTCGCCCTTGGTCAGGGTGGCGGCGTGCTTCGGGGTCTCGGCGCCCTCGCCGGCCGCCTCGCAGCCGATCAGGCGGACGCCCTCGTCCGGGATGAACTCGTGGAAGATGCCCATCGCGTTGGAGCCGCCGCCGACGCAGGCGACCACCGCGTCCGGGAGCCGCCCGGTGCGGTCCAGCACCTGCTGCCGGGCCTCGACGCCGATCACCCGGTGGAAGTCGCGGACCATCATCGGGAACGGGTGCGGGCCCGCGACGGTGCCGAACAGGTAGTGGGTGGAGTCGACGTTGGCGACCCAGTCCCGGAACGCCTCGTTGATGGCGTCCTTCAGAGTGCGGCTGCCGGACTTCACCGGGATCACCTCGGCGCCCAGCATCCGCATCCGGGCCACGTTCAGCGCCTGCCGCTGGGTGTCGACCTCGCCCATGTAGATGGTGCAGTCGAAGCCGAACAGCGCGCAGGCGGTGGCGGTGGCCACGCCGTGCTGGCCGGCGCCGGTCTCGGCGATGATCCGGGTCTTGCCCATCCGGCGGGTCAGCAGCGCCTGGCCCAGCACGTTGTTGATCTTGTGCGAGCCGGTGTGGTTCAGGTCCTCGCGCTTGAGCAGGACCCGCGCCCCGCCGGCCTCCGCGGAGAACCGGTGGACGTCGGTGAGCGCGCTGGGCCGGCCGGTGTAGTCCTTGAGCAGGGCGTCCAGTTCGGCGGCGAACGCCGGGTCGGCCTTCGCCTTCTCGTACTCCTCGGCGACCTGCTCGACCGCGGCGACCAGCGCCTCCGGGATGAAGCGGCCGCCGTAGGCGCCGAAGTAGCCGCGAGTGTCCGGGACTTGGGTACCCGGAAGGTGGAGCTCGGACATGACTCGTCCTCTGTCTGGAAGGTGACGGCAGGAAAGGTGGAACGGGCGGCGTGGTTCAGCCGCGGGTTCCGTGCCATCGACGTCCGGGGACCTGTCCGGGCTCGCAGCCGATCACGTAGCGCACCCGCCGCCCCAGCACCCGGCGGGCGGGCGCGCGGCAGCCGCGCGGGCGGCAGCCGGGGGCGAGGCGGGCGGCGATCGTCATGGCGGGGGTCAGCCCCGCCCGTTGTTGCGCAGCGCCGGGTGCGCCCCGGCGGCGACCAGGTCGGCGACCGCGGCCCGCGGGTCCCGGCCGGTCACCAGGGACTCGCCGACCAGCACCGCGTCGGCGCCCTGGTTGGCGTAGGTGATCAGGTCGTGCGGCCCGCGCACCCCCGACTCGGCGACCTTCACGACGTGCGCCGGGATGGCGTCCACCACGTTGCCGAAGGTGTTCCGGTCGACCTCCAGGGTCTTCAGGTTGCGGGCGTTGACGCCGATGATCCGCGCGCCGGCGTCCACCGCGCGGGCGATCTCCTCCTCGTCGTGCACCTCGACCAGCGGGGTCAGCCCGATCGACTCGGCCCGCTCGATCAGCGAGACCAGGGCCGGCTGCTCCAGCGCGGCCACGATCAGCAGCGCCAGGTCCGCGCCGTGCGCGCGGGCCTCCCAGAGCTGGTACGCGGTGACGATGAAGTCCTTGCGCAGGACCGGGGTGTCGACCGCCGCGCGGACCGCGTCCAGGTCCGCCAGCGAGCCGCCGAAGCGGCGCTGCTCGGTGAGCACGCTGATCGCGGCGGCGCCGCCGGCCGCGTAGTCGACCGCCAGCGCGGCCGGGTCGGCGATCGCCGCCAGCGCGCCCTTGGACGGGCTGGAGCGCTTGACCTCGCAGATCACCCGGACGCCGTCGCCGCGCAGCGCGGCCACGCCGTCCTTCGCCTCGGGCGCCTTCGCGGCGAGCTCCTTGAGCTCGTCCAGGGAGACCCGGGCCTGTCGCTCGGCGAGGTCCTCCCGGACCCCGTCGATGATCTCGTCGAGCACAGTCACGCGTGCGCCCCCATCGTGTTCCGCAGGTCGTTCCGCGGGTGCGGCCTGCTGCGTTGGTGCGCCGGGCGGACCGAACCGGCCCGGCACCTCGATGGTATCGGGAGCGGGGGGCGCGTTCCGCATCCGTCCGGCGCGCGTCTCGCCCAGCGGACCGCCCGGCGCGCGCTCAGACCGCCGGCGGCGCCAGCAGCGCGCCCACCGGCAGGTTGCGCACCACCGCGAACACCACCAGCACCGTGACCAGCACCGCCGCCTGCCGGCCGGTGATCCGCCACCCCGGCGCGGGCCGCCCGCGCGCCGCCAGGACCGCCCAGCGGGCCCACAGCGCCAGCGCGGCGAACGCCGCCAGCGTCACCAGCAGGTTGTCGTGCGCGGCCGTCAGCAGCTCGCCGTGCGTCAGCGCGTGCACGCAGCGCAGCCCCCCGCAGCCCGGGCACCACCAGCCCGTCGCCCGCAGCAGCGGGCAGACCGGGTAGTGGCCGGGCGTGTTCGGGTCCACCGCCGCGACGAACGCCGCGGGCAGCGCGACCGCCGCCAGCGCGGCCAGCGGGCGGACCAGGCGGCGCAGCGCGGCGGCGGGGCCCGCGGGGCTGGTCGGGGCCTTGGGCCCGGTCGAGTCCGTGAGCCCGGTCGAGTCCGGGGGCCCGGCGGGGCGGGGCGGGACCGGCTGGGGGGCGGCGGGAGCGTTCACGGGCACGATTGTGCCCCGGGTCCGGCCGGGACGGGACCATACCGCCGCCGGTTCGTCCGGAAACGCCGAACGGCGGGCCGCGGCCCGCCGTCCTCGTCGATCCGCCCGGTCAGCCCGCGGTGACCGCGCTGCGCTCCTCGGCGGGCAGCGGGGCGAAGTTCTTGCTGGGCTGCTTGCCCATGCCCGCCATCGACATCGCCTTGCCGACCACGCCACCGATCAGGACCACGGCGAAACCCGCGATCACCAGCACCACGTTCGGGATGATCATGGCGACGCCGGACACGCAGAAGCCGACGAAGGCAATGACCACTCCGGTCCACGCGGCGGGGGTGTGGCCGTGCGCTGCTGCAGCCATCTTTTTGGTGCTCCTTGTTTCTCCGGGGCCCGCTCGGGCGGTCCTGGGCGGCGCTCGACGGGTTGACCCCTCCATTGTGCCGGGCCGAACACGGCACCCCCAAGCCGGGGCGGCCGTGGCCCCGCCCACAGTCAGCCGGTCGGGTCCTCGCCCCGGTCCAGCGCCTTCCACAGGTCCGCCGGACCGCTGCCCGGCGTCGCCCGCCGGGTCGGCGCCTCGTACCGCGACCCCATGGCCGGCCAGCCCGCGCCGAAACGCACCGTCAGCGCGCCGGCCGCCGCCAGCAGCAGGCCGCCGGCCAGCGCGACCCACGGCCACGCCGTCCGGGTGATCTCCTCGGCGCGGCCGCTGCTCAGGGCGAGCTGACCGGCCGCGACGGCGTGCAGCCCGGCCGTGTCGGTCCACCCGACCAGGGCGCCGACGACCGCGCCCGCACCCGCCAGCACCGTCAGCCCGCCCACCAGTACCCGGGCCCGGCCGCGCACCGCGAACACGGCGACCGCCGCCGCCATCGCCACCAGCGCCATCCCCGTCGGCAGCGCCGTCAGCCGGCTCCCGGTCGCACTCACCGCGACCCGCCCGCCCCCCATCCCGGGCGCCACCCCCTCCGCCCAGGTCCGCCCCATCGAGGTCAGCACCAGCCCGGCCCCCAGCGCGGTCAGCAACAGCATCGTCCCGAGCGTGCGCCGGGACTTCGGAACAGCGGAGGTCTCACTCACCCCCCCAGTGTCCCCGACCGAACACCCGCCCCACCCACCGCCCCTCCGCCACCCCCGGGCACCAGCACCCGAACGCCTCCGGCAGGGGGACCTGCGGAGGCCGGACAGGAAAGAGGAGAACACCCGCCCCGCGCAGCGGGCATCCAAGGCCCCGGACACCGGCACCCGAACGCCTCCGGCGGGAGACCCGCGAAGCCGAGCAGCAGAACGCCTCCGGCGGGGCCGGGCCGGAGAACGCCTCCGGCGGGACGGCGGAGCCGGGCCAGAGAACACCCGTCCCACGCCTCCGCGCAGCGGGCATCCGAGGCCCCCGGACACCGGCACCCGAACGCCTCCGGCCGGGGACCCGCGAAGCCGAGCAGCAGAGCGCCTCCGGCGGGGGGACCGGCGGGGCCGGGCCGGAGAACGCCTCCGGCAGGGCGGCGGAGCCGAGCAGAAGAACAGCCGTCCCACGCCTCCGCGCAGCGGGCATCCGAGGCCCCCGGACACCGGCACCCGAACGCCTCCGGCCGGGGACCCGCGGGGCCGGGCCGGAGAACGCCTCCGGCGGGGCGGCGGAGCCGAGCGCCCCACGCCCCCGCGCAGCGGGCATCCAAGGCCCCCGGACACCGGCACCCGAACGCCTCCGCGGAGCCGGGCAGCAGAGCGCCTCCGGCGGGGCGGCGGAGCCGGGCAGGAGAACAGCCGCCCCACGCCCCGCGCAGCGGGCAAACGTTCCGGCCCGGCAGCGCGCGGGGGTCTGCGGCCGGATGTCGGCGGGGGTCAGTGCAGGGTGTTGGCGGTGGCCACGGCGCGGAGGACGGCGGCGGCCTTGTTGCGGCACTCGGTGTCCTCGGAGTGCGGGTCGGAGTCGGCGACCACGCCCGCACCGGCCTGGACATAGGCGGTGCGGTCGCGGATGACGGCGGTGCGGATGGCGATGGCGGTGTCGGAGTCGCCGGCGAAGTCGAGGTAGCCGACGCAGCCGCCGTAGAGGCCGCGGCGGGTGGGTTCGAGTTCTTCGATGATCTGCATGGCGCGCGGCTTGGGCGCGCCGGAGAGCGTGCCGGCCGGGAAGCACGCGGTGAGCACGTCGAAGGCGCTGCGGCCTTCGGCGACCTTGCCGGTGACGGTGGAGACGATGTGCATGACGTGGCTGTAGCGCTCGACCGTCATGAACTCGACCACCTCGACCGAGCCGGGTGCGCAGACCCGTCCGAGGTCGTTGCGGCCCAGGTCGACCAGCATCAGGTGCTCGGCCCGCTCCTTGGGGTCGGCGAGCAGTTCGGCCGCCAGCTCGGCGTCCTCGTGCGCGGTCGCCCCGCGGTGCCGGGTGCCGGCGATCGGGTGCAGCATCGCCTCGCCGCCGGTCACCTTGACCAGCGCCTCCGGGCTGGAGCCGACCACGTCGAAGCCGCCCGCCGCGCCGCCGTCCGGCCCGGGGAAGCGGAACAGGTACATGTACGGGCTGGGGTTGGTGGTGCGCAGCACCCGGTAGACGTCGAGCGCGGAGGCCGGGCAGGGCGCCTCGAAGCGCTGCGAGGGGACGACCTGGAACGCCTCGCCGGCCCGGATCCGCTCCTTCACCACCTCGACGGCCTTGCGGTACGGCTCGCCGCCGAACGGCGAGTGCGCGTCGACGGCGGTCGGGGTGTACGTGGCCAGGCCCGGGTCGACGGGGCGGCGCAGGTCCGCCTCCATCGCGTCGAGCCGGGCGACGGCGTCCGCGTACGCCTCGTCGACCCCGGTGGCCAGGTCGTTGTGGTTGACCGCGTTGGCGATCAGCAGCACGGTGCCGTCGACGTGGTCGAGGACGGCGAGGTCGGTGGCGAGCAGCAGCGTCAGCTCGGGCAGCTTCAGGTCGTCCGGGGTGAGGTCCGGCAGCTTCTCCAGGCGGCGCACCACGTCGTAGCCGAGGTAGCCGACCAGGCCGCCGGTGAGCGGCGGCAGGCCGTCGTCCGGGCGGCGGGGGGTGTGCAGCGCGGTCAGCGTGGCGCGCAGCACCTCCAGCGGGTCGCCGGTGGTGGGGATGCCGACCGGCGGCTCGCCCAGCCAGCGGGCGCCGCCGTCCTGACCGACCGTCAGGACCGCGCCGGAGCGCACCCCGACGAAGGAGTACCGGGCCCAGCTGCGGCCCTGCTCGGCGGACTCCAGCAGGAAGGTGCCGGGCCGCTCGGCGGCGAGGCTGCGGTACACGCCGATCGGGGTGAGGCCGTCCGCGAGGAGCCTGCGGGTGACGGGGATGACCCGGGTGTCGGCGGCGAGCGTGCGGAAAGCCTCAAGTTCCATGGGACACCGATCGGATGAGAGGGCGGGCTGGTCGGGGAAAGGCTACTGGGCGAGCGGCAGCACGTCGGCGTCGAAGCAGGTCCGGTCACCGGTGTGGCAGGCCGCGCCGACCTGGTCGACCTTGACCAGCAGGGTGTCGCCGTCGCAGTCCAGCGCAACCTGCTTGACGTGCTGGACGTGCCCCGAGGTGTCGCCCTTCACCCAGTACTCGTTGCGGCTGCGGCTCCAGTACGTGCAGCGGCCGGTGGTCAGCGTGCGGTGCAGCGCCTCGTCGTCCATCCAGCCGAGCATCAGCACCTCGCCGGTGTCGTACTGCTGGGCGACGGCGGGCAGCAGGCCGTCCGGGGTGCGCTTGAGGCGGGCGGCGATCGCCGGGTCCAGGGCGGTGCTGCCGGGGGCGGCGGGGTTGGTCGACATGCGGCCCATTCTCGCAGGCCGCCGGGGTCCGCCGGGGCGCTGTCCGGACGACGGGACGGGCCAGCGGTCGGATCGTCCGGACGGCGGGACGGGCCGGCGGTCGGATGGTCCGGCTGCCGGCCCGTCGGGGCATGGGGCCCGGGATCAGCCGAAGGCGGTGGCGATCCGCGACTCGTCCACCCGGTACGGCGCCGGGTCGTTCGCCAGGCCGAGGTCGTGCAGCAGCTCCTGCTTCACGGCCTCCTTGTTGGTGTCGCTCTTCAGCCCCTCCTTGGCCGCTCCCCAGGCGGACTGACCGGCCGCCTTGAGGGTGCCCTTCACCGTGCCGTCGCCGTGCTCGACGCCGTCGTCGCCCGCGCCGATCGCGTCGTCGAAGGCCGACCGGACGTGGTCGGTGACCTGGCCGTCGGCGAACTTGGCCGCCTTCGCGGCCATGCCCTCGCCCTCCTCCAGCTCCCGCAGGCCCTGGACGGCGGTCTTGACGTTCTTCAGCTCGGTCAGCGCCTTGCGCGCCGTGTCGATGTTCCGGACCGCCTTGACCGCGCTGCCCAGCTGCTTCAGTGCCTGAAGCAACTCCTCCAGCTTCTCGGCCAGTTGGGTCGAGACCCGGCCGACCCGGGCGACGAAGACGGCAATCTCCGCCTCGGTCAGCAGAGCATCCGCGATCAGGCCGATGCCCGCCGTCACCACCGCGATCACCGCCTCCGCGGCCAGCGAGACGATCAGCGCCTCGATCGCCTCGCTGATGATCTGCACGACCATGCCCTCGGCCGTCGCGCACTCCTGCGCCGCCGAGTTGATGATCCGCGCGGTCTCCAGCATCCCGTCCGCGGTCTGGTCGAGCGCGTCCGCGACCTCGCCCATGTGGCCGCCGAACGCGTCGCTCGCGCTGCCCGCCCAGTCCTCCGCGAGCGGCACCGCGCCCGAGCGGACCTCCCTCGCGACCGAGTGCACCGCGGCCGCCTGGGCCTGCCACTCCTCGGCCGCCGCGTTCAGCTCCGCGAGGTTGCCGGTGACCTTCTCCAGCATCTCGATCAGGCCGGACTGCTCCAGCGCGTACTCGACCGCCTCGTCGAGCATCCCGCCGAGGCCGTCCCGGTCCGGGTGCGCGGCGGGGGCCAGCGCCTCCATCTCCCGCTGCACCTGGGCGTGCGCCCAGGCGTAGGCGTCGCTGCCGCCCAGCGGGTCGGCCACCGGCCCGAGACCGCCGGTCCCGGCCGGGTACGGCATCGGCGCCGTCCCGACGAACCCGCCGACGGCCCGGCCCAGGGCGGCGCCGGTGCCGATCCCCTCGGCGGCGCCCTCCGCCGCGCCGCCGGGCTCCTCGCCACCGGACTGCTCGCCACCGGGCTCCTCGGCGCCGGACTGCTCGCCGCCGGACTCCGCGCCGCCGGACTCCGCGCCGCCCTCGGGGTCGGCCGGGCCGAAGACCTTGTCGCCGACCCAGTCGCCGGCCCGCTCCCCCAGCTTCCCGGCCGCCGCGGACCCGGCCTCCTGCAGCTTCCCGCCGAACCAGCCGGTCCGCGGGTCCGCGGGGGCGTCGCCGCCCGCGTCGCCGGTCGCCGGATCGGCCGGGTGCGCGGGCTGCGCCGGATTCGTCGGGTGGGTCGGGTTCGCCGGGTGGGTCGGGTTCGCCGGGTGGCCCGGCTGCTGCGGGTGCGACGGCTGCTGCGGGTGCGACGGGGCCGGAGCCGGGGCCGGCGCGTGCTGCGGCGGCGGGGTGTGGGTGGACGGCGTGTGCGAGCCGCCGGACGAACCGTGCGAGCCGCCGGAGCTGCCGCCGTGCGAGGAACCGTGCCGGCCCATCAGCGGCCACCGCCCATCGTGCCGCCCAGGTACTGCTCGTTCTCCGCGTAGTTCTGCGCCACCCCGGTCAGCCCCTGCGACGTCCCGTGCACCGCCCGTCCCAGCCCGCCCAGGTTCTCCCGGCTCGCGCTCGCGTGCTCCTGGTACGCCGACGCCAGGTGCTGGGCGTTCGGCAGGTGGCCGAACGCGTCCGACGAGATGCTGATCGCCGCCGTCGCGGCGGCTATCCGCTCCAGCAGCTCCGCCTGTTCCGCCAGCAGCGCCGAATACCGGTCGAGTGTTTCGGGCTGCACCCGAAACCCGCTGTCCCCCATGCCAGTTGCCCTTCCTCAGATGACCACGCAACAGGCCGGTCATCGTACTGATCATCACGCAAAGGCTTCGCAAACAGATCTCCCGGAAGGGCTGACGCACCCCCCGCCGCCCCAGCAGAATGGCCACGAATCCAGGGGGTTGACATGACTCGTCGCCAGAAGGCACTCCTCGCATCCGCCGCCGCGGCCGTCACCGCCGCCACCGTCCTCCTCTGGCCGGACCCCCACCACCCGGCCGCCGCCCCTCCACCCCCTCCCCCCAGCGCCTCCCCGACACCTTCACCGACCCCGACCAAGACGTACCCATATCCGTTCTATCCGGTGAACACCTGCTTCCTGATCCCGTCGTACAGCGACGTCAAGGACTACACGGTCGTCCCATGCGACCAGCCGCACGACGCCCAGACCGTGGCGGCCATCAAGCTCCCGGAGGGGCTGACGGACAACACCACGCTCGGCCGGACCTTGGTGCAACTCTGCAAGCCTGTCGTGGAAGAGGTGGAGAAGCGGCAGAACGGCGGTGGCCCGTACTTCAACAACCCGATCGGCCCGCTCATGGGCTTCTACAACGAGGGATACCGGGACGTGAACTGCACCGTGACGTTCTCCCAGTGGCCCAAGGGGCCGCACCCCAGCACTCAGCTCCGCTGAAAGCGGCCCCACCCCGCCCGTAGGGTGGGGGCATGGTGAGTCTTGTGGAGCGTGAGCGGGCCCGGTTGAGCGGGTTGATGGTGGGGGCGGGGCCGGAGGGGGCCACGTTGTGTGCGGGGTGGGCGGTGCGGGATCTGGCGGCGCACCTGGTGGTGCGGGAGGGGCGGCCGGACGCGGCGGCGGGGATCCGGGTGCGGGGGCTGGCGGGCTGGACGGAGCGGGTGCAGGGGAGGGCGGCGGAGCGGCCGTTCGGGGAGTTGGTGAAGTCGTTCCGGTCGGGGCCGCCGGCCTGGTCGCCGTTCAATCTGCCGGGGGTGGACGGGGCGGCGAACCTGGTGGAGTTCTTCGTCCACGCGGAGGACGTGCGGCGGGCGGTGGAGTTCGAACCGGAACCGCTGGACGGGGAGTTGGCGGAGGCGCTGTGGAAGCGGGTGCCGATGGTGGCCCGGTTCGGTGACGCCCGGTCGCCGGTCTCGTTGCGGCTGGTGCACCCGGACGGCCGGGAGGTGACGGTGCGTCGGAAGGGGGCGCCGGTGGTGACGGTGACGGGCGGGCCGGGCGAGCTGGTGCTGTTCCTGTACGGGCGGGGCGCGCGGGCCGCGGTGGTGGCGGAGGGCGAGCCGGGCGCGGTGGAGGCGCTGGCCCACGTGCTGCCGCTGCCGGCGGCCTGACGGCGCGTCGGGCGGCCGGGCGGGGCCGGTGGTGTGCCAGCCTGGCGGCACCCCGGTTTCCCGTTCTCCCTCAGGAGCGTGCGCGCATGGTGAGCACCGCGTATTGGCCCGGTTCGCCGAGCTGGATCGATCTCGGCAGTCCGGACGTCGCCGAGTCGGCGCTGTTCTACGGCGCGGTGTTCGGCTGGTCGTTCGACCCAGCGGGCGGCCCGGAGGCGGGCGGCTACGGGTACTTCCGGCTGGCGGGCCGGACGGTGGCGGCGGCCGGTCCGCTGACCGAGGAGGCGGCGCTGCCCGCCTGGACGGTGTACTTCCGGACGGCGGACGCGGCGGCGGCCGCCGCCGGGGCGGAGCGGGCCGGCGGCACGGTGCGGGTCCCGGCCTCGGAGGTGCCGGGGCAGGGGCGGTTCGCGCAGCTGACCGACCCGGCGGGCGGCCGGTTCGCGGTCTGGGAGCCGGGCGGAACGGTCGGCCTGGACGCGGTGGGCGAGGTGGGCGCGCTGTGCTGGGCCGAGTTGCACACGCCTGACGCGGCGGGCGCGCTCCGGTTCTACCAGGGGCTGTTCGACTGGCGGACCCGGGACAGCGGCGTGCCGGACACGGCGTACACGGTGCTGCGGACGGCGGAGGGCGCGGACGAGTTCGCGGCCTCGTTCGGCGGGGTGGCGGGCGTGCACCCGCGGGTGGACGTGGGCTGGCTGCTGCACTTCGCGGTCGCGGACGCGCTGCTGACCACCGATCAGGTCCGCCGCTCCGGCGGCAGCGTCCTGGTCCCGCCGGAGCCGGTCCCCACGGTGGGCCGGATCGCGGTCCTGGCGGACCCGTTCGGCGCCCAGTTCGCCGTCCTGGAACCGGAGCCCCGCCGCGGCTGAGACGGCGGGGCGGGGCGGCTCAGCGGACGGGGTGCCCGGTGGCGCGGAGCTCGTCCTTGACCTGGCCGATGGTCAGGTCGCCGAAGTGGAAGACGCTGGCGGCCAGGACGGCGTCGGCGCCGGCGTCGACCGCGGGGGCGAAGTCGGCGAGCTTGCCGGCGCCGCCGGAGGCGATGACGGGGACGGAGACGGCCTTGCGGGCGGCCCGGATCAGCTCCAGGTCGTAGCCGTCCTTGGTGCCGTCGGCGTCCATCGAGTTGAGCAGGATCTCGCCGGCGCCGAGTTCGGCGGCGCGCACCGCCCACTCGATCGCGTCCAGGCCGGTGCCGCGGCGGCCGCCGTGGGTGGTGACCTCGAAGCCGGAGGCGGTCTCGGTGCCCTCGGGGCAGCGGCGGGCGTCGACCGAGAGGACCAGGACCTGGCGGCCGAAGCGCTGCGCGATCTCGCGGACCAGCTCGGGGCGGGCGATCGCGGCGGTGTTGACGCCGACCTTGTCGGCGCCGGCCCGGAGCAGCCGGTCGACGTCCTCGACGGCGCGGACACCGCCGCCGACGGTGAGCGGGATGAAGACCTGCTCGGCGGTGCGGCGGACCACCTCGTAGGTGGTCTCCCGGGAGCCGGAGGAGGCGGTGATGTCGAGGAAGGTCAACTCGTCGGCGCCCTGGGCGTCGTAGAGCTTGGCGAGTTCGACGGGGTCGCCGGCGTCGCGCAGGTTCTGGAAGTTGACGCCCTTGACGACGCGTCCGGCGTCCACGTCGAGGCAGGGGATGACGCGTACGGCGAGTGTCACGGCTGGGTGCCTTCCGAAATGCGGTCCGAGGTGCGGTCCGGCGTGCGGGTCGAGCTGTCGGCCGGGCGGGCGCGGTGGGCGTCGACCTCGACCTCGACCATCGTCCGGGAGTCGGTCAGGGCCTGGACCACGACCACGGTGGTGACGGGCCGGACGGCGGCGAAGAGTTCCTGGTGGGCGCGGGCGGCCTCGTCGCGGTCCCGGAGGTGGGTGAGGTAGATCCGGGTGCGGACCACGTCGGCGGCGCCGAGGCCGTGCTCGGCGAGGGCGTCGAGGGCCGCGGCGAAGGCGGCGACGGTCTGCCCGTACGGGTCGCCCTCGTGGTCGAGCACGCCGTCGGGGCGGCGGGCGGTGCAGCCCGCGACCAGGACGAAGTCCCCGGCCGCCACCGCCCGGGAGGAGCCGTAGCGGTCCTCGGCGGGGGACGGTGCGGCGCTGCGGGCGGGGGTGGCGGCCGGGGTTTCGTCGGTCATCGGGACACAGCCTCCAGGGCCTCTTCGAGGGTGAACTTCTGCTCGTAGAGCGCCTTCCCCACGATCGAGCCCTCGACTCCCGCCGGCACCAGGGTGGCGATGGCCCGCAGGTCGTCGAGCGAGGACACGCCGCCGGAGGCGACCACGGGCCGGTCGGTGGCGGCGCAGACGTCGCGCAGCAGCTGGAGGTTGGGGCCGGTCAGGGTGCCGTCCCGGTTGACGTCGGTGACCACGTAGCGGGCGCAGCCCTCGGCGTCGAGGCGGGCCAGCACGTCGTAGAGCTGGCCGCCGTCGCGGGTCCAGCCGCGGCCGCGCAGGGTGGTGCCGACCACGTCGAGGCCGACGGCGATCTGGTCGCCGTGCTCGGCGATGACCTTGGCGACCCACTCGGGGGCCTCCAGGGCGGCGGTGCCGAGGTTGACCCGGGTGCAGCCGGTGGCGAGGGCGGCGGCCAGCGACTCGTCGTCGCGGATGCCGCCGGACAGCTCGACCTTGATGTCGAGGCGGCCGGTGACCTCGCGGAGCAGCTCGCGGTTGCTGCCGGTGCCGAAGGCGGCGTCCAGGTCGACCAGGTGCAGCCACTCGGCGCCGGCGTTCTGCCAGGCCAGGGCGGCGGCCAGCGGTTCGCCGAAGGAGGTCTCGGTGCCGGAGGCGCCCTTGACCAGGCGGACCGCCTGGCCGTCGCGGACGTCGACGGCGGGCAGCAGTTCGAGGCGGTTGGTCATGGTGTGGAGGACTCTCAGTCGTCAGAGGGGCGTCAGAGGGTGTCGACCCAGTTGGTCAGCAGGGCGGCGCCGGCGTCGCCGGACTTCTCGGGGTGGAACTGGGTGGCCCAGAGCGGGCCGTTCTCCACGGCGGCGACGAACGGCTGCCCGTGGGTGGCCCAGGCCACCTTGGGGGCGCGGATCTTCTCCGAGTGGGTCTCCAGCACCCAGTGCCGGACGCCGTAGGAGTGCACGAAGTAGAACCGGGTGTCGGCGTCCATCCCGGCGAACATCCGGGTGCCTTCGGGCGCGTCGACGGTGTTCCAGCCCATGTGCGGGACGACCGGCGCGTCCAGCGGCTCGACCACGCCGGGCCACTCGTCGCAGCCGGCGGTCTCGACGCCGTGCTCGACGCCCTTCTCGAACAGGATCTGCATGCCGACGCAGATGCCCAGCACGGGGCGGCCGCCGGCCAGCCGGCGGCCGATCACCTGCTCGCCGCGGACCGCCTTCAGGCCGCGCATGCAGGCCTCGAAGGCACCGACGCCGGGGACCAGCAGGCCGTCGGCGTCCAGCGCCTGCTGGAAGTTCGAGGTGACGGTGACGGTGGCGCCGGTGCGCTCGACGGCGCGCTGGGCGGAGCGCAGGTTGCCGGAGCCGTAGTCCAGCACCACGACGTTCTTGGCCATGTGAGGGGTCTCCTAGAGGCGCATGATGCCGGCGGCCAGGCACATGGCCGAGGCGAAGGCGAGGACGAGGACGACGCCCTTGGGCAGCTTCTGCTTCCAGAACGACCAGACGCCGCCCGCGAAGAACAGCCCGAGGACGATCAGCAGCGTGGCCATCAGAGCGCGCCCTTGGTGGAGGGAAGGATGCCGGCGGCGCGCGGGTCGCGCTCGGAGGCGTAGCGCAGCGCCCGGGCGAGCGCCTTGAACTGGCACTCGACGATGTGGTGCGCGTTGCGGCCGTAGGGCACGTGCACGTGCAGCGCGATCTGCGCCTGGGCGACGAAGGACTCCAGGATGTGCCGGGTCATCGTGGTGTCGTAGGCGCCGATCATCGGGGCCATGTGCTCCGGCTCGGTGTGCACCAGGTACGGGCGGCCGGAGAGGTCGACGGTGACCTGGGCGAGCGACTCGTCCAGCGGGACGGTGCAGTTGCCGAACCGGTAGATGCCGACCTTGTCGCCGAGCGCCTGCTTGAAGGCGGCGCCGAGCGCGAGGGCGGTGTCCTCGATGGTGTGGTGGGTGTCGATGTGCAGGTCGCCCTCGGTCTTGACGGTGAGGTCGAAGAGGCCGTGGCGGCCGAGCTGGTCGAGCATGTGGTCGTAGAACCCGACGCCCGTGGAGACCTCCGTCCTGCCGGTGCCGTCGAGGTCGATCTCGACCAGGACGGAGGTCTCCTTGGTGGTGCGTTCGACGCGGCCGATGCGGGACATTCGGGGTTGCAGCTCCTTGGTTGCTTGCGACACGGCGCTGAGGAAGGCGTCGTTCTCGGCGGGGGTGCCGGCGGTGACGCGCAGCCGGCCGGGCACGCCGTTGTCGCGGATCAGCACGCCCTGGTCGAGGATCGCCTGCCACACCGCGTGGGTGTCGGCGAAGCGACCGAACTGGATGAAGTTGGCGTCGGAGTCGGTCACGTCGAGGCCCAGTTCGCGCAGCGCGAGCACCACCCGGTCGCGCTCGGCCTTCAGCTGTGCCACGTAGCCGAGCAGCGTGTCGGTGTGCTCCAGGCAGGCGAGCGCGGTGGCCTGGGTGACGGCCGACAGGTGGTAGGGCAGCCGGACCAGCTGGACGGCGTCCACCACGGCCGGGTCGGCGGCGAGGTAGCCGAGCCGCAGCCCGGCCGCGCCGAACGCCTTCGACATGGTGCGGCTGATCACCAGGTGGGGGCGGCCTTCGAGCAGCGGCAGCAGCGAGGCGCGGTGCGAGAACTCGACGTACGCCTCGTCGACCACCACCATGCTCGGCCCGGCGGCCTGCGCGGCCTCGTACAGCGCGAGCACGGTCTCGGCCGCGACGGCGGTGCCGGTCGGGTTGTTCGGCGAGCAGACGAACACCACGTTCGGACGCAGCTCGGCGATCGCGGCGCGGGCGGCGTCCAGGTCGATGGTGAAGTCGGCGTTGCGCGGGCCGGAGACCCACTCGGTGCCGGTGCCGCGGGCGATCAGGGCGTGCATCGAGTACGAGGGTTCGAAGCCGATCGCGGTGCGGCCGGGCCCGCCGAAGGTCTGCAGCAGCTGCTGGAGCACCTCGTTGGAGCCGTTGGCGGCCCAGACCTGCTCGGTGCCGACGGCGTACCCGGTGGTGTCGCTCAGGTACGTCGCCAGGCCGGTGCGCAGCTCGACCGCGTCCCGGTCCGGGTAGCGGTTGAGGTGGCGGGCGGCCTCGGCGACCCGCTCGGCGATCCGGGCCACCAGCGGCTCGGGCAGCGGGTACGGGTTCTCGTTGGTGTTGAGCTGGACGGGGACGTCCAACTGCGGTGCGCCGTAGGGCGATTGGCCGCGCAGCTCGTCGCGGACGGGGAGGTCGTCGATCTTCGTCACGTGCCGGGAACCGTCCAGTCGAATCGAGCCTTCACAGCGTCGCCGTGACCGGGCAGGTCCTCGGCCTCGGACAGGTTGACCACGTGCGCGGCGATCCCGGCCAGCGCCTCGCGGTCGTACTCGACGACCTGGACGCCGCGCAGGAAGGTCTGCACGGACAGGCCGGAGGAGTGGCAGGCGCAGCCGCCGGTGGGGAGCACGTGGTTGGAACCGGCCGCGTAGTCGCCCAGCGAGACGGGCGTGTAGCGGCCGAGGAAGATCGCGCCCGCGTTGCGGACCCGCTCGGAGACGGCGTGCGGCTCGGCGGTCTGGATCTCCAGGTGCTCGGCGGCGTAGGCGTTGACCACGGCCAGGCCCTGCTCCAGGCCGTCGACCAGGATGATGCCGGACTGCGGGCCGCCCAGCGCCTCGGCCACCCGCTCGCTGTGCCTGGTCCGGGCGACCTGGGTCTTCAGCTCGGCCTCGACGGCGTCGGCCAGCAGCGGGGAGGCGGTGACCAGCACCGAGCCGGAGGTCGGGCCGTGCTCGGCCTGGCTGATCAGGTCGGCGGCGACCTCGGCGGCGTCCGCCGTGTCGTCGGCGAGCACCATGATCTCGGTCGGACCGGCCTCCGAGTCGATGCCGATCCGGCCCGCGAACAGGCGCTTGGCGGCGGCGACGTAGATGTTGCCGGGGCCGGTGACCAGGTTGACGGGCGCGCACTCCTCGGTGCCGAGCGCGAACATCGCCACCGCCTGGGCGCCGCCGACCGCGTACACCTCGTCCACGCCGAGCAGCGCGCAGGCCGCCAGGATGGTCGGGTGGACCCGGCCGCCGAACGCCTTCTGCGGCGGCGAGGTGACGGCGATGCCGGCCACCCCGGCCTCCTGGGCGGGCACCACGTTCATCACCACGGAGGACGGGTAGACCGCGAGGCCGCCGGGCACGTACAGGCCGACCCGGTCGACCGGCACCCAGCGCTGGGTGACGGTACCGCCGGGCACCACCCGGGTGGTGTGGCCGACCCGGCGCTGGTCGCCGTGCACGGCGCGGGCCCGGCGGATCGACTCCTCCAGCGCGGCGCGGACCTTCGGGTCCAGCTGCTCCAGCGCCTCGGCGAGCTGCTCGGCCGGGACGCGGGTCGACTCCAGCCGGACGCCGTCGAAGCGCTCGGTGATCTCGATCAGCGCCGCGACCCCGCGATGGCGGACGTCCTCCGCGATCGGCCGCACCTTCTCCAGGGCGGCCTCGACGTCGAACTCGGCACGGGGCAGCACGTCTCGCGGGTCCGTGGAGGAGCCGCGGAGGTCGATTCGAGAGATCACAGCGCCAAGTGTAAGGAGTGGTGAAAAGCGGCAGCCGGGCATTTCAGTCCGTGATACGAAAGGTGAGACGGATTCAAGATCATCATGGGGGAACGGTGGAGCAGGCTCCGGACGACTGGACCGAGACCGAGCGCGGCCTCTGGGAGGCGTTCCGCAACGGCGAGGTCTACGACCTGCGCAGCGAGCGCCCGCTCCCCCGGGCCGGGCTCTACCTGCCCGCACCGGCCGGGGAGGCCGTCCGCCCCGACGGCGCGGCGGAGGGCCCGGACGACCCGTTCGCCGACGAGCCCTGGGACGCCGGGCGCACCGTCCGGGCCGAGGTGATCTCCCGGCTGCTGCTGGCCGGCCCGCCGCCCCGCCCCGGCAAGGTCGCCTCGCTGAAGCTGACCGGCGCCGAGATCACCGGGCCGCTCCGGCTGGCCGGCGGCCGGATCGACAGCTACGTGGAGTTCCAGCTCTGCCGCTTCGACCGCAAACTGCTGATCTCCGAGGCCGCGATCGGCACCCTGCGGCTGGTCTCCTGCCGCCTCCCCCGGATCGAGGCCTCCCGGCTGGCCAGCGAGGGCGACGTGCACCTCGCCCGCTGCGGCATACGCGACGGCATCCGGCTCACCGACGCCCGGATCGGCACCGACCTGCTGCTCAACCAGAGCGCCGTCGGCCCCGACCTGTACGGCCGGGCGATCTCCGCCGACGGGCTCACCGTCAACCAGGACGTCGAGGCCGAACGCCTGGAGCTCCAGGGCGAGTTGAGCCTCCGCTCGGCCCGGATCGGCGGCCGCCTCGCGCTCCGCGGCGCCCAGCTGCACGCCGCCCCCGGCAACCCCAACGCGCTGGACGCCGCCCGGATCAGCATCGGCCACACCCTGTACCTGGCCAGCTCCGAGGACGCCGACTGGACCGCCTCGCGCTCGGTCTACGGCTCCGGCTACGGCGCGCCCGCGGCCACCGTCGTCGACCGCCGGAACGTCGTCTACACCCCGTTCCGCTCCTGGGGCCGGGTCCGGCTCTCCGACGCCCGCTTCGAGAACGCCTGCCTGATCTCGCTCGCCGAGTTCCACCTCGGCCCCGGCGAGGAGCTCTCGCTCAGCCGCATCCAGTCCCCCGAGCTCCGCTTCACCTGCGAGGTCCCGCCGACCGGGGCGGTCTCGCTCAGCCGGGCCCGGGTCGGCAACCTGATCGACGCTCCGGGCAGCTGGCCCACCGACCACCACGTCTCGCTCACCGGCTTCACCTACGAGGCGCTCCGCCCCGCCGAGCCCTTCCCGCTGGAGCGCCGGATCGCCTGGGTCGACTCCGGCCGGGAGTTCCGGCCCGAGGCGTACGAGCAGCTCGCCGCCGCGCTGCGCCGGGACGGCGCCGACGAGGACGCCCGCAGCGTGCTGCACGCCAAGCAGCGCCGCCGCCGGCACACCCTCCCGCTGCCCGGCCGGATCTGGGGCCACCTCCAGGACGTCGCCATCGGCTACGGCTACCGGCCCGGCCGGGCCGCCGCCTGGCTGGTGCTCGCCTGGGCGCTCGGCACCGCGTACTTCGCCGCGCACCCGCCGGCCCCGCTCAAGGCCGACGAGGTCCCCACCTGGAGCGCCCCGCTGTACGCCGCCAGCAAGGTGCTGCCGCTGGTCGACCTCGGCCAGTCCGGCTGGAACCCGGACACCCACGGCCAGTGGGTCGCCGCCGCCCTGGTGCTCACCGGCTGGGTGCTCGCCACCACCGCCGTCGCCGGCGCCACCCGCCTGCTCCAGCGCGGCTGACCGCCCCCGCCACGGCCCTCGCCGCCGCTCCCGGGCCGGGAACCCCGGCGCGGCGGCGGCCCGCAGCCAACTACGCTGTCCGCCGTGACTGATCGGCTCCCGCTCTTCCCGCTGAACACGGTCCTCTTTCCGGGCCTGGTGCTGCCCCTGCACGTCTTCGAGGAGCGCTACCGCCGCCTGGTCGCCGACCTGCGGGAACTGCCCGAGGACGCGCCGCGCCGGTTCGGCGTGGTCGCCATCCGGGACGGCCGCGAGGTCGCGCCGGTCCGCGAGCGCGAGGAACCGGCCGGCCCGCTGGACGGCCTCGGCGCGCCCGGCGGCGACCCGCTCGACGCCCTCCACCCGGTCGGCTGCGTCGCCGACGTCGCCTCCGTCCAGGAGCAGCCCGAAGGCCACTACGAACTCCTGGTCACCGGCACCACCCGGTTCCGGCTGCGCTCCGTGGACGCCACCGGCCCCTACCTGGTCGGCGAGGTGTCCGTGCTGACCGAGCGGCCCGGCGAGGGCTCCGGCGCGCTCTCGGCCGGCGTCGAACGGGCCTTCCGCACCTACCAGAAGCGGCTGGCCGGGGCCCGCGAGGCCACCCTCGCCACCGAACAGCAGCTGCCCGACGACCCGCAGGTGCTCTCCTACCTGGTCGCGGCCGCCGCCTCGCTGCCCACCCACGTCAAGCAGGAGCTGCTCGCCAGCCCCGACACCGCGCAGCGCCTCGCCCGCGAGCTCGAACTGCTGCGGCACGAGAGCGCCGTCATCGCCCGGCTGCCCTCGCTGCCCGCCGCCGACCTCACCCGCCAGGCGTTCAGCCCGAACTGAGGACCCACCGCCCCATGGCCAGGAAGAAGACCGCCGGCGGCACCCCCGCCACCGTCGCCCTCGACACCGCCGGCGTCCCGTTCACCGTGCACGAGTACACCCACGACCCGGCCGCCGCCTCCTACGGCACCGAGGCCGCCGAGGTGCTGGGCGTCGACCCGGGCCGGGTGTTCAAAACCCTGCTCGCCGAGGCCGACGGCGCGCTCGCCGTCGCCGTCGTCCCGGTCTCCGGCCGGCTCGACCTCAAGGCGCTGGCCGGCGCGCTCGGCGCGAAGCGCGCCGCGATGGCCGACCCGGCCGCCGCCGAGCGCTCCACCGGCTACGTGCTGGGCGGCATCTCCCCGCTCGGCCAGCGCAAGCGGCTGCGCACCGTCGTCGACCGCACCCTGCACGACTGGCCCACCGTCTACGTCTCGGCCGGCCGCCGCGGCCTGGAGGTGGAGCTCGCCCCCGCCGCACTGGTCCGGCTCACGGCGGCCGTCACCGCCCCGATCTCCCGGGACTGACCCGGGCGGCGCCGGTGCTTCAGCCGCGGTCCGCCGGGAACTGCGGGGACTGCGGCGGCTGCGGGGGCTGCGGCGCCTGCGGGGGCATCGCCCAGTACGGCGGGCGGTCGGGCTCGCGCTTGCCGAAGGTCGCGGAGAGGGCGAGCAGCGCGATCATCGCCGTCATCGGCCAGACCAGCAGCGCGCCGTGCGCGGAGAGCTCCAGCGGCCCGTCGAACCGGCCGCCGTCGCCGACCGCGAGGGCGTGCGCCCGCAGGTCGGCGGTCGGGCCGAGCCGGATGCCGAGCTGCCAGCCCCCGAGGGAGCCGAGCAGGCCGCCCAGGGCCAGGCCGACCGCGACGGCGATGCCGCCGCCGCGGGCCCGGGTCCAGAGGAAGGCGGCGAGGGCGGTGACGAGCCCGAGGGCCAGGCCGAGGGTGGCGAAGACGCCGACCGCGCCGATCAGCTCCTCGCCCTCGGGGTCGCGGTACAGGATCCGGTTGCCCGAGACCTGGTACCCGATCCGGGGGGCGAGCCAGAGCCACAGCAGGCCGAGCACACCGCCGAGGAGCACCCCGACGGCGGTGATGATCGCGCCGATCCGCAACTCGGGCCCGAGCGGCGTCCGCTCGGGGAGGGAGGGCTGCTGCGACGGGTGCGGCGGGGCCGCGAACGGGTCAGGCCCGGGCGTGCTACCCGCAGGTGTGTTCGGTACGGTCACGTCCCCATCGTTTCACGTCGGAACCCTCACCTGTCGATGCCGTCACGCGAACCCCCGGAGCGGGAGCGCCCCGCCCCCGTCCCCCGGTCCCGGAGCGGGAGCGCTTCAGCGGGTGGCCCGCCGGTAGGCCCAGGTGGCGAGGGTGAGCGAGACCAGGCCGACGGCCGCGCAGACGCCGAGGTCGAGGGCGACCAGGCCCCAGTCGGGGCGGGGGGCGAAGGTGCGGGCGAAGGCGTCGACGCCGTAGCTGGAGGGCAACAGGTCGCGCAGCCACTGGACGGGCTCGGGGAGCCGGGCGGCGGGCAGGACGCCGAGCAGCAGGGCCGCGGACATGCCGAGCTGTCCGGCGAGGGTGGCGAGCTCCGGCCGGGGGGCGAGCAGCCCGAGCGCGGCGCCGAGCCCGGCCAGCGCGGCGCCGGCCGGCGGGACGACGGCGAGCAGGACCCAGAGCCGGCCGAGCGGCAGGTCGAACATCCAGCCGCCGAGGCCGGCCGTGACCAGCGCGCCGGGCACGGTGAAGGAGGCGTACGCGGCGGCGGTGCCGAGCACCACCGAGGCGGGCGGCACCGGCAGCGTGGCGTAGTGGTCGAGCCCGCCGGTGGCGCGGAGCCGGCCGAAGTACTGGGCGAGCAGGTTGAGCGCGACGAAGGCGACCACCAGGACGGCGGAGCCCGCCACCACGGCGTGCGCGGACGGGTTGTCGCCGGGGTCGACGACGCCGCGCATCATCACCAGGATGCCGACGGACTGGAAGGTGGCGACGAACAGCAGCGGGATCCGGGAGACCCGGGCCCGGGCCAGCTGGGCCCGGTAGACGGCGGCCAGCGCGGGCAGCAGCCGGGCGGCGGGGGCCAGCGGGGCGGGGCCGGTGGTGAGCGCCGGGGTGTCGAGCAGGGTCATCGGGCGAGTCCTCCGTGCCGGCCGCCGAGCCGAAGGTAGGCGTCCTCCAGGGTGGGGGTGGCGAGGGTGAAGTCGTCGAGCGCGGCGAAGGCCGGTCCGGTGGTGACGGCGGCGACCAGGTCGCGGGCCTCGTCGGGGGTGGTGCGCAGGGTCCAGCGGCGGCCGGTGCGCTCGGCGCGTTCGGCGAGCTCGGCCACGGCGGGGACGGTCAGCGGGGCCTCGGTGCGCCACACCAGGTCGAGCCGGACGTGCCCGTCGACCAGGGCCTTCAGCCCGCCGGGGGTGTCGCAGGCGATCACCTTGCCGTTGTCGACGACGGCGACCCGGTCGAGGACGGTCTCGGCCTCGATGACGTTGTGGGTGACCAGCAGCACGGTGGTGCCGCGTTCGGCGCGGCGGCGGTCGACGGCGTCCCAGACGGCGCGCCGGGCGACCGGGTCCATGCCGGTGGTGGGCTCGTCCAGGACCAGCAGCGGGCGTTCGCCGACCAGGACGGCGGCGAAGCAGGCGAGGCGGCGCTGGCCGCCGGAGAGCTTGGCGAGCGGGCGGTGCGCGAGCGCTTCGAGGCCGAGCTCGGTGATCACCGCGGCGCTCTCGGCCCGGGCGGCGGCCCGGCCGAGGCCGCGCAGCCGTCCGGTGGTCTCGGCGGCGAGGGCGACGGTGAGCTCGTCGAGGGCGCTGGACTCCTGGCCGAGGTAGCCGAGCAGCCGGGCGGCCCGTTCGGGGTGCCGGACGATGTCGTGGCCGAGCAGGTCGATCCGGCCGGCGTCGGGGCGGAGCAGCCCGGTGAGCTGGCGGACCAGGGTGGACTTGCCCGCGCCGTTGGGCCCGAGCAGCCCGAACACCTCGCCGCGCCGGACGGCGAGGTCGATGCCGTCGTTGGCCCGGACCACCGTGGCGCCCGTCCGGTAGGTCTTGACCAGGCCGCTGACCGTGCAGCAGCCCTGAGGTGCCTTGCTCACGACGGAAGACTCTACGCGCCGTAAGGGACGTTCCGGACACGCGGGGGCGGCTCGGACGGCCGGCCCCGGCTCCCGGCGGCGCTCAGGCGTCCTCGGGCAGGGCGGGCGGCTGCCGGGCGTCGGGGACCCGGGCGGCCAGCTCCTTCCAGAAGCCCTCCCGGATGGCGTACCTGTCCTGCTCGTCGATCTGGTCCTCCTTGTGCGCGAGCAGGCCGAACCGGGCGGCGTAGCGCAGCAGTTCGCCGTCCAGGCGGTGCGGGATGCGCGGGTGGTCGGTCCACAGCAGGGCCGGGTGCCCGTCGGCGGGGAGGCGGTCGAGCCAGCGGCGGGCGAACACCTGGCCGACCTCCTGCGGGTCGCCGCCGACGCTGGTGATGTCCTCCTCGCGGTCGGCCCAGCGCTGGGCGGAGGTGGTGAGCCGGTCCAGGGTGGGCAGCGCGTCGGCGGCGGTGGCGGTGTCGGCCCGGTGGTCGACCCAGCCGCGGTCGGAGGACCAGCGCAGCACCGGCCCGCCGGTGGCGGTGCCGGGGCCGGCGGGCACGGTGGCGGCCCGGCCGGCCAGGTCCTTCGGGGTGGGAATGACCCGGAGCGGGGCGGTGCGGGCGGCGGGCGCGGGCGGGGCGGGCACCGGGCGGGGGCGCGGCGCGGCGACCGGCAGCACGGCGACCGCGGCGGGCGGCGGGGCCAGCACGGCGACGGGGGCCACCGGCAGGGCGACGGGCGCGGCGGCCTCCCGCGGGCGGGCCCAGCGCTCGATCCAGGCGCGGTCCAGCACCCGGCGCTCGTCGGCCTCGCCGACCAGTTCCTCGGACTGGTTGAAGTCCCCGTCGGCGGCCTCCAGCGCCCACAGGTGCAGGGCCACCCCGTGCTCCTTGGCGGAGGCGACGCCGGGCAGCAGGTCGCCGTCGCCGGTGACCAGCACGACGTCGGCGCAGGCGTGGTTGCGGGCGAGTTCGCTGAGCTCGGCGTGCATGGCGGCGTCGACGCCCTTCTGCACCCAGCGGCCCTCGGCCCGGGTGAGCGCGCCGAGCCGGACGGTGACCCGGGGCAGGACGCGCAGGCGGCGGTGCTCGGGGGCGGGGCGGCGGTCGACGGCGGCGTCGAACCAGTAGATCCGCAGCAGCGGGAGGCCGGTCTCCTCCTCGGCGCGTTCGCGCAGCGCGCTGATCAGCACCGGGTGGTCCACGGCGATCCGGGACCGGCCGGGTTCGCCCGCGAGCAGGCTGGCGGCCGCTCCCAGCAGGTAGCCCGCGTCGACCAGGACGACACAGCGGTCCATCTCCGGAACCTCCTCCTCGGCCCGGCCCCGGCGGTGGGGGCGCCGCGCGGCGGTCCGGCGGCCGTTGGGCACACCTTTCCCCCGCGTTCGCCCGGCGAACCGCGCCCGGGGGTCCCGCGCCCGGGGGTCCCGCGGCCGCGGGACCCCCGGCGGCTCAGCCGGCGGTGGGGTGGCCGTCGCCGGTGATCGCGGTGCCGATGTGGTAGGCGGCGACGGAGCGCTCGCCGGAGGCGGTGATGGTGATCGAACCGGGGGCATGAGCGGGCAGCAACTCGGTGATGGCGCGCCGCAGTTCGGGGTCCTCCAGCAGGGCCAGCTTGAACTGGAGGCGGAGCGCGGCGGCAGCGTCCTGGTCGCCGGGGAGCTGGACGGCGTGGTCGACGGCGGTCTCCAGCGCGGCGGCCCGGTCGGGGCGGCGGCGCAGCACGGTCTGCAGCAGGCGGCGGCCGAGGTTCGCGGTGGCGTCGGCGGCGGCGTCCTCCGCCCGGGTGAGCACGGCCGCGCCGTAGGCGCCGACGGCGGCGGTGAGGTACGGGCCGGCCTGTTCGACCAGCTGGACGATTTCGGTGCTCATGCTGCTGCCCCCAACTCGACGTTTTTTCGCGTGATGTGACGGAGCGTAGAGCAATGCGGGGCACGGGGTCCGGCGCGAGGGGTGGGCCGGTCGGTATGGTCGCCCGCGCGTGCAGGTGACTGCCCGTGCTGCGGCCCTGCCGACGGCCTTCTTCCGCCTCGCGCCGTTCCCCGCGCCCCTGGTCGCACACTGGCGCGCAGGAATCCCCGCGCCCCTGGTTCCGCAGTTCTAGCCGCGCAGCTCGTCCGCGACCAGTTCGGCGATCTGGACGGCGTTGAGGGCCGCGCCCTTGCGGAGGTTGTCGTTGGAGAGGAACAGCGACAGCCCGTGGTCGACCGTCTCGTCGGCGCGGATGCGGCCGACGTAGCTCGGGTCCTGGCCGGCGGCCTGGAGCGGGGTGGGGATGTCGGTGAGGACGACGCCGGGGGCACCGGTGAGCAGTTCGGTGGCGCGCTCGGGGGTGAGCGGGCGGGCGAAGCGGGCGTTGACCTGGAGCGAGTGGCCGGTGAAGACCGGGACCCGGACGCAGGTGCCGGAGACCTTGAGCCCGGGGATGCCGAGGATCTTGCGGCTCTCGTGGCGGAGCTTCTGCTCCTCGTCGGTCTCGTTGCTGCCGTCCTCGACGAGCGACCCGGCGAGCGGGACGACGTTGAAGGCGATCGGGCGCCGGTAGACGCCGGGCGCGGGGTACTCGACGGCGGCGCCGTCGTGGACCAGCGCGGTCGCGCCGTCGACGACCTTGCGGGCCTGCTCGTGCAGTTCGGAGACGCCGGCCAGGCCGGAGCCGGAGACCGCCTGGTAGGTGGCGACCACCAGGGCGACCAGCTCGGACTCCTCGTGCAGCGGGCGCAGCACCGGCATCGCGGCCATCGTGGTGCAGTTGGGGTTGGCGATGATGCCCTTGGGGCGGTCGGCGATCGCGTCGGGGTTGACCTCGGCGACGACCAGCGGGACCTCGGGGTCGCGGCGCCAGGCGGAGGAGTTGTCGATGACGACGGCTCCGGCGGCGGCGACCTTGGGGGCGAGGGCCTTGGAGGTGCTGCCGCCCGCCGAGAAGATCACGATGTCGAGGCCGCTGTAGTCGGCCGTGGCGGCGTCCTCGACGGCGACCTCGGTGTCCTTCCAGGGCAGGGTGCGCCCCGCCGAGCGGGCCGAGGCGAACAGCCGCAGCTGGTCCACCGGGAACTGGCGCTCCGCCAGGATCTCGCGGACCACGCCGCCGACCTGGCCGGTGGCTCCTACGATGCCGATCCTCATCCGTCTCCTCCTCCTACCGGTTCTGCTCACTCATCATGCCTTGTCAGAGCGGGTTTTCGCGGAGCCGTCCCAAAGCGTGAACGCTTGCCGTCCAGCTCGACAAGCCCTCCTGCCGGGGCGCCCCGGAACGGGAAATCCTGCGTGCGGGTCAGCCGTGCGCGAGCAGGGGCAGCCGGACGGCGGGGGTGGGGATCCGGCCGTCGCGGTGCAGCAGGGCCTTGAGCGCGGTGGGGTTGGGTCCGGCGAAGGCGGCCCGGGAGACCTCGGCGAGTTCGGCGCCGAGCTTGCGGGCGAGCGCGGCGTCGCCGTCCTGCCAGGCCCGGTGCAGGGCGACGAAGCGGGCGGTCTCCAGGTGGGCGGAGGCCAGGACGCCGCCGTCGGCACCCATCGCCAGCAGCGGGGAGAGGAAGAGGTCGTCGCCGGCCAGCACGCCGCGCGGCTCGGCGGCGAGCAGGGCGACGGTCTCCTCGTCGATGCCGCCGGGCGCGTACTTGACGCCCGCGACGCCGGGGGTGGCCAGCAGGTCGAGCAGGGTGGCGGCGCCGAGCGGCTGCCCGGTGCGGTAGGGGATGTGGTAGATCACCAGCGGCACGGGCGCGTGCGCGGCGAGGGCCCGGAAGTGGGCGAGGACGCCGGCCTCGCCGGGGCGGACGAAGGCGGGGACGGCGACCAGCGCGGCGTCGGCCCGGCCGTCGAGCGCGGCCAGCGCCTCGGCGGTGCGGGCGGTGCCGCCGTGGCCGGCGCCGACGGTGAGGACGGCGCCGTGCTCGGTGGTGACGCGGCGGCAGAGCTCGATCACGGCGTCCTGCTCGGCGGTGCTCAGCGAGCCGGGTTCGCCGGTGGTGCCGAGGGCGACCAGGCCGGCCGCGCCGGCCTCCAGGCTGTCGCGGGCGAGCCGTTCCAGGGCGTCGAGGGCGACGGCGCCGTCGGCGGTGAAGGGCGTGACCAGCGGGACGTGGATGCCGTGGAGTTCCATGCGGGAAGCCTGCCGGGCGGCGACCGTGCGGGTCCAGTTCACGTTTCCGATGCTTCTCGTAAGCTGGGCCGATGCTCGATGTGCGACGACTGCGGCTGCTGCGCGAACTGGCCCACCACGGGACGATCGCGGCGGTGGCGGAGGCCCTGGCGTTCAGTCCTTCGGCGGTGTCCCAGCAGCTGTCGGTGCTGGAGCGGGAGGCGGGGGTGCCGCTGCTGGAGCGGACCGGGCGGCGGGTGGCGCTGACCCCGGCGGGGCGGAACCTGGTCCGGCACACCGAGGCGGTGCTGGAGCTGCTGGAACGGGCGGACGCCGAACTGGCGCACGCCCGGCGGGGGTTGGCCGGTCCGCTGCGGATCGGCGCCTATCCGTCGGCGGTCCGGGCGCTGGTGCCGGCGGCGCTGGCCGAGCTGGCGTCCCGGCACCCGGCGCTGGAGGCGATGGTGAGCGAGGTGGACCCGGCGGCGGTGGCGGGGGCGCTGCGCGCGGGCGAGCTGGACGTGGCGCTGGTGCACGAGTACGACCTGGTGCCGGCCGAGCCGGAGCCGGGGATCGCGCTGACCGGGCCGGTGTTCGCCGAGCCGATGTACCTGGCGGCCCGGGGCGCGGGCGTCCCGGCCGACCACCGGGACGGCCCGTGGATCACCGCCCCGGCCGGGACGCTCTGCCACGCGATGACGCTGCGGGTCTGCCAGGCCGCCGGTTTCGCCCCGCGGGTCCGGCACCGGGTGGACGACTTCGCGGCCCAGCTGGCGCTGGTGGCGGTGGGCCAGGGGGTGGCGCTGGTCCCGCAGTTGGGGGCCGAGCCGTGCCCGCCGGGGGTGGTGCTGACCCGGCTGCCGGTGCACCGCCGGACCAGGACGGCGTTCCGGGCGGGCGGCGCGGCGCACCCGGCGGTGGCGGCGTTCGCGGCGGCCCTGCACGCGGTGGTCCCGGCCGGGCTGCGGGCGTCCTGAGCGAAAACCCGTACCCCCGGGGACGGTTGGCGCCCGGCTCGGTAGCCTTCGGCCATGCATGATTCGAACGAGCAGACGGAGCAGCCCGGCCGGTTCGGGGCGGACGCCACCGTGGAGGTGGTCGCCGAGCGGATCGGCGGGGTGCGCACGGCGTACGCGCCGGACCACGACGGCGACCCGGACCCGGGCGAGATCGTCTGGACCTGGGTGCCGTACGAGGAGAACGACGGGCGCGGCAAGGACCGGCCGGTGCTGGTGGTGGCCCGGGAGGCGGGCGGTTCGCTGCTGACGGTGATGCTGTCCAGCAAGGGCCACGACCACGACGCGGACTGGGTGCCGCTGGGCGCGGGCCCGTGGGACCGCAGCGGGCGGGACTCCTGGGTGGCCCTGGACCGGGTGTTCCGGGTGCACGACGGCGGGATGCGGCGCGAGGCGTGCGCCCTGGACCGGGCCCGTTTCCAGCTGGTGGTCGACTCGTTGAAGCGCCGTTACCAATGGCACTGAGTAACGATTGTCGGATCGTCTTCCGTAGTTCACCCGATTCCGGGTACAACGGCAGCAGCATTCCCAACAGTTGACCTGGAGTCGGCAGCATGAGCAGCAACACCCCTCCTGGCTACGGGCCGCAGGATCCGTACCAGAAGCCGCAGGACCCCAACCCGTACGGCCAGCAGCCGCCGGCCTCGGGTTACGGCCAGCCGCAGCCCGGATACGGTGAGCAGCCCGGTTACGGTCAGCAGGGCTACGGTCAGCAGCCGGGCTACGGCCAGCCCGGCTACGACCAGCAGCAGCCGGGCTACGGTCAGCAGCCCTACGGCCAGCCGGGCTACGCGGCCCCGCAGGGCCAGCTGCCGGGCTGGATCGCCCCGACCCCGCCGCCCGGCGTGCCGCCGACCCCGGGCACCCGCACCCTGGCCACCCCGGTGGACCGCTTCGTGGCCCGCCTGATCGACGGCATCATCATCATGATCGTCGCGGTCGCGATCTCCTCCGTCACCTTCGGCGTGGGCAGCTTCGGCTACTGGTTCCTGGTCGCGCTGCTCTACGTGGTCTACGACGGCGTCCTGATGACCACCCAGCACTGCCAGACCGTCGGCAAGAAGGCCATGAAGCTGCGGGTGGTCAGCGTCGCCACCGGTGCCCGCCCGACCGACAACGAGCTGTGGACCCGGGCCGGCGTCTGGGGCGGCCCGTACATCATCCCGTTCGTCGGCGGTCTGATCGTGCTGGTCAACGGCCTCTCCCAGCTGTGGGACAAGCCGCTCCAGCAGACCTTCCACGACAAGGCCGCCAAGACCGTCGTGGTCAAGGAGAACTGAGCCCGCGCGGCGCGAGGGGCCCCGGCGGAGTCACCACGCTCCGCCGGGGCCCCTCGCCGTGCGCCGGGCGACGGTCCGTCAGCTCGCCAGGCAGCTCGGGCCGAGCAGCTGCTTGAGGTCGCCGAACAGCGCCGGGTCGGTCTTCACCCGGTGCCGGTCCAGCCGCAGCACCACCGTCTTGTGCTCGCCGCGCAGGTGGACGTGCACCTCGGTGCTGCCCTTGTGGTGGACCAGCACCTCGCGGAGCCGGCCGACGATCGGCGGGGTCAGCTTGCCCTCCGGCACGGTGATCACGATCGGCAGCTGGGCCCCGATGGTGCTCAGGTCCGGCACCGAGAGCTCCATGCCCATCAGCCGGGGCACGTCCTCCCGCCGGTCGAGCTTGCCGCGGACGAACACCACGGCGTCCTCGACGAGTTGCGAGGCGACCAGCTGGTAGCTGGCGGGGAAGAACATGCAGTCGATCGAGCCGGCCAGGTCCTCGACGGTAGCGATCGCCCAGGCGTTGCCCTGCTTGGTCATCTTGCGCTGCAGGCCGGAGATGATGCCGCCGATGGTCACCATCGTGCCGTCCGGCCGCTCGGCGAGGTCGGCGACCGCGCAGTCCGCCTTGTCGGCGAGGAGGTGCTCGATGCCGTGCAGCGGGTGCGAGGAGACGTACAGGCCGAGCATCTCGCGCTCCTGGGTGAGCAGGAAGGACTTCTCCCACTCCTCGTCGGAGAACACCACGTCCAGCCCGAAGCTCGGCTCGTCCGAGACGCTGTCTCCTCCGAACAGGTCGAACTGGCCCTCGGCCTCCTTGCGCTTGATCCCGACCACGTTGTCGATCATCGGCTCGAACTGGGCGGTCAGGCCCTTGCGGGTGTGCCCGAGCGAGTCGAAGGAGCCGGCCTTGATCAGCGATTCGACGGTGCGCTTGTTGCAGACCACCGACTCGACCTTCTCCAGGAAGTCCGGGAAGGAGGTGTACTTCCCCTTGGCCTTGCGGGTCCGGATCATCGACTCCACCACCGGCCCGCCGACGTTGCGGATCGCGGTCAGGCCGAACCGGACGGTGTCGCTGCCGTGCGGGGTGAAGTCGGCGTCCGACTCGTTGACGTCCGGCGGCAGCACCTGGATGCCCATCTTGCGGCACTCGTTGAGGTAGACCGCGGACTTGTCCTTGTCGTCCTTGACCGAGGTGAGCAGCGCCGACATGTACTCGGCCGGGTAGTTGGCCTTGAGGTAGGCCGTCCAGTAGGAGACCAGCCCGTAGCCGGCGGTGTGCGCTTTGTTGAAGGCGTAGCCGGAGAACGGGACGAGCACGTCCCAGACGGCCTGGATCGCGGCGTCCGAGTAGCCGCGCTCGCGGCAGCCCTTCCGGAAGGGCACGAACTCGGCCTCCAGGATCTCCTTCTTCTTCTTGCCCATCGCCCGGCGCAGCAGGTCAGCCTGGCCGAGCGAGTAGCCGGCCAGGATCTGCGCGGCCTTCTGCACCTGCTCCTGGTAGACGATCAGGCCGTAGGTGGGCTCCAGGATCTCCCGCAGCGGCTCCTCCAGCTCCGGGTGGATCGGGGTGATCTCCTGCTGGCCGTTCTTGCGGAGCGCGTAGTTGGTGTGCGAGTTGACGCCCATCGGGCCCGGCCGGTAGAGCGCCAGGACGGCGGAGATGTCCTCGAAGTTGTCGGGCTTCATCAGGCGCAGCAGCGAGCGCATCGGGCCGCCGTCGAGCTGGAAGACGCCCAGCGTGTCGCCGCGGGCGAGGAGTTCGTAGGCGGGCTTGTCGTCCAGCGGCAGCTGGAGCAGCTCGATCTTGACGCCCTTGTTCTTCTCGATCGCCTTGACCGCGTCGTCCATGATCGTCAGGTTGCGCAGTCCGAGGAAGTCCATCTTGAGGAGCCCGAGGCCCTCGCAGGTGGGGTAGTCGAACTGGGTGATGGTGACGCCGTCGGAGTGCCGGGTCCAGACCGGGATGTGGTCGGTCAGCGGCTCGGCGGACATGATCACGCCGGCCGCGTGCACGCCGGGCTGCCGGATCAGGCCCTCGATGCCGCGCGCGGTGTCGATCACCTTGCGGACGTCGGGGTCGTTCTCGTACAGGCTGCGGATCTCGCCGGCCTCGCCGTAGCGCGGGTGCGCGGGGTCGGTGATGCCGGACAGCGGAATGCCCTTGCCCATCACGTCCGGCGGCATCGCCTTGGTGATCCGGTCGCCCATCGCGTACGGGTAGCCGAGGACCCGGGAGGAGTCCTTGATGGCGGCCTTCGCCTTGATGGTGCCGTACGTGACGATCATGGCGACCTTGTCGGCGCCCCACTTCTCGGTCACGTAGCGGATCACGTCGCCGCGCCGGCGCTCGTCGAAGTCGATGTCGACGTCGGGCATCGAGATGCGCTCGGGGTTGAGGAAGCGCTCGAAGATCAGGCCGTGCGGGATCGGGTCGAGGTCGGTGATGCCCATCGCGTAGGCGACCAGCGAGCCGGCCGCCGAGCCGCGGCCGGGGCCGACCGCGATGCCCTGGCTCTTCGCCCACATGATGAAGTCGGCGACCACCAGGAAGTACGCCGGGAACCCCATCTGGACGATGGTGTCCATCTCGTACTCGGCGAGCTTGCGGTGCTCCTCGTCGTAGCCGCCCGGGAAGCGCCAGTCCATGCCCTCCCAGACCTTGGCCCGGAAGAACTCCGCCTCGGAGGCGAAGCCCTCCGGGATCGGGAAGCGCGGCATCAGGTTCTTGAACTCGAACATGCCGCTGGTGTCGACCCGCTCGGCGACCAGCAGCTGGCTGTTGCGGCAGCCCTCCTGCCAGGCGTCCGAGGTGTCCAGGCCGTACATCTCAGCGGCCGACTTGATGTAGTAGCCGGTGCCGTCGAACCGGAAGCGGTCCGGGTCGGAGAGGTTCTTGCCGGTCTGCACGCACAGCAGCAGGTCGTGGGCGCCCGCGTCGCCCTCGGTGGTGTAGTGCGAGTCGTTGGTGACCACCGGCGGGATGTTCAGCTTCCGGCTGATCTCGATCAGGCCGTCCCGGACCCGGTTCTCGATCTCCAGGCCGTGGTCCATCAGCTCCAGGAAGTAGTTCTCCTTGCCGAAGATGTCCTGGTACTCGCCGGCCGAGCGGACCGCCTCGTCGAACTGGCCCAGCCGCAGCCGGGTCTGCACCTCGCCGGACGGGCAGCCGGTGGTGGCCATCAGGCCGGCCGCGTGCTCGGCGATGATCTCCTTGTCCATCCGCGGCCACTTCACCAGCCAGCCCTCGGCGTAGGAGCGCGAGGTCAGCTTGAAGAGGTTGTGCAGGCCCTCCTTGTTCCGGGCCCAGATGGTCTTGTGGGTGTAGGCGCCGGACGCCGAGACGTCGTCCTTCTTCTGGTGCGGCTGGCCCCACAGGACGCGCTTGGTGTTGGAGCGGGACTCGGGCGCGACGTACGCCTCGATCCCGATCACCGGGGTGATCCCGGCCGCCGTCGCCTGCTTGTGGAACTCGGCGGCGCCGTACATGTTGCCGTGGTCGGTCATCGCGACGTGGGTCTGCCCCAGCCGCTCGACCTCCTGGAAGAGCTGCTTCAGCCGGGCGGCGCCGTCCAGCATCGAGTACTCGGTGTGGACGTGCAGGTGCGCGTACGGCTGGTCGCTCAAGGCGGGTCCTCCGAGGTCCTGGGTGAGGGCCGAAACACGTGAGGCCCGAGCCACCACCAGGGCTCGGACCACGGCTTCCGGGATCGCGCCCCCGAGTCTAGTCCCCCTCCGACACTCTGTAGGTTGACCGGCGCAGGCCGAGGAAAGCCGAGGAAAGAGGGGGACCAGGCGATGCCCGCCGTCCGTACGCTGTCCGATCGTGAGCTGACCGTCTCGTACTTCGAACGCCAACTGCTGGACGCCGACACCCCGCTGCCGGTGGCCGCGGCGGTGACCCGGCTGGCCGCGCTGCAGGCGCAGTACTCGCCCTCGCCGCACCTCGCGCTGTGGGCTCGGCTGCCCGGTTTCGGGCACCGGCAGCTGGAGGCCGCGCTGCTGGACGGCACCGTGGTGAAGGCCACCCTGATGCGCGGCACCCTGCACCTGGTGCCGGGCGAGGACTACGGGCACCTGGCGGCCGCCTGGCGCGCGCAGTGGCTGAAGGACCTGCGCGGGCGGCACCAGGACGCCGGACTGGACGAGGCCGCCCTGGAGGCGTCGCTGCGGGAGTTCGCCGCCGTCCCGCGCACCGCCGAGGAGTTGCGCGCGCACACCGCCGAGGCGTCCGGCGGCCGGGCCCGCGCCGCGGACCTGCTGCACTGGCCGCGGGCGCTGCTCCCGCTGGTGCACGTCGCCCCGTCGGGGCACTGGCGGGCGCACGGCGGCCCCTCGACGGTGCTGTGGCCGGGCGCGCTGCCGCCGGAGCCGGCCGCCACCGCCCGGCTGGTGCGCCGCTACCTGGCGGGCTACGGCCCGGCCTCCCGGGCCGACGTCGCGCACTTCACCGGGCTGCGGCTGCGTCAGCTCGACCCGGCGCTGGCCGAGCTGGGCGCCCTGGTCCGCTACCGGGCCGAGGACGGCCGCGAGCTGCTGGACCTGCCGGACGCGCCGCCGGTGGACGTCGACCCGGGCCGGGAGCTGCCGGTGCGGCTGCTGCCGAAGTGGGACGCCGCGCTGCTCTCGCACGCCGACCGGACCAGGATGCTGCCCGCCGCGATCCACCGGCAGGTCTACCGGGCGGTCAACGGCACCCTGCTGGCCTCCTACCTGGTGGACGGCCTGGTCGCGGGCGTCTGGGCGCACACCTGCGCGCGCGGTACGGCGCGGCTGGTCCTCACCCCGCTGCTGCCGCACGGGCGGCGCGCCGAACTGGTCGCGGAGGGCGAGCGGCTGCTGGCCTTCCTGGAGCCGGAGGCGGAGCGCCGCGAGGTGGTGTTCGCGTCCTGACGGCCCGTCAGTGCTGCTGGTCGACCTCTTCCAGGAAGGCCAGCGTGGCGGCCCAGGTGCGCTCGGCGGCCTCGGCGTCGTGGTCGGGCAGCTCGGGGTCGGTGTAGAGGTGCCCGGCGCCCCGGTAGCGGTGCACCTCGACGTCGGCGCCGGCCCGGGTCATCCACAGGTACCAGGTGTTCAGCCAGTCGTCGGACTCGAACGGGTCGGGTTCGGCGACGTGCAGCTGCACCGGGATCTCGGTGGCGGCGTCCTCCCGCAGGTCGGAGGTGCCGTGGAAGAGCACCAGGGCGCGGGCCTTCTCGTCGGCGAGGGCCAGGTTCTGGGCGAGCGAGCCGCCGAGCGAGAACCCGGCGTACACCAGCCCGGGTTCGGCCGGCAGCAGCGGGGCGACGGCCGTGACGGCGCGGCGCAGCAGGTCGTCGTTGCCGACCTCGTCGCGGTACGCCATGCCCTCCTCCAGGTCGTCGAAGGTCCGGCCCTCGTACAGGTCGGGGGTGTGCACGGTGTGCCCGGCGGCGCGCAGCCGGTCGGCGGCCTCGTGCACGGCGGGGCGCAGGCCGTACGCGGAGTGGAACAGGACGATCTCGGCCACGGGGGAGGCTCCTCGGTGCTCGGGCTGCGGACCCTCCATGATCTCCCATCGCCGGACGTGCCGGGGCCCGGCCCACCGGTGGGTGGGCCGGGCCTTCGGTGCGGCGGGGCGGTCAGTACGAGGTGGTGACGGACGTCCCGGCGAAGCCCTGCTGGGCGTAGAGGCTGAGGTAGTTCCAGCCCGCGGGCGGGTTGGTGACGGTGATCGTCTCGGTGTTGCCCGCGGTGGCGGACTTCGCCGTGTAGGAGCCGGTGGTGGCCCAGTTGCCGGCGCTGTAGTACAGGTCGGCGTTGCCGGTGCCGCCGGCGGTGGTGATGGTCAGCACCGGGGTGCCGGCCGGGACGTACAGGTAGAAGTACGCGTAGTTGCCGGTGGTGGCGGCGACGTTGGAGCGGCGGCAGTTCTTGTCCAGCTGCCGGGTGTCGGCGCCGGTGCACTCCGGGGCGCTCGGGGTGGTCGGGGCGCCGCAGTTGCCGGCGTTGCAGGCGGTCAGCCAGGCGTTGAAGTCGGCGTCGTAGCGGGTGCCGATGGTGGTCTTCAGGATGGTGCGGGCGCCGTTCCAGTCACCGGCCCGGTACTTGGCGAGCACGGCGTCCAGGTCGGCCCGGTGCGACTGGAGCATGTAGCGGACGGCCAGGTAGCCCCAGTTGTACGTCCGGGTCTGGTCGGTGTTCTGGTAGGTGGTGTCGAACAGCGTGGACAGCGGGTAGGTGTGCAGGCCGGCCTGGGTGATCGCGTCGGTGTACTCGACGCCCCGGTACGAGTAGGAGACGTACTCGGCGAAGCCCTCGACCCACCAGACGGTCGGGGTGACCATGCCGGAGTCGAAGTCGCCGGCCATGTCGAAGCGGCCGTCCAGGTAGTGGGTGTACTCGTGGTTGAGGTTCCAGATCTGGAAGGCCGGACGGACCCACTCGGCCTCGTAGGCGACGAACCGCGGCTGGTTGCCGGCCGCGGCCGGGTCGCCCTCCAGGTACATGCCGCCGTTGTCGGTGGAGATGCCGTAGATCAGGCCGGCGTAGGTCTGGTAGTCGCTGCTGGAGTGGAAGACCACCACCTCGATGGTGGCGTTGTTGTCGTTGGCGACCGGCCCGTTGTCCTTGACCACGCCGTGGAAGTAGGCGTCCTGGCCCTTGAGGCTGGTGCAGGCGGTGTTCAGCTGGTCGGCGGTCAGCGCCTGGGCGACGATCCGGATCGACGGGCTGCAGGTGTAGTTGACGGTCAGCACGGCGGCCTTCAGCCGGTTGGCCAGGTCGCAGGTGCCGTAGTAGGCGCAGTTGGCCTTGTCGTAGCCGTCGGTCATCTCGGCCAGGCCGACCCAGAGCGCGGCGGTCCGGCCGGTGATCGAGCTCTGGTCGAGCAGGCCCTTCACCATCGGGCGGAGCTTGGCCTGCAGCGCCGGGTACTGGAGGAAGCGGGCCATCTCGCGGCCGGCGTTGGAGACCAGGTAGCCGTTGTCGCCGCCGAGCATCGCGTTGTTGCGGGAGGCGAAGGACTGCAGGGCGTCCAGCACGCTCGGGTCGGCCTGCACGGCGGCCGGGAAGTCGCTGTTCTGGTGGCCGCGCCAGAGCACCGTGTAGGTGTTGTTGACGGCGGCACGCATGTACCAGGACGCGTCGTAGCTGCTGTTGTAGCCGTTCAGCAGGCGCTTGACGACATTCAGGTAGCGGGCGTTCTCGGCGGCGCTGTCGATCAGGGTGACCGCCTCGGACAGCGTGGCGCCGTTGGCGTCGTTGACGTCCTGCGAGCGGGGCGCGGCGAAGAACGCGTCCAGGCCGCCCTCGATCGCGGACTTCAGGGCACTGCCGTAGCTGCCGACCACGTCCGAGTGGTACCACTGCACGTAGTAGCCGGCCCGCAGGTAGAGCACGATCTGGGTGGCCGAAGTGGAGTCGTCGCCGGGGTAGTTGGCCGAGACGCTGCGCAGCGCGTTGGCCACGGTGACCATCTGCGACTCGTTGAAGGCCAGCTTGGCGTCGTTGCCCTGGAGCGCGAACAGGGTGTTGACGCAGTCCACGCTCGCCGACTTGATCGCCGTCACCAGGGCGCTGCCGCTCCGGCCGGTGAAGTCGGAGGTGTTGCAGGCCGCCGCGGCGGCCAGCGACTGGGCGGCGGCGGTGGGTTCGCCCGTGATGCTGACGGGGGGCCGCTTGCGGGCGTCGGCGCGGACGTCCCGGGCGGAGTCCTTGCGGCGCTCGGCCGCCTCGGTGGCGCGGGGCGCGGACTTCGCCGCGTTCGCCGCCTTCGCGCTCCGCCCGTCCGGCGCGGCCGGGTCGGCGGCGGCCCGGGCCCCGGGCGCCAGCGCGCCGAGGAAGCCGAGGGCCAGGCAGAAGGAGAGCAGCAGGGTGAGCGTGCGCGTCAGGGACGCGCACGGTATCCGGAAGGTTCGCACGTGGGGGCCTCCGGGCCTGGGGTGACGCCGTGTTGGGGGCACGGCGGAGGGTCGGAAGCCGTCGGGACACCGCCCGACAGCCAGGTGACATGTACAATTACACATGTCACCTGTCATCGGGAAGACCCGGAGAACAGATCAACTGCCGGGCATAACCCCCGAGTTGGCCAGCCGCCCGGCCAGCTCCGGCAGGTCCGCGACGAACCAGAGCTGCCCGCCCCGGTTGCTCTCCCGGACGAAGTCCCGCAGCGCGTCCGAGCGTTCCAGGTGCGCCGCGACGTCCCCCACCACGGCGAGACCGGACCGGTACTGGGCGAACTTCTGCACCACCGCGCCCGCCACGCCGCTGCGCAGCCGGAAGAACTCCGCCCCCAGCCGCTCCACCGGCACCGCCACCCAGGACGCCTCCCGGTAGTACGCGTCGCCCAGCAGGTCCAGCGCCTGCCGCTCCCCCGCCACCGGCTCGCCCTCCGCCGGGCACACCAGCACCTTGACGCCGCCCAGCTCCTGAACGTCCATCAGATCCCGCCTCCGGTCAGTTCCTCGATCAGCACCAGCACGTCCCCCACCCGGCGCGGCGGGCCGAGCACCACGAAGCGCAGCGCACCGCGCTCCTCCTCCCGCACCGCCTGCACCCAGAGCGGGCGCGGCCCCCCGGACCAGGCTCCGGCCGCCGCCAGCACCGCCGTCACCAGCCGGTCCGCCCCGGCCCGGTCGACCCCCTCGACCTGCACCACCGCCGAGACCTCCGCCCGCACGGCCCCCGCCGGCGCCGGGGTTGGGGTGCCGGTCAGCGCTTCGACCTCGGCCCGGGCGATCCGGTACTGCTTCCCGATCCGGACCGCCTTCAGCTTCCCGTCCCGCACGTAGCCGCGGACGGTCTTCACGTGCAGCCCGAGCAGCTCGGCCACGTCCTCGACGGAGTAGAACTCCTGCATCCTCTTTCCTTCCCTATCACTCCCCATCTTACGGAATGAAAGAGAAGTATTCGTGCATTTGCATCCACGGCCGGGCGGTCCGAAATAAATCGCTTGCCTCATGGGGGCGGTGTCCCGCTAAGGTGATCCCGTCCTCGACCTGCGAGGACCTGACGAGAAGTAGAAGGAGGTGTGCCTCGATGGTTGCCGCCACGACGCGGTGCGCCTTCGCCTGCGCGCCACACGCCCTTCCTTCTCGTCTTCGCCCCACCGGCTGACAGCGCCTCACTTCCGCGCCCCGGTGGGCCTCTCCTCAGGAGCCACCGCAGTGCGCGAGCGCTTTGCCGACAACGATTCCTTCTCCCGCATCCGCCCCAAGGGCGCCACGCGTCGCGGCCGCAAGGCGGACCGCTTCGACGATGCGAACGAACCCGAGTACCTGTACTTCCCGTCCGCCGGACCCGACGGCCACGACGACCACGACGGTGATGACGACGCCTCCGCCGGCTTCCTCGCGGACTTCCCCGCCGCCCCGGTCACGGACGGCCCGCCCACCGGCGACCGCTGGTCGACCTGGGACCAGTCCACCCCGACCGAGAAGGGGCCCGAGCCCCGCCCCGACTGGGTGGTCACCGAACTCGCGGCCGTCGACACCGAGTTCGGCATCGTGAAGACCGGCAAGGAGGCCGACGTCTTCCTGCTGGAGCGCGCCGTCCCCGGCACCGGGCGCCGCACCCTGATGGCCGCCAAGCGGTACCGGGACGCCCAGCACCGGATGTTCCACCGCGATTCCGGCTACCTGGAGGGCCGCCAGCACAAGGAGTCCCGGATCAGCCGGGCGATGGCCAAGCGGACGGCCTTCGGCAAGGAGGCGATCGCCGGCCAGTGGGCGGCCGCCGAGTTCAACGCGCTCTGCCGCCTCTGGTCGGCCGGCGTGGCCGTGCCGTACCCGGTGCAGATCACCGGCACCGAGATCCTGATGGAGTTCATCGGCGACGCACAGGGCACGGCCGCACCCCGGCTGGCCCAGCTCCGGGCCGAGGAGGCCGACGTCGACGACCTGTGGGAGCAACTGGGCCGCAGCCTCTCGGTGCTGGCCTTCGACGGCTACGCCCACGGCGACCTCTCGGCCTACAACATCCTGGTCCACCGCGGCCGCCTGGTGATCATCGACGTCCCGCAGATCGTCGACGTGGTGGCCAACCCGCGCGGCCTCTCCTTCCTGGAGCGGGACGTCCGCAACGTCGGCGCCTGGTTCGTCTCCCGCGGCCTCCCCCCGGCCCGGGTCGAGGAACTGGTCGAGTCCCTGGCGGCCGACGCCCGCCTGCGCCGCTGACCTCCGCCCCCGGAGGGCGGCCCAACCGCCCCGACCGCCCTCCGGGACCTGGCGCTGTCCGTCGCATCGCTTACGCTGCCCGCCCCGCCCGAAAGCCCCGGAGCAACCATGACCACCGCGCCCCCGATGTCCACGCCCCTCCCCTCACTCCCCGCCGATCGCGAACAGCCCCCGCCGCCCAGCACCAAGGAACTGCTGCAGCTGGTCGCCACCGTCCTCGCCCTGCTCACTCTGCTGGTCCTCGCCCTCGGCGACTACGCCCTCGGCGAGTACTTCCGCGCGCTCGGCCTGACCCCGGAGCAGGCCGGTGTCGACAAGCAGACACTGCTCACCCGTGCCTGCCCTGTCCTCGCCGTCCTCGCCGCCCTGTTCCTGCCGATCGTCCTCCCGCTCGGGGCCGCTGCGGGCGGCTACCTGATCCCGGCCCGCACCCGACGCCTGTTGAGCGCTCACCCGGCCGCCTGGGCCACGGGGCTGGGTGCCGGCCTCGGCCTGGTCGTGCTGCTGCCCGGAAACCCCGACCCGTTCGACTCGACCATGCTGGCCTCCACCGTGCTGTTCGGCGTCGTCCTCTTCGGCCCCGGGGCCTACCTGCTCCTGCGTCGCGGACTGCCGGCCGCCTTCGTCTGCCTGGTCGCCGCCGTCGTCGGCTGCCTGATTCTCGGACTGCACCTCGGCGAACGCGCGTACTCCGACGGGGAGGCGCTCCGCACTCGGGGCGCCCCCACCCTGCTGTCCCACGTTCTCGGGGCCCGTCCGATCGCCGCCGATGCGGCCTGGACCGACCTGGACGACACTCACCACCGCGAACGGGTCGTCTACCTCGGCGACCAGAACGGCATGTCGGTCTTCCTCACCTGCTCCGGGCGCAGCGTCGAACGCGTCCCCTCCGCCCAGGTGCGTCTCCGGATCTCCGATCCCGAGGGCGTTCATGGCTCCCTCTGCGCCCGTTGACCGTATGTCAGTCAGCACTCCGTGCACAGCAGTTGCGTGACACAACAGGTGCTAGGGTCGCTGCGGCCGGGCCGGACGGAGTGCGGGGCCGAACTTCCCCTCCGACGTTCGAACGGTCAGAATCGCTGCTGACAGGTCGTACAACACGCTCGGGGGACGCGGGACATGTGGGGTCGGGGGACGGTGCTCGGGGGCCGCTACACGCTCACCGAGCGGCTGGGCAGCGGCGCGATGGGCGAGGTCTGGCGGGCCGACGACCAGGTGCTGGGCCGCCAGGTCGCGGTGAAGATCGTGCTGCCCGCACTGATGGAGGACGAGCTCTTCGCCGCCCGCTTCCGCCGCGAGGCCACCGTGCTCGCCGCGCTGAACCACCGCGGCGTGGTGCACATCCACGACTACGGCGAGGACGACTCCGAGCCGGGCGCGAAGACCGCCTACATCGTGATGGAGCTGCTCACCGGCCGCCCGCTCGACAAGGCCCGCGACCGCAAGGGCCTGCCGCCGGACCGCGCGCTGGACATCGCCGCCCAGGTCCTGGACGCCCTGCACGCCGCTCACCAGCAGGGCATCGTGCACCGCGACATCAAGCCGTCCAACCTGATGATCGATCAGGACGGCCGGATCACCGTCACCGACTTCGGCATCGCCCGGACCCTCGCCGACACCCGGATCACCACCGCCCACGCGGTGATCGGCACCGCCCTCTACATGGCCCCCGAACGGGCCGAGGGGCGGGACGCCTCCGCCGTCTCCGACCTCTACTCGGTCGGCGTGGTGCTGTACGAACTCCTGGCCGGCCAGCCGCCGTTCACCGGCGGCACACCGCTCGAAGTGGTGCTCAAGCACGTCCGCGAGCCGGTCCCCGAGCTGCCGGCGGCCGTCCCCGCACCGGTCCGCGCCGTGGTCGCCCGGGCGCTGGCCAAGCTGCCCGAGGACCGCTACCCGGACGCCGCCGCGATGGCCGCCGCCACCCGGGCCGCGATGTCCTCCCCCGCCGGGCTGGGCGCGATCGTCTCACTTCCCGAGCCGGTGACCCCCGCCGCCCCGGCGGTGCCCGCCTCCGAGGCCGCGACCGTCCCGACCACCGGCCGGGTACCCGGACCGAACACCCGCCGCCGACTGGTCACCATGGTCCTCCCGCTGATCCTGGTCACCGGCGGCGGTGTGACGGCCCACCAACTCGACCTGCTGCCCTGGCAGCACAAGCCCGCGACCGGGTCCACCGCCCAGGGCCCCGGCGCGACCGCCGCCCCCGGCGGCACCGCCCCGAGCACCCCCGCCACCACCGGCCCGGCCGCCACCGCCACCACGCCCGGCACCACCCCGCCCGGCACCGAGACCCCAGCCCCGCCGAACGGCGACCCGGCCGCGAACAACGGCACCGGCGCGGGCACCGCCCCGGGCACGGGCAACGGCAGCGGCACCGGCACCGGCACCGGCAGCAACCCGGGCACCGGAACCGGCAACGGCAGCAATCCCGGCACCGGCTCGAACCCGGGCACCGGCAGCAACCCCGGTACCGGCAACGGCGGTTCGGCCAACGGCGGCAGCGCGAGCGGCGGTGGCGGCTCGGCCGGCTCGGGCAGCGGCACCACCCCGACCCAGCCCAAGCCCCCCACCCCCGCCAACGGCTGCGGCGGCTCCGGCTGGGGCCGCCTGGTCAACGTCGGCAGCGGCCAGGCCGTCGGGCTCAAGGAGGACGCCGTGAGCGCCGGAATCGCCGTCGTCACCGGCGGCTACACCGCCTATGGCTGGATCAAGGCCACCGACAACTTCAACCAGACCACCTTCACCGCCTGCAAGGCCGGCAGCGGCATCAGCCTCGGCGCCAACTACGCCGGCAGCCCCAGCCTGGCCGAACTGGCCGGCTCCAGTTCCTACGGCGACATGACCACCTGGTCCCTCACGGACGCCGGCTCCGGCACCTTCCAGCTGAAGTTCGGCTACGGCCCGCAGAGCTGCCTCACCGACCACGGCAGTGGGCAGCTCACCGTCGACAGCTGCACCCCCGGCGCCAAGTCCCAGCTGTTCCGCTTCTCCTGACGACTGCTCAGTGCGGCGGCCCGGTGCTCCACGGCTCCGCGACGCCGACCCGCAGGTCCAGGTCCCAGAGCACGCACTCCTCGCCCGGCCGGGCGAAGAACTCCCAGGCCACCGCCGTCCGGTGGAGCTGTTCGGCCATCGTTCCGGCCCGGCCGCGCGGGCCCGGGGGCTCCCCGCCCTGCGGGTGGTGGTGCAGGAAACCGCCGTACGCCTCCCGGCAGAACGCCCGGTAGCGGGCGGTGCAGAGGATCAGCCCGTGCCAGGCCTCGTCCACCGCGTGCGAGGGCATGCCGATCACCTGCCGGTCGAGCATCGCGGCCCCGCAGCAGCCCAGCCACTGCCGCAGCCCGGTCTCCACCAGGGTGCGCGGCCGGTACGGGCAGGTCCGGAAGACCGCCTCGGGCAGCTCCAGCGCCGCCACGGCGGCCCGTACCCGGGCGAGCCGCCGTTCGTACCGCCACCGGTTCACCGGCCCGGCCCGCCGTCAGCCACCGCCGCCGCAACCACCGCCACAGCCGCCTCCCCCTCCTCCGCAACCACCGCCGCCTCCGCAGCCGCCCCCACCACCGCCGTCGCTCCCGCCACCGCCGCCCCGGCCGTAGCGCGAGCGCCGCCGCGAGGAGGCCGACGACCCCGTTCCCCGGGTGATCAGCCAGACGATCCCGCCGCACACGGCCAGGAAGATCAGAAAGCCCACGCGAATTCCCCCGTTCGCACGCTGTGCACCTGCCTTCAGGATTCCCGCCACCGGGGTAGCAGAACCTGGCCGACTCCCCTCCCGGGCAACGGAGTTGTCACAGTTCCCGGCCATGCTGCGGGCCATGGCCGACCAGTACTTCGCCGCCTTCGCGGTGGACGCCGCCCTGCTGCTCCGACTGCCCGGCTCGGGCGCGGCGCTCCCGAAAGTACCGGGCTCCCCCGCGCTCGACGAGCTGCTCTCCGGGCGGCTGCGGACGGGAGCGGACTCCTGTTACACCGCGCTGCTGCCCGCCCTGGCGGGCGCACTCGGGACGCCGCTCGGCGAGGTGATCGTCCCGGGTCGGCACTGGGACGAACTCACCGAACTTTTCCTGAAGTTCGGCCTGCCGACGCTCACCGCGTTCTGGTCCCGCCGCTGGGCCTTCCCGACCGCGGCGGCCGACTCCTGGCCGTTCCCGACCCTCGCCGACCGCACCGGCACCGCCGCCCTGCTCGCCGAACTCGCGCGCCTGGACCCGGCGTCGATCGCCGAGCAGGAACTCGACGGCCTGGACGAGGACGACCTCGACGAGGCCGCCTGGTTCCTCACCGAGCACCTGCCGCGCTGGGCCGCCGAGGCCCAGCGCCTCGGCCTCGACCTGCTGCTGATCCGCGACGGCGCCCGCTGAGCACCCGTCAAGGAGCGGGCGCCGTCAGGACACCACGTCCTTCGCCGCGAACCCGCGGAACGACAGCGCCAGCAGCACCACCGAGTACGACAGCGACAGCACCACGCCCTGCACCATGCCGCCCCACTCCAACTGCGGCTGCAGCGCGTCCGCCCAGGCGTACTGCCAGTGCGCGGGCAGCCACTCACGCAGCGAACCGAGGGCGGTCACCGCGTCCAGCACCCCGGTGACGATCGACACGAAGACCGCCCCGCCGACCGCGCCGAGCGGGGCGTCCGTCGCCGTGGAGAGCCAGAACGCCAGCGCGCCGACCACGATCTCGGCGAGGAAGACGTACAGCACCGCGATCGCCAGCCGGGGCAGCGCCTCGCCCGCCGACAGCGTCGCCCCGGTCGGCAGCTTCAGGTCGCCCCACCCGTACGCGGCGGTGCCGACCAGCAGCCCGACCGCGGGCAGCAGCACCACGGCGGCGGCCGAGAACGCCAGCGCCACGGTGAACTTCCGCGCCAGCAACCGGGCCCGGGGCACCGGCGCGGCCAGCAGGTAGCGCAGCGAGGACCAGCTCGCCTCGGAGGCGACGCTGTCGCCGCAGAACAGCGCGACCGGGATGACCAGCAGGAAGCCGGTGCCCATGAACAGCAGGGTGGTGGCGAAGTTGACCCCGGACGCGGTGGCCAGCTCGATGAAGGTGGTGCGGTTCTCCCGGCCGGGCGTGCCGCCGATCTGGAAGGCGGCCAGCACCACGAACGGCAGCAGCGCGAGCACCGCGCCGATCACCAGGGTGCGGCGGCGGCGCAGTTGGCGCATCGCCTCGACCCGCAGCGGCAGCGTCCGGCCGGGCCGGTAGCCGGGCGCGGCGGTGCCCGGGTCGACAGGCGTCACAGTACTCATGCCGCTCCTCGGATCAGGGACAGGAAGGCGTCCTCCAGCCGTCGCTGCGGTCCGACCCCGGCCACCGGCACGCCCAGGCGCACCAGTTCGGCGGTCAGCCGGCTCGCGGGCAGGCCGTCCAGGCGGACCAGCAGCCCGCCGTCCACGGCCGCCGCCTCGGCCACGCCGTCCAGCGCGGCCAGCTTCTCGGCCACCGCGGCGGCGCCCTCGTAGCCGTCGTCGACGGTCACCAGCAGCTGCTCGCCCGCGCCGGTGATCTCCGCGGTGGGCCCGGCCACCACCAGGCGGCCGCGCTCCATCACCACCAGGTGGGTGCAGGACTGCTCGACCTCGGCGAGCAGGTGGCTGGAGACGATGACGGTGCGCCCGGCGGCGGCGTAACGGACCATCACCTCCCGCATCTCGCGGATCTGCGGCGGGTCCAGGCCGTTGGTCGGCTCGTCGAGGATCAGCAGGTCGGGCAGGCCGAGCATGGCCTGCGCGATGGCCAGCCGCTGCCGCATGCCCTGCGAATACGTGCGGACGGCGCGTTCCAGCGCCTCGCCGAGGCCGGCGATCTCCAGGGCTTCCGCGAAGTGCGCGTCCTCGACCGGCCGGCCGGTGGCCGCCCAGTACGACTCCAGGTTGGCCCGGCCGCTCAGGTGCGGCAGGAAGCCCGCGCCCTCGACGAACGCGCCGACCCGGGACAGCACCGGCGCGCCGGGGCGGATCGCCTGTCCGAACACCCGGATCTCGCCCGCGTCGGGGCGGATCAGGCCCATCAGCATCCGCAGCGTGGTGGTCTTGCCCGCGCCGTTCGGCCCGAGCAGGCCGAGCACCTGCCCGGCCTCCACCCGGAACGACAGGTCGCGCACCGCGTACCGGTCGGTCGAGCCCTTGTACTTCTTCGTCAGGCCGCTGATCTGCAGCGGCACCCCGGCCAGCGCCGGATCGGGCGCTGGCGCGGTGTCCCGCCGCCGCCGGGCGAACACCAGCAGCGCGCCGAGCGCCAGCGCCACCAGCGGCAGCACCCAGGTCCGCCGGGGCAGCGGCGCGGCCTCGGTGTGCAGCTGCTCGACCGTCGGGACGCCCAACTCCCCGGCCACCGCGACGGTGTACGTGGCGGCCTGCTGCGGCGAGGCGTACGCCAGGTCGGTGCTGGCCAGCACCAGGCGCAGCCGGTGCCCGGCCGCGAACTCGTGGTCGACGGCGGGCAGCGCCACCTGCACGGTGCGGCCGTCGGCCGCGTCCGCGCCGGTCACCCGGAGCGGGGCGACCAGCTGCTGCGGCAGCGTCTGCTTGCCGTCGGGGGCGACGTCGTACAGCTTGGCGAACAGCACCGCCTCGGGGGTGTCCGCCTTCACCCGCACCGCGACCGCGGGCGCGCCCGTCAGGTGCAGCGGGCCGTCCAGCGGCCGGGACTCGAAGGAGGCGAACTGGCCGGGGAAGTCGATCGACAGGCCCGCGCCGACCGAGGACAGCTGGGCCAGCGCCCCGATCCCGGGCAGCGTCGAGATGTTCGGCGGCGAGCCGCCGGGCGGGTTCGCCAGCTGCTGCTCACGGCCCGTCAGCTCCACCGCGCGCCGCGCGGTGCCGCCCAGCCCGGGGTACGCGTCGGCGTCGGCGCCGCGCAGCACCGCCTGGAAGCCGGTCGAGTCGACGCCGCCGGTCCTGGTCACCCGGAACGCCGGGCCGGTGTCGTTGCCCGCGCCCTTCAGGTAGTGGTCGAACCAGGCGGTCACCCGGGCGTCGGCCCGGGTGCTGGTCTCCTGCCCGCCGTCGTGGCCCGCGCCGAACCAGTCGACCGCCACCGGCGCGCCGTTCGCGGCGACCGCCCTGGCGATCCGGTCGCCCTGGTCGAGCGGGAACAGCGAGTCCTGCTGGCCCTGCACCACCAGCGTCGGCACCTTGATCCGGTCGGCCACCGAGGACGGGCTGGACGCCTCCAGCAGCCGCACCGCCTCCGCGTCCGGCCGCCCGGCGGCCGCGACCCGGTTGTACATCGCGCACAGCTCGTCCCGGAACCGGCCGCAGCCCACCGGGCCCGGCGCCCGCTCCGGCGGCGCCCCGGGGGCGCCGAAACCGGCCGAGCCGGTGGTGAAGAAGATCCCGGCCCAGAGCTTCTTGAACACCCCGTCGGCGGCCGAACTCCCCTGCGCCGCCTGCGGGAACAGCGCGTCCGCCAGGTTCCACCAGGTGATCTGCGGCGCGATCGCGTCGATCCGCGGGTCGGACCCGGCCGCCAGCAGCGAGACCGCCCCGCCGTACGACGCGCCCGTCACACCCACCCGGGGGTCGCCGGGCCCGTCCAACTGCACCTCGGGGCGCTGCGCCAGCCAGTCCACCAGCCGCGAGACGTCCGCGACCTCGGCCTCCGGCCGGTCCAGCCCGATCCGCCCGCCCGACTTCCCGAAGCCGCGCGCCGACCAGGTCAGCACCGCGTACCCGGACCGCGCCAACTCCTCGGCCCGCGCCCGCAGCTCCTCCTTCGAGCCGCCGAACCCGTGCGCCAGCAGCACCGCCGGCCGCCGCCCGGCCCCGCCGGACGTGAAGAACGAGGTGTCGATCCGGACGGTCTGCGCGCTCCCCGCGGCCTCCGGCAGCTCCAGGAACCGATCCTCCCGGTGCACCGGCGCGGGCTCCCCCGCCACCGCGAACGCCCCGCCACCGACCAGCAGCACCGCCGCCACCCCACCGGCCAGCACCGCCCTACGCCGCGTCAACCACCCGCGCCACGCCCCACCGAAGCCCATGCCGAAGATCCTAGCCGGGCGGCAAGTAGGACTCCCGTCAACGCCCCGGCACGGCCTGCTCCCGCCCCCCGGCCGCTCGTGGGCGCGAAATCCCCGAACCGCCGCATACCGCACGCTAAAGTACGAATCCCCCGCCCCCGAGGTGCCCCGTGTTCTGGCCACTCCTCAGCCTGCTCGCCGCGATCCTGGTCACCCTGCTGGTCGGCTGGGTGGTCGACCAGGTGCTCCAGCGGGTCGCCGCCGCCCACCCGGACGCCCCGGTCTGGGCGCTGCTGCGCCGCTGCCGGATTCCGCTCCAACTCGTCGTGCTGTCGGCCCTGTTGCTCGCCGCCCGCCCGGTCCGCCGGATCTTCCACACGAACGACAGCGCCACCCACCACGTCGTGCTCCTGGTGCTGTTCGCCTCGCTCGGCTGGCTCTCCGTCCGGGTGCTGGCCGCCGCCCTGGAGGCGGTCTTCAGCCGCTACGAGACGATCACCGAGGACGCCTCCCGGGTCCGCCGGGTCGGCACCCAGCTGAACATGGCCCGCCGGGTCGGCTCCGCCCTGATCTGGGTGGTGACGGGCGGCGCGATGCTGCTGACCTTCGACGCGATGCGCACCGTCGGCGCGAGCCTGCTCGCCTCGGCGGGCATCGTCGGCATCGTGGCGGGCATCGCCGCCCAGTCCACCCTCGGCAACCTCTTCGCCGGCCTGCAGATCGCCTTCGGCGACACCGTCCGGATCGGCGACACCGTCGTGCTGGAGGGCCAGCAGGGCATCGTCGAGGAGCTCACCCTGTCCTACCTGGTGCTGCGGCTGTGGGACGACCGCCGCCTGGTGGTCCCGGTCTCGTACTTCGTCTCCAAGCCCTTCGAGAACTGGACCCGGCGGGCCCCGGACCTGCTGGCCTGGGTGCTGCTCCAGCTCGACCACCGCACCCCGGTGCCGGAGCTGCGCACCGAGCTGAAGCACTTCCTCGACTCCACCGAGCTGTGGGACGGCCGGGACTGGTCACTGAACGTCACCGACACCACCCCGTCGACCATCGTGGTCCGGGCCACCATGACGGCCGCCGACCCGGACGACGCGGCCGCGCTGAAGTTCGCCGTCCGCGAGCACCTGGTGGCCCACCTGAGGGACCGTCACCCGGAGGCGCTGCCCCGGGTGAAGACCGACTGAGGGCGCGCGGGGCACCGACCCCGGCACCCCCGGCCGGACCGGGGGGCTACAGCACCCGCGTCATCGTCCGGTGCGGAATTCCGGCGTCCAGGTACTCGGGGCCCTCGGCCGTGTACCCGAGCCGCTCGTAGAACCCGAGCGCCTGCACCTGGGCGTGCAGCTCCACCTCGCGGGCGCCCCGCTCGCGCCCCGACTCCTCGACGGCGCGCACCAGCCGGACGCCCAGCCCGGTGCCCCGGGCGGCCTTCACCACGGCGAGCCGCCCGAGCAGCACCCGCCCCTCGACGCCGCCGGTGGCCGCCAGCGCCTCGGCGCCGGAGATCAGCCGGGCGGTGCCGAGCGCCGCCCCGTCGGGGCCGACCGCCAGCAGGTGCAGCGAGGTCGCGTCGAGCTCGTCGTACTCCAGCTCCGGCGGCACGTCCTGCTCGACCACGAACACCTCGTGCCGGACGCCGCGCGCCAGCGCCAGGTCCGCGTCCCCGTCGACCGCCCGGATCGAGACGTCGGCCATCTCAGCTCTCCGCCGCGATGACGTCCAGCGCGTGCTGCAGGTCCTCGGGGTACTCGGAGGTGAACTCGACCCAGCGCCCGTCCTCGGGGTGCTCGAAGCCCAGCGAGACGGCGTGCAGCCACTGCCGGGTCAGGCCGAGCCGCTTGGCCAGCGTCGGGTCGGCGCCGTAGGTGAGGTCGCCGACGCAGGGGTGGCGCAGCGCCGACATGTGCACCCGGATCTGGTGGGTGCGGCCGGTCTCCAGCTTGATGTCGAGCAGCGAGGCCGCCCGGTACGCCTCGATCAGGTCGTAGTGCGTGACGGAGGGCTTGCCGTCCCGGGTCACGGCCCACTTCCAGTCGGAGGACGGGTGCCGGCCGATCGGCGCGTCCACGGTGCCGGACATCGGGTCGGGGTGGCCCTGGACCAGGGCGTTGTACTTCTTCTCCGTGACCCGGTCGTGGAACTGCCGCTTCAGGTCGGTGTAGGCGCGCTCGGACTTGGCGACCACCATGATCCCGGAGGTGCCGACGTCGAGGCGGTGCACCACGCCCTGGCGCTCGGCGGCGCCGGAGGTGGAGATCCGGTACCCGGCGGCGGCCAGGCCGCCGATCACGGTGGGGCCGGTCCAGCCGGGGCTGGGGTGCGCGGCCACGCCGACCGGCTTGTCGATCACCACGACGTGGTCGTCGTCGTGGATGATCCGCATGCCCTCGACGGCCTCGGCGACGATCTGCACCGGCGCCGCGGGGGCCGGGATCTCGACCTCCAGCCAGGACCCGGCGGTGACCCGGTCCGACTTCCCGGCGACCGCGCCGTCCAGGGTCACCTTGCCCTCGGCGGCGAGCTCGGCGGCCTTGGTGCGGGAGAACCCGAACATCCGGGCCAGGGCGGCGTCCAGCCGCTCGCCCTCCAGGCCGTCGGGTACGGGGAGGCTACGGGTCTGCGCTGCGATACTCACCCACCCGAGTATGCCCGACCCGCACCCCGCCCCCTGGCCGCAGGCCGTTCACCGGGGCCTCCTAGCATCGGTTCGCACCACACGACGGCGCCGTCGACGAGGACGGGGCCGGACCCGATGGGGGGAACGTCCATGAAGGCCCGCACGATCGGTGCGGCGGCCGCCGCCGCGGTCGCCGCGCTCGCTGCCCGCGACCTGGTCCAGAAGAAGCACGCGCTGCTGCGCAACTTCCCGGTGGTCGGCCACGCCCGCTACCTGCTGGAGCGGATCGGCCCGGAGCTGCGGCAGTACATCGTGACCTCCAACGAGGAGGAGCGGCCGTTCAGCCGCGACCAGCGCACCTGGATCTACGCCTCCGCGAAGGAGCAGAACAACTACTTCGGCTTCGGCACCGAGGTCGACGTCGCGCACGTCCAGGGCCACGCCTACCTGAAGCAGCGCACCTTCGCGGGCGCCCTCCCCGACCCGCACGACCCACAGGCCCCGCTGCCCTCGGCGAAGCTGCTGGGCGGCCCGCGCGGCCGGGCCCGGGCGTTCCGCCCGGCCAGCGTGGTGAACGTCTCCGCGATGAGCTTCGGCTCGCTCTCCGGCGCGGCGATCGGCGCGCTCAACGAGGGCGCGGCGCTGGCCGGCGCGCTGCACAACACCGGCGAGGGCGGCCTGTCCCCGTACCACCGGCGCGGCGGCGAACTGGTGCTGCAGATCGGCACCTCGTACTTCGGGTGCCGCAACGAGGACGGCAGTTTCAACCTCGACAAGCTCAAGGAGGTGGTGGCGGGCGCCCCGGTCCGGGCGATCGAGATCAAGCTGTCGCAGGGCGCCAAGCCGGGCCTGGGCGGCATGCTGCCGGGCGCGAAGGTGACGCCGGAGATCGCCGCGATCCGCGGCATCCCGGTGGGCGTGGACTGCGCCTCGCCGTCCCGGCACAGCGCGTTCGGCGACGTGGACTCGATGCTGGACTTCGTCGAGCTGCTGGCCGCCGAGACCGGCCTGCCGGTGGGCGTCAAGAGCGCGGTCGGCGAGATGGCGTTCTGGCAGGAGCTGGCCGCCCTGATGGCCCGCCGCGACCGCGGCGTGGACTTCGTGACGGTGGACGGCGGCGAGGGCGGCACCGGCGCGGCGCCGCGGATGTTCGCCGACTCGGTGTCGCTGCCGTTCCGGATGGGCTTCTCCCGGGTCTACGGGGCGTTCGCCGAGCAGGGGCTGACGGACGAGCTGACCTTCATCGGCTCCGGCAAGCTCGGCCTGCCGGAGAACGCGGCGGTGGCCTTCGCGCTGGGCGTCGACATGGTCAACGTGGCGCGCGAGGCGATGCTGTCGATCGGCTGCATCCAGGCGCAGAAGTGCCACACCGACAAGTGCCCGACCGGCATCGCCACCCAGAACCCGTGGCTGGCCCGCGGCCTGGACCCGGCCTCGAAGGCCACCCGGGCCGCCGTCTACCTGCGCACCCTGCGGCGGGAGTTGACGAAGGTGTCCTCGGCGCTGGGCGTGGCCCACCCGTCGCTGATCACCCCCGAGGACATCGAGGTGATGAACGGCGACTACGAGTCCCGCACCCTGGCGGGGGTCTACGGCTACAAGGAGGGCTGGGGCCGGCTCGGCCCGCAGCTGGCCGCGGAGATCACCGCGCTGTCCACGGCCGGCCCGACCGCCTGAGCCCGACGCCACGCGCAGAAGGGCCCGCCCCGCACCCGGTGGACGTCCGGTGCGCGGGGCGGGCCCCGGTGCGTACGGGGTCAGGAGCCGTCCGACTCCGGCTTCTCCGCCGAGGGCTCCGCCTCGCCCTTCGCGGGGGCGCCGTGCGTGCTGCCGTCCGGGTTGGAGCCGCGGAAGGAGAGCAGCACCACCAGGATGCCGCCGCAGACGATCGCCGAGTCGGCGAGGTTGAAGACCGCGAAGTGCTGGACCGAGATGAAGTCGACCACGTGCCCGCGGAACACCGAGGGGGCGCGGAACAGCCGGTCGGTGAGGTTGCCGAGCGCGCCGCCGAGCAGCAGGCCGAGGGCGATCGCCCAGGGCAGGCTGTAGAGGCGGCGGGCGATCCGCCAGATCACCACGATCACGCCGGCCGCGATGGCGGTGAACAGCACCGTCATCGCCTGGCCCATGCTGAACGCGGCGCCGGGGTTGCGGATCACCTGGAAGGTCATCCAGTCGCCGATCACCTTGATCGGCTCGGTCCGGCCCTCCAGCCTGGCGACCACCAGCAGCTTCGAGCCGAGGTCGACCAGGTAGGCGACCAGGGCGACGGCCAGCAGCAGGCTGATCCGGCGGCGGCGCACCACGGCGCGGGTGCCCTCGGCGGCGGTCGCCCCGGCACCGGCGGACGGCTGTTCCTCGGGCGCGCTCACGGGCTCACCCGCCGCGCTGGGCCGGGCGGTGGGGACGGCGTCGTCCTGGGTCTGGTGGGAACCTGGCGTGCTGATGATCCGCTCCGCTGCCGTGGGGAAAACCGGTCGACATTACGGGGACGAGAGTACGACACCGCCCGCCCCGACGGCCGCCGCGGCCGGGATTGCCTCCCGGCCGCCGGAGCGGCCCGCCCACCGCGGCGGGCGGGGCGGGCGCGGAGCGTCAGCGGCGCTCCTGCTTGGCCTTGCAGCTGACGCAGAGGGTGGCGCGCGGGAAGGCCTGCAGGCGGGCCTTGCCGACGGGCTGGCCGCAGGACTCGCACAGGCCGAAGCCGGTGCCCTCCAGCCGGGCCAGGGCGTGCTCGGTCTGGGCCAGGCTGTCGCGGGCGTTGCTGGCGAGGGCGAGCTCGCTCTCCCGGTTGATGTTCTTGGTGCCGGCGTCGACCTGGTCGTCGCCCGCGCCGTCGTTGGAGTCGCGCATCAGGCCGGCCACGGCGGCCTCGGAGGCCTCGATCTCGGCGCGCAGCCGGAGCAGGTCGGCCGCCAGCTCGGCGTGCAGCTCGGTGACCTCCTCGGCCGTCCACGGGTCCTCCCCGGGGCGGACCGGCAGGTCGGCCGGGTCGGCCGCCTCGGCGCCGCGGGCGCCGGAGCCCGCGGGTACGTGGCTGCGGCCGGTGGCCGCCTCGCGTCCGGTGGTGCCGGTCTTCCGCCGTGCGGTGCTGGTGCTCACGGTCCCCTCCCCTGGGTCGCCCGCCATGGCCTCGCGCGACCTCGTGGTCACGTTTCCTGTCGCCTTCTCCGCCATGGCTTTCGACCTCATTCACGAATGATCAGATGCGTCGGTTCCCGACGATCTTGCCGGTCCCGGAACGATAAACCTCATCGAATCCGCTCACAATGGGACATACCGAAGCGCCGCGCCGATCCCACCCGCGCAGCCGCCGCCGGGCCGGTGCTGCACAAGTTGTGCCCAGATCGCCCCCGGCTAACCACCCGGGGTCCCGCCCGCGGGTGCGCGAATCGGCTTGCGGAGGCCGATACACTGGGCCCTGCAAGGCGCAGATGGGACGAGTACCGACGTACGCAGCCAGGAGCGACCCGGGGGCGGTGTGAGCCCGGGGGTGTGCGCGGCGGGAAGATCACCCCGGAGCCGCCGGAAGAACGGCCCGCAGTCCAGGGGCCCACTAGACCCGGCCGCAAACCCAAAGAGAGGGCCGCAGCGCGCGCGGTCAAGGAGGGTGGTACCGCGGGGCGGCTCGCCGCCTCGTCCCTCCGTCGGAGCCAGTCCACGCGTCCGCCGGAGGTTGAGAGCCCGCGATGTCCCCCACCTACAACGCCGTCCCCGCACAGGTCGAGCTGCCCGCGCTGGAGCACCGGATCCTGTCCTTCTGGCGGGACCAGAAGATCTTCCGGCGCAGCCTGGAGCAGTCCGAGGGCCGCCCCGAGTGGGTGTTCTACGAGGGCCCGCCCACCGCCAACGGCATGCCGGGCGCCCACCACATCGAGGCCCGGGTCTTCAAGGACGTCTTCCCGCGCTACCGCACCATGAAGGGCTACCACGTGGCCCGCAAGGCCGGCTGGGACTGCCACGGCCTGCCGGTGGAGCTCGCGGTGGAGAAGGAGCTGGGCTTCTCCGGCAAGCCCGACATCGAGAAGTACGGCATCGCCGAGTTCAACGCCAAGTGCCGCGAGTCGGTGACCCGGCACACCGACGCCTTCACCGAGCTGACCGAGCGGATGGGCTACTGGGTCGACCTCGACGAGGCCTACCGCACCATGGACCCGTCCTACATCGAGTCGGTCTGGTGGTCGCTCCAACAGATCTTCGACAAGGGCCTGCTGGTCCAGGACCACCGGGTCGCCCCGTGGTGCCCGCGCTGCGGCACCGGCCTGTCCGACCACGAGCTGGCCCAGGGCTACGAGACCGTGGTCGACCCCTCGGTGTTCGTCCGCTTCCCGCTCACCTCCGGCCCGCTGGCCGGCACCGCCGCCCTGCTGGTGTGGACCACCACCCCGTGGACGCTGGTCTCCAACACCGCCGCCGCCGTCCACCCGGAGGTGACCTACGTGGTCGCCACCGACGGCGACGAGCGCCTGGTGGTCGCCGAGCCGCTGCTCGGCAAGGCCCTCGGCGAGGGCTGGGAGGCCACCGGCGAGTCCTTCACCGGCGCCGAGATGGAGCGCTGGGCCTACCAGCGGCCTTTCGAGCTGGTCGAGATCCCGGACGCGCACTACGTCCTGACGGCCGACTACGTCACCACCGAGGACGGCACCGGCATCGTCCACCAGTCGCCCGCCTTCGGCGCCGACGACCTCGCCACCTGCCGCCGCTACGGCCTGCCCGTGGTCAACCCGGTCGAGACCGACGGCACCTTCGCCGCCGACGTGCCGCTGGTCGGCGGGGTGTTCTTCAAGAAGGCCGACGAGACCCTGGTCGCCGACCTGCAGGCCCGCGGCCTGCTGTTCCGCCACCTCCCGTACGAGCACAGCTACCCGCACTGCTGGCGCTGCCACACCGCGCTGCTGTACTACGCGCAGCCGTCCTGGTACATCCGGACCACCGCCGTCAAGGACGCGATGATCCGCGAGAACGAGGCCACCAACTGGTACCCCGAGACGGTCAAGCACGGCCGCTTCGGCGACTGGCTGAACAACAACATCGACTGGGCGCTGTCCCGCAACCGCTACTGGGGCACCCCGCTGCCGATCTGGCGCTGCGAGGACGACCACCTGACCTGCGTCGGCTCGCTCGCCCAGCTCTCCGAGCTGACCGGCACCGACCAGTCCGGCCTGGACCCGCACCGCCCGTACATCGACGCCGTCACCTTCCCCTGCCCGCAGTGCTCCACCACCGCGGTCCGGGTGCCCGAGGTGATCGACGCCTGGTACGACTCGGGCTCGATGCCGTTCGCCCAGTACGGCTACCCGTACCGCAACAAGGAGCTGTTCGAGCAGCGCTACCCGGCGCAGTTCATCTCCGAGGCGATCGACCAGACCCGCGGCTGGTTCTACACGCTGATGGCCGTCGGCACCCTGGTGTTCGACGAGAACGCGTACCAGAACGTCGTCTGCCTGGGCCACATCCTGGCCGAGGACGGCCGCAAGATGTCCAAGCACCTCGGCAACATCCTGCAGCCCATCCCGCTGATGGACCAGCACGGCGCCGACGCGGTGCGCTGGTTCATGGCCGCCGGCGGCTCCCCCTGGTCGGCCCGCCGGGTCGGCCACGGCACGATCCAGGAAGTGGTCCGCAAGACCCTCCTCACCTACTGGAACACCGTCGCCTTCCAGGCCCTGTACGCCCGCGCCGCCGGCTGGTCCCCCGCCGCGGCCGACCCGGCCCCGGCCGACCGCCCGGTGCTGGACCGCTGGGTGCTGTCCGAGCTGAACACCCTGGTCCGCGAGGTCGACGCCGCCTACGAGGCGTACGACACCCAGCGGGCCGGCAAGCTGCTGTCCGGCTTCGTCGACGACCTGTCCAACTGGTACGTCCGGCGCGGCCGCCGCCGCTTCTGGCAGGGCGACGCCGCGGCGCTCGCCACCCTGCACGAGGCGCTGGAGACCGTCACCCGGCTGATGGCCCCGCTCACCCCGTTCATCACCGAGCGGGTCTGGCAGGACCTGGTCGTCCCGGTCACCCCGGACGCCCCGGTCTCCGTCCACCTGAGCAGCTGGCCGGTCGCCGACGGGACGCTGGTCGACCCCGAACTGTCCCGCCACATGGCGCTGGTCCGCCGCCTGGTCGAGCTCGGCCGCGCCGCCCGCGCGGAGTCCGGCGTCAAGGTCCGCCAGCCGCTGTCCCGCGCGCTGATCGCCGCCCAGGGCTGGGAGGAGGTCCCCGCCGACCTGCGCGCCCAGATCGCCGACGAACTCAACGTGCTGGAGCTGCAGTCCCTCTCCGAAGCGGGCGGTTCGCTGGTCGACACCTCCGCCAAGGCCAACTTCCGGGCCCTCGGCAAGCGCTTCGGCAAGGGCGTCCAGGACGTCGCCAAGGCCGTCGCCGCCACCGACGCCGCCCGGCTCTCCGCCGAGCTGCGCGCCACCGGCGCCACCTCGGTCGAACTGGCCGGCGAGACGGTCACCCTCTCCCCCGAGGAGGTGATCATCACCGAGACCCCGCGCGAGGGCTGGTCCGTGGCCGGCGAGTCCGGCGCCACCGTCGCCCTCGACCTGGAGATCACCCCGGAGCTCAAGCGCCTCGGCGTCGCCCGCGACGCGGTCCGGCTGATCCAGGATGCCCGGAAGAACTCCGGCCTGGAGGTCACCGACCACATCCACCTGCAGTTCGCCAGCACCGACGGGGACACCCTCGCGGCCCTGACGGAACATCAGTCCCTGGTCGCCGCCGAGGTGCTGGCCGACAGCCTGACCCTCACCATCACCGACCCCGACGCCCCCCGCTTCACCGACGAGCCCCTCGCCCTGGAGTTCACCCTCCGCAAGGCCTGACCGAGCGAAAGACAGAAGCGCTGCGCTTCGACCCAACGGGGGTGCAAGCGCAGCGCTTCGACCAATCAGACGCGAAAGCGCTGCGCTTCGACCTCCTGACCAGCCGAAGCGCAGCGCTTCCCCGCCCCGCCAAGGGCGCAGCACTTCCCCACCCCTCCCCGCCGAAGCGCAGCGCTTTCCCACCCCGCCAGGGGCGCGACGGGCAGCCACCCCGTCCTGCCGAAGCGCAGCACTTCCCCGCTCCGCCAAGGGCGCGGCGGGCAGCCACCCCCGAACGCAAAAAGATCCGCCCGACGAAGGGAACTCCCCTCCTCGGGCGGATCTTCGTGTTGCGGAACCGCCTAGTTGTCGCCGTCCTCGTCGATCAGGAACCCGCGCATCGGAGCGGGCGCCTGCTGCATCGGCTGCGGGGGCTGCGGTCGGACGGCCGCCATCGGCTGGGTCATGCCCGCCGGGGCCATCGCGCCGTTGGAACCGTTCGACCCGCCGAAGGACGGGGCGCCGGACGAACCGCCGAAGGACGCGCCGCCGAAGGACTGGTTGCCGCCGAAGGACGGGTTCGACCCGAAGGACGGCGCCGCCGAGGACATCGCGCTGGCACCGGCGGGCGCCATCGACGACGCGGCCGGCGGCAGCGAGGCGGTGGCGGGGATCCGCGGCGGGGCGAGCGAGTCGTCCGCCTGCGACTCCAGCTGGCGCAGCTGGGTCTCCAGGTAGGACTTCAGGCGCGTGCGGTACTCGCGCTCGAAGGCGCGCAGGTCCTCGACCTTGCGCTCCAGCGTGGCGCGGGCGGACTCCAGCGAGCCCATCGCGACGCGGTGCTTCTCCTGGGCGTCCCGCTCCAGGGCGTCGGCCTTCGAGCGGGCGTCCCGCTCCAGGCCCTCGGCGCGGCTGCGGGCCTCGCCGACGATCTTGTTGGCCTCGGAGCGGGCCTCGGAGATGGCCTGGTCCGCGGTCTGCTGGGCGAGCGCCAGGACCCGGGCCGCACTGTCGCCGCCGGGGTTCTGCTGCTGCATCTGCTGCTGCATCGGGTTGCCCATCGGCTGCAGCTGCCCGCCCATGGGCTGGAGCTGCTGGCCGCCCATCGACTGGCCCATCTGCTGCTGCATCGGGTTGCCCATCGGCTGCAGCATCTGGCCGCCCATCGGCTGGACCAGTTGCTGCTGGCCGCCCATGGTCTGGCCCATCTGCTGCTGCATCGGGTTGCCCATCGGGCCGCCCATGCCCTGCTGCGGGCCGGCCGGGAGCTGCGGGGCACCGGACGGCAGGCCCAGCGGCTGGTTGCCCATGCCCTGCTGGTTACCCATGCCCTGCTGGTTGCCCATGCCCTGCTGCGGGCCGCCGAGCTGCTGCGGACCGGGGCCCTGCTGGCCGGGCACCGGCGGGCCGGATATGGCGGCGGGCACCGGGGCGCCGGGGCGGCCGCCGTCCTGCGGGGCCTGCTGCTCCTTGCGCATGTTCGCCTGGTTCTGGGCGGCAGCACGGGTGGCGGCGGCCAGCTTGGCGCGCAGGTCCTCGTTCTCGCGCAGCAGGCGGGTCAGCTCGGCTTCGACCTCGTCGAGGAAGGCATCGACCTCGTCCTCGTCATAGCCTTCGCGCAGGCGGACGGTCGTGAACTGCTTGTTCCGAACGTCCTCGGGGGTCAATGGCATCTCTTCACCTCAACGTGATCGTCGGACCGGCATCCTGTCGCATCGTTCAGAACGACAGGCGCTGCACGAGCGAGATCAGGACATACACAATGATCATCAGTACGAAGAAGGACAGGTCGAGCGCCACGCCCCCGAGACGCAACGGCGGGATGAAGCGCCGAAGAAGCTTGAGCGGCGGATCCGTGACAGTGTACGTGGCCTCCAGCACCACGACCATGACCTTCCCGGGACGCCATGAGCGGGCGAACTGGAAAACCCAGTCCATGACCAACCTGAAGAGCAGGATCAGCAGGAACACGGTCAGCACCCAGTAGAGCACCGAACCGAAGATCATCGCGTCTCCCTCTCCCTGGCCGACGTTCCGTCAGTGACGCACTGTCGCTCGATCCACACCTGTCGTCGTGGCCGGGTCAGCTCTGGTTGAAGAACCCACCCTCGGCGATCCGAGCCTTGTCCTCCGCCGTGACATCGACGTTAGCAGGCGACAGCAGGAACACCTTCTGCGTCACGCGCTCGATACTGCCGTGCAGACCGAAGACCAGTCCAGCCGCGAAGTCTACGAGCCGCTTCGCGTCCGTGTCGTCCATCTCGGTCAAATTCATGATCACGGGGGTCCCGCCGCGGAACTGTTCCCCGATGGTACGGGCCTCGTTGTAGGTCCTCGGGTGCAGCGTGGTGATGCGGTAGGGCTCTCGTTCGTTGACGACCTTGGGCATGATCACCGGGGTGCTCTTCTCCAGGTTGCGGTGGCGCTCGGATGTGATGGACGACACGGGTGCCATCCGCGGCTGCTCCTGCCGGATCGGCACCGCGGCCGGCACCGGCTGGGGGGCGATCTGGGCCACGGGGGCGGGTCGCTCGGCGGGAGCGGAGGCGGGCCGCTCGGCCCGGAGGTCCTCGGTCCGACCGGTGCGGATCGGCTCCGGGTCGGTGTCGTAGTCGTCGTCGGGGTCGTACCCCTGGCTGTCGTAGGTCTCGTCCTCGACCAGGCCGAGATAGACCGCCATCTTGCGCATCGCGCCGGCCATGCTGCTGTCTCCTCCGCTCATGCGCCCACCGCGTCCGCCCTGCGGGTGCCGCCGCCCCGGACGGTCTCGCGCGGTTCGTCGGGCCGGCGGTCCGTCAGGCCGCGGAGGTGTGCGCTCGGTGCGATCCACGGTTTACCAGCAGACTGATCATCTGCTAGGTTCTGTCCTATTTTGTCCTGCAGTCTGATCTACTTACTCGGTGACGTTACCCGAGCGGTGACCGCACTCCGAGCACCGCCGTACCGACGCGTACATGTGTCGCTCCGGTGCCGATGGCCTGCTCCAAGTCCCCACTCATCCCTGCCGAAACCATCGTGGCAGCCGGATGGGCCGCACGTACGGCGCTTGCGATTTCCGCGAGCCGTTCGAAGGCCCGGGCCGGGTCGCCGGCCAGGGGTCCGGCCAGCGGTGCGACGGTCATCACACCGTCCAGGCGCAGCCCGGGCGTGTCGGCGATCCGGTCGGCCAGCGCGAGCACTTCGGACGGGGCGACGCCCGCGCGGTGCTCGCCCTCCCCGGCCTCCTTGTCGAGGGCGACCTGCACCAGGCAGCCCAGCGGCGGGCGTTCGGCGGCGCGGACGGCGGCGGCCAGCGAGTCGACCAGGCGCGCGCGGTCCACCGAGTGCACCAGGTCCGCGTAACGGACCACCGAGCGGGCCTTGTTGGTCTGCAACTGGCCGACGAAGTGCCAGGTCAGCGGCAGGTTCACGCACTGCTCGGCCTTGGGTGCGGCGTCCTGGTCGCGGTTCTCCGCGACGTCGGTGACGCCGAGTCCGGCGAGCAGCGCGGTGTCCTCGGCCGGGTAGGTCTTGGTGACCACGACCAGCGTGACGTCCGCGCGCGGGCGGCCGGCGGCGGCGCAGGCGTCGGCGATCCGGCGCTCCACCACCTCCAGGTTGGCGCCCAACTGTTCGAAGCGGGCCCGCTGAGCCCCCGTCAGCCCGGCCGCGAAGGCGGGGGCGCCCGGGAACGGACCGTAGATGTCGTTCGTCATGAGTGTGAGGGCCCCAGCCAGACGTAGCCGGCGAGTCGGCCGGTCCGCTGCTCCCGGCGGTAGGAGTAGTGGTCCGGGGATTCGAGCGTGCAGACGGACGAGAGTTCGACCCGCCGGACGCCGGCCTCGGCGAGCTGGGCCGCGACCCCGGCGGGGAGGTCCAGCGCGGGGGTGCCCCAGGAGGTCTCGGCGTGCGCGGCCGGGACGGCGGCGGCGACCTCGGCGCGCAGTTCGGCCGGCACCTCGTAGCAGCGGCCGCAGATCGCGGGGCCGGTGACGGCGATCATCCGCTCGGGGCGGGCGCCCAGCGCGCGCATCGCCTCGACCGCGGCGGGGACCACCCCGGCGGCCAGGCCCGGGCGGCCGGCGTGCGCCGCGCCGACCACTCCGGCAGCGGGGTCGGCCAGCAGCACCGGGGTGCAGTCGGCGGTGAGCACCGCGAGGGCGAGCGGGCGGTCGGTGACCACCGCGTCCACCGTCGGGGCGGTGCCGTCCGGCTGGCGCTCCGTCACCACCGCGACCTCGGCGCCGTGCACCTGGTTCATCCAGACCACGTCGGCCGGGTCGAGGCCCAGCTCCCGGGCCGCGAAGAAACGGTTCTGCTTGACGGATTCGGGCGAATCACCCACCGCACCGCCGAGGTTGAGCTCCCCGTACGGCGAGGTGCTCACCCCGCCCCACCGGGTGGTGGAGGCGAAGTGAGCACCGTCGCGGAAGAACCTGTCGATCACTTCAGGAAGTCCGGCACGTCGAGCTCCTCCGCGGGGCTCTCGACGTAGGGCTGCCGGACCGGCTGCACCTGCGGCGGCACCGGCGGGGCGGTGGCCGTCACCGGGGCGGCCGCGGGCTCCGGGGAGCGGGCCGGCTCCTCGGCGCGGGTGACCGAGCCGATGCTGCCGTAGGTCGGGCGGGTGGTCGGGCGCTCCGGGGCGGCGGCCGAGGAGGTCGACTTCACCACCGGCTCGCGGACGATGGCCGGCGGCTGGCCGCCGTCGAAGCCGGCCGCGATCACGGTGACCCGGACCTCGTCGCCGAGTGCGTCGTCGATGACCGCGCCGAAGATGATGTTCGCCTCGGGGTGGGCCGCCTCGCTGACCAGCTGGGCCGCCTCGTTGATCTCGAACAGGCCGAGGTCGGAGCCGCCGGAGATGGAGAGCAGCACGCCGCGGGCGCCGTCGATGGACGCCTCCAGCAGCGGGGAGGAGATCGCCATCACGGCGGCGGCCTTCGCGCGGTCCTCGCCGCGGGCCGAGCCGATGCCCATCAGGGCCGAACCGGCGTCCGACATGACCGACTTGACGTCGGCGAAGTCCAGGTTGATCAGGCCGGGGGTGGTGATCAGGTCGGTGATGCCCTGCACACCGGAGAGCAGCACCTGGTCGGCGGAGCGGAAGGCGTCCAGCACCGAGACCTGGCGGTCGGAGATCGACAGCAGCCGGTCGTTCGGGATGACGATCAGGGTGTCGACCTGCTCGCGCAGGCTGGCGATGCCGTCCTCGGCCTGGTTCGCGCGGCGGCGGCCCTCGAAGGTGAACGGGCGGGTGACCACGCCGATGGTGAGCGCGCCGAGCGAGCGGGCGATGTTGGCCACCACGGGCGCGCCGCCGGTGCCGGTGCCGCCGCCCTCGCCGGCCGTCACGAAGACCATGTCGGCCCCCTTGAGGACCTCCTCGATCTCCTCGCGGTGGTCCTCGGCGGCCTTGCGGCCGACCTCGGGGTTGGCACCGGCGCCGAGGCCGCGGGTCAGTTCGCGGCCGACGTCGAGCTTCACGTCGGCGTCGCTCATCAGCAGCGCCTGGGCGTCGGTGTTGATCGCGATGAACTCGACGCCCTTGAGCCCGACCTCGATCATCCGGTTGATGGCGTTGACTCCGCCGCCGCCGATGCCGACGACCTTGATGACCGCGAGGTAATTCTGGGGTGCTGCCACGTCGGGGCCTCTCGCCTCGAATTTCCGGGTCGGCTCCCCTGGATTGTGAAGGCCGACGGATGTCGATGGGTGGGAAGCACGTGGTTCCAACCCGAACCCTAAACTTGAGGTTGAGGGTTATGGCTGTGCCGGTGTCACCGCGGTGTCGAGCACAGCTCGTTGACACAGGACAGTAGGTCGCAACCGGCGCGCGTTTCAACGAACACGCCGAGCTTCCCTTTTTCTTTTGAGCCTATGTGATCATCGACCCCCCGGTGAAACCGGGGTGACCACCAAGGGTCGGACCGGAGCCGTGGCTCCGTCAATACCGCCCCCCGGCACAGAACTTACCAAATCAACCGGATACCGCCGGGGCATCCGGGGCACTCACGTCGTAATTCGCGGCTTTCCGGGCCAGCAGCGCGGTCAGCACCCCGGCCTTCCGGGCGGTCTGCTCCGCGCTCCCCCAGCGCACGGTGGCGCCCGAGGCCAGCTGCAGCCGGATGTCGTCGTACGAGTAGACCGTGAGCGAACCGGCCTGCTTGGCCACGGCCGGCGGCAGGCCGGCCGCCACCGTGATCGCCGAGCGGACCAGCGCCGGGCGGTCCACCACCTGGATCGCGTCCTGCGCGGGCCCGCTCAGCTGCAGGGCCACCACCGGGACGCCGGACGGGGGTTGCGGTTCCGTGGCGAACTCCACACCCTGCGCGTCGACCTGGACGAACCGGCCGTCGTCGGCCTTGACCGCGGCCACCGGCCGGCGCTCGGTCACCTTCACCCGCAGGGTGTGCGGCCAGCCGCGCCAGACCTCGACCTCGGCCACCCGCGGCACCTTCGCCACCTCGGCCCGGGCCTCGTCCAGGTCGACCCGGGCCAGCGGGCCGCGCGCGGTGGCGCCGAGCGCCCGCTCGACCTCACCGCTGGTCAACTGCCCGGAGTCCAGGCCCTGGACCGCCACCCGGCGGACGTCCAGGGCGGCCGAGAAGAACACCGTCCAGCCGAGGCCGCCGGCCAGCAGCGCGCCCAGCGCCACCAGCACCGCGACCCCGCGCCGGGAGAGCCGGAGCCGGGGCGGGCGGGCCTCGTCGGCCTCCTCCGCCCCGAACTCCTCCTCGTCGTCCTGCTCAGCCACGGCGGCGGCCGCCGCGGGCGGCCTCGATCGCCTCGTAGACCATCTGCACCAGCAGGTCGTCGGCGTCCCGGCGGCCGAACTCGGCGGCGGCGCGCGACATCTCCCACAGCCGGGCCGGGTCGGTGAGCACCGGGAGGACGTTCTTCAGCACCCAGTCGGTGGTCAGCTCGGCGTCGTCGACCAGCAGGCCGCCGCCCGCCTTCACCATCGGCTGGGCGTTCAGCCGCTGCTCGCCGTTGCCGATCGGCAGCGGCACGAACGCGGCCGGCAGGCCGACCGCGGCCAGCTCGGCCACCGTCATCGCGCCGGCCCGGCAGAGCATCATGTCGGCCGCCGCGTAGGCGAGGTCCATCCGGTCCAGGTAGGGCAGTGCCCGGTACGGCGGCATGCCCGGGATGTCGTCGATGGCCGGGAGCTCGTTCTTCGGGCCGACCGCGTGCAGGATCTGCACCCCGTACTGCTGGAGCCGGGGCGCGATCGCCTGCACCGTCTCGTTCAGCCGGCGGGCGCCCTGCGAGCCGCCGGAGACCAGCAGGGTGGGCAGCCGCTGGTCCAGGCCGAAGTGGTGCCGGGCCTCCGGGCGGACGGTGCCGCGGTCCAGGGTGGCGATGGTGCGGCGGAGCGGGATGCCGATGTAGCGCGAGTCGCGGAGCTTGGAGTCCGGGGTGGAGACCGCCACGAAGTCGCTGTAGCGGGCGCCGATCTTGTTGGCCAGGCCGGGGCGGGCGTTCGCCTCGTGCACCACGATCGGCACCCCGACCCGCTTGGCCGCCAGGTAGGCGGGCATCGCCACGTAGCCGCCGAAGCCGACCACCACGTCCGCGTTGACCCGCTCGATCACCTCCTGGGCGGCGCGCACGGTGCCGCGCAGCCGGCCGGGGACGGTGATCAGCTCCGGGGTGGGCTTGCGGGGCAGCGGGACGGCCGGGATCAGCGCCAGTTCGTAGCCGCGCTCCGGGACCAGCCGGGTCTCCAGGCCCCGCTCGGTGCCGAGCGCGGTGATCCCGACGGACGGGTCGTGCCTGCGCAGCGCGTCCGCGAGCGCCATGGCCGGCTCGATGTGACCGGCGGTCCCGCCGCCGGCGAGTACGACATGCACCGAAATTCACCGCTCCCTGCGCGGCGGCCGGACGGCCTCGCGCGCTGTGGTCTTCCTACCTGGCAGCACCCGGCCCAGGACGGGCCCGAACCGGGAGTTGGCCCCCTTCCGCCACTTGCGGGGCCGGGCAGCCAGCGCTGCCTTCGCCGCCGGGGTGCTGCGCGCGAAGCACAGCAGCAGCCCGATGGCGCACATGGCCGACAGCATCGCCGAACCGCCGTACGAGAACAGCGGCAGCGGGACGCCCGCGATGGGCAGGAGTCCCAGCGCCGACCCCAGGTTGACCACGGCCTGCGCCATGATCCAGGTGGTGGCGGCGCCCGCCGCGTACCGGACGAACGGGTCCGCGGTACCGAGGGCCACTCGGATACCCGCGTAGCCTAGTGCCGCGAACAGGGCGAGTACCGACAGCGTCCCCACCAGGCCCAGTTCCTCGCCGGTCGCGGCGAAGATGAAGTCGGTGTGCGCCTCCGGGAGTTGGCCCCACTTCTCGACGCCGGCGCCCAGTCCGGACCCGAACGGCCCGCCCGCCGCCAGGGCGTAGAGGCCGTGCAGGGCCTGGAAGCAGTCCAGGTTCGGGTCGGGCTTGGTGACGCCGACGCAGGAGAGCCGGCCCAGCCGGTGCGGGACGGTGATGATCAGCGCGGTGCAGGCGACCACCGCGATGCCGAGGGTGGCGGCGAACAGCCGCAGCGGGGCGCCGACCATCCAGAGCAGCCCGAACAGCATGGCGATCAGCACCATGGTGGTGCCCATGTCGCCGCCGATCATGATCAGCACCATCAGCACCAGGGTGCCCGGCACCAGCGGGACCAGCAGGTGCTTCCACTGGTCGAGCATGTGGGTGCGCTGCTTGCGGGCCAGCAGGTCGGCCGCCCAGAGCAGCAGCGCCAGCTTGGCGAACTCGGAGGGCTGGACCTGGAAGAAGCCCAGGTTGATCCAGTTCCGGTTGCCGTTGATCCGCGAGCCGATCCCGGGGATCGCCACCAGCACCAGCGCGCCGACCACGCCGAACAGCAGCGGGTAGACGGCCCGGCGCAGCGCCTTGACCGGGGTCCGGGTCAGCACCACCGCGAGGGCGCCGCCGAGCAGCAGGGCGAGCAGCTGCTTGCGGAAGAAGAACGTCATCGGCAGGCCGTGCTCGGTGACGAAGGACTGCGAGGCCGAGAACACCATCACCAGGCCGAGCACCACCAGCAGCAGGGCGGCACCCAGGATCAGGTAGTAGGGCGTCAGCGGACGGGCCATCAGGTACCCGAACCGCTCCCGGGCGGCCCGGGCCCGGGCGACCGGGCCGGCCGACTTGAAGGTGGTCGTGGTCGCCGAGATCAGCCGCAGGCGTTCGCGCGGCGGCTTCTCGCTGGTGGACACCACGACCTCCTGGGCTACAGCGCGCGGACCGCGGCGGCGAACAGGTCGCCGCGCTCGCCGTAGTGGGTGAACATGTCCATCGACGCGCAGGCCGGTGCCAGCAGGACGGTGTCGCCCTTCTCGGCGGCGGCGGCCGCGGCCGCGACGATCGCGGTCATCGCCTCGGCGCCAGTCTGGCCCGGGGCGGGCTCGAACACCGGGACGTCGGGGGCGTGTCGCTCCAGCGCCTCGCGGATCAGCTGCCGGTCCTGGCCGATCAGCACGGCGGCGCGCAGCCGGTCGGCGGCGCCCGCGACCAGTTCGTCGAAGGCGGCGCCCTTGGCCAGGCCGCCGGCGATCCACACCACGGGCCGGTAGGCGGCCAGCGAGGCGGCGGCGGCGTGGGTGTTGGTGGCCTTGGAGTCGTCGATCCAGGTCACGCCGTCGACCTCGGCGACGTGCGCGATCCGGTGCTTGTCGGGGCTGAAGGCGCGCAGGCCGTCCCGGACGGCCTTGGCGTCGACCCCGTAGGCGCGGGCGAGCGCGGCGGCGGCGAGCGCGTTGGCGATGTTGTGCGGCGCGGGCGGGTTCACGTCGGCGACGGCGCCCAGCTCGGCGGCGGAGTTGGCCCGGTCGGCGACGAAGGCCCGGTCGACCAGCAGGCCGTCGACCACGCCGAGGTGGGAGACGGCGGGCGCGTCGAGGCCGAAGCCGATCGCCCGGCAGCCCTCCTCGACGTCGGCCTCGCGGACCAGCGCCTCGGTGGCGGGGTCGGCCAGGTTGTAGACGCAGGCGACCTGGTTGCCTTCGTAGATCCGGCCCTTGTCGGCGGCGTACGCCTCCATCGAGCCGTGCCAGTCCAGGTGGTCGGGCGCGAGGTTGAGCACCGCGGCGGAGTGCACCCGCAGCGAGGGCGCCCAGTGCAGCTGGTAGCTGGAGAGCTCGACGGCGAGCACGTCGTAGGGCTCCTCGGCGAGCACCGCGTCCAGCACGGAGACGCCGACGTTGCCGACCGCGGCGGTCCGCTTGCCGGCGGCGGTGAGGATCGAGGCCAGCATCTGCACGGTGGTGGTCTTGCCGTTGGTGCCGGTGACGGCCAGCCAGGGGGCGGGCTCGCCGGTGGCGGGGTGCGGGGTGCGCAGCCGCCAGGCGAGTTCGACGTCGCCCCAGACCGGGACGCCGGCCTCGGCGGCGGCCGCGAACAGCGGGCCGTCGGGGGCCCAGCCGGGCGAGGTGACGACCAGTCGGGTGCCCGCGGGCAGGCTCGCGCCGTCGCCGAGGCGGACGGTGACGCCCTGGTCGACCAGGGGGGCGGCCTTGGCCGCGAGGCCCGGGCCGTCCCCGCCGTCGACCACGGTGACGTGCGCGCCGAGCCCGTGCAGGACCCGGGCGGCACTGATCCCGGAGAGGCCGAGTCCGGCGACGACGACCGGCAGTCCGGCCCACTCCGGGTTGTTCATCCGGTCACCCATCCCGCGTAGAAGAGTCCGAGTCCGACGGCGACGCACAGGCCCTGGATGATCCAGAACCGGACCACGATCAGGACCTCGCTCCAGCCCTTCAGTTCGAAGTGGTGCTGGAGCGGCGCCATCTTGAAAACGCGCTTGCCGGTCATCCGGAACGAGCCGACCTGGATGATCACCGAAAGAGTGATGATCACGAACAGGCCGCCGAGCACGGCGAGCAGCAGCTCGGTGCGGGAGACCACGGCCAGGCCGGCCAGCGCGCCGCCGAGGGCGAGCGAGCCGGTGTCGCCCATGAAGATCTTGGCGGGCGAGGTGTTCCACCACAGGAAGCCGAAGCAGGAGCCCATCAGGGCGGCGGCGACCACGGCGAGGTCCAGCGGGTCGCGGACGTCGTAGCAGGAGGCGGTGGCCTGGATCGCGTAGGCGCAGTTCTGGCTGTGCTCCCACAGGCCGATGAAGGTGTAGGCGCCGAAGACCATCACCGAGGCGCCGGTGGCCAGGCCGTCCAGACCGTCCGTCAGGTTCACGCCGTTCGACATCGCGGCGATCATGAAGTAGGCGAAGATGACGAACAGCACCGGGCCGATCGACCACTTGAAGTCCTGCACGAAGGACAGGTGGTCGGAGGCCGGGGTCAGGCCGCGGTTGTCCTGGAACTGCAGGGCGAGCACCGCGAACGCCAGCGCCACGAAGGACTGGCCGAGCAGCTTCGCCTTGGCCCGCAGGCCCAGCGAGCGGCGCTTGACCACCTTGATGTAGTCGTCCAGGAAGCCGACCAGGCCCATGCCCGCGGTGAGGAAGAGCACCAGCAGGCCGGAGGCGCTGGGCGACACGCCCGTTATCGCCTTGGTGGCGAAGTACGCGATCAGGGTCGCCAGGATGAAGGCGATGCCGCCCATGGTGGGCGTGCCCTTCTTGCTGTGGTGCGCCTTGGGGCCGTCGTCGCGGATGTACTGGCCGTAGCCGTGCTTGGCGAGCAGCTTGATCAGGGCGGGGGTGCCGAGCAGGGTCAGCACCAGGCCGATCATGCCGGCGAAGAGGATCTGCTTCACTCGGCGGCACCGTCCGCGAGCAGCGCCTCGGCGACCTTCTCCAGGCCGACCGAACGGGAGGCCTTCACCAGGACCACGTCCCCCGGCCGGACCTGACTGCGCAGCAGCTCGATCGCCGCGTCCGTGTCGGACACCAGCACCGACTCCTCACCCCACGAACCTTCGTTCCTCGCGCCCAGTTCCATCCGGGCCGCCTCGCGTCCGCCGACCGCCACCAGCTTGCTGATGTCGAGCCGGACGGCGAGCCGCCCGATGGCGTCGTGCTCGTCGAGGCTGTCCTCGCCGAGCTCCCGCATCTCGCCGAGCACCGCCCAGGTGCGGCGGCGCTCCGGGCCGGTGCCCGCCATCGTCGCCAGCGTCCGCAGCGCGGCCCGCATCGATTCCGGGTTCGCGTTGTAGGCGTCGTTGACGACGGTCAGACCGTCGGCCCGGTCGACCACCTCCATGCGCCAGCGGGACAGCGCACCCGCCTCGCTGAGTGCTTCGGCGACGCGGTCGACGGACATCCCGAGCTCCACCGCCACCGCGGCGGCGGCGAGGGCGTTCGAGATGTGGTGCTCACCGTACAGGCGCAGCTGCACGGGTGCGGAACCGGCCGGGGTGCTGAGCGTGAACCGTGGCCGTCCGGTGGCGTCCAGGCGAACGTCCGTGGCCCGGACGTCGGCGTCCGGGCTCTCGCCGAACAGCACCACCCGGGCCTTGGTGCGGGTGCGCATCGCCCGCACCAGCGGGTCGTCGGCGTTCAGCACGGCGACGCCGTCGGCCGAAAGGGCCTCCACCATCTCGCCCTTGGCCTCGGCGATGGCCTCCTTGGAGCCGAACTCGCCGAGGTGCGCGGTGCCGATGTTGAGGACCAGGCCGACGGTGGGCGGGGTGATCCCGGTCAGGTACTCGATGTCGCCCTTGTGCCGGGCGCCCATCTCCATCACCAGGTGACGGGTCGTCGGGGCGACCCGCAGCGCGGTCAGCGGGTGGCCGATCTCGTTGTTGTGCGAACCGGCCGGGAAGACCGTCTCGCCGTGCTTGCCGAGCAGTTGGCCGATCAGGTCCTTGGTGGAGGTCTTGCCGGCCGAGCCGGTCAGCGCGACGGTCCGGACGTCCTCGGCCCGGGCCACCACGGCGCGGGCCAGCCGGCCGAGCGCCACCACCACGTCGTCGACCAGGATGGCGGGCACGCCGACCGGCCGGGTGGCGAGCACCGCGACCGCGCCGTCGGCGACCGCCCGCTCGGCGAACGCGTGGCCGTCGACGCGCTCGCCGAGCACGCAGACGAACAGCCCGCCGGGCTCGATCCGCCGGTTGTCGGTGACCACCTCGCCGGTGATCGCGGCCGCCGGGTCGGCGCCGTCCAGGGTGCCGCCGACCGCCTGCGCGGCCTGAGCGAGCGTCAGGGGAATCATCGTCCGGCCTCCGTCGTGGTCTGCTCGATGGCGGCCCGCAGGACCTGGCGGTCGTCGAACGGGCGGACCTCGCCCTTGACGTACTGGCCGAGTTCGTGGCCCTTGCCGGCCACCAGGACGGTGTCGCCGCTGTGCGCGCGGGACACCGCGAGGGCGATCGCCTCGCTCCGGTCGGGGACGGCGAGCACCTCGCCGCGCTCCGGCTCGGGCACCTCGGTGGCGCCGGCCAGCATGGTGGCGAGGATCGCCAGCGGGTCCTCGGAGCGCGGGTTGTCGCTGGTGAGGACGGCGGTGTCGGCGAGCCGGGCGGCGATCGCGCCCATCGGCGCGCGCTTGTAGGGGTCGCGGTCGCCGCCGCAGCCGACCACCACGTGCAGCCGGCCCTTGGTGACCTCGCGGAGCGAGGCGAGGACGGCGCTGAGCGCGTCCGGCTTGTGCGCGTAGTCGACCACGGCGACGTAGTCCTGGCCGGCCTCGACCTTCTCCAGCCGGCCGGGCACGCCGGGAACGGCGGCCACCCCGGCGACCGCCGCGTCCAGGTCGACGCCCGCGGTGACCAGCGCGGTGATCGCGCCGAGCGCGTTGGCCACGTTGAACGGGCCGGGCAGCGGCACCGCGGCGTCGGCCCGCTCGCCGTTCGGGCCGAGCACCCGGAACGTCGAACCGGCCGGGCCGAGCCGGACGTCGACGGCGCGCCAGTCGGCGGCCGGGTCGCCGGCCGCCGAGAAGGTGGTCATCGGGATCCGGGCCTCGCCGGCCAGCCGGCGGCCGTAGGAGTCGTCCCGGTTGGCGACGCCGCGGCGGGCCTTGCCCTCCTCGAACAGCCGGGCCTTGGCCCGGTAGTAGTCCTCCATGTCGGGGTGGAAGTCGAGGTGTTCCGGCGTCAGGTTGTTGAACAGCGCCACGTCGTAGACCACGCCGTCGGTGCGGCCGTAGACCAGCGCGTGACTGGAGACCTCCATCACCACCGCGTCGGCGCCGGCCTCGCGCATCACGCCGAGCACCGCGTGCAGGTCGGTGGCCTCGGGGGTGGTGCGCTCGGACTTGATCCGCTCGTCGCCGACCCGCATCTCCACGGTGCCGATCACGCCGGGGAGCCGGCCGGCCCCGCGCAGGCCGCCCTCGACCAGGTAGGAGGTGGTGGTCTTGCCGTTGGTGCCGGTCAGACCGATCATCAGCATGCTCGCGCTGGGCGCCCCGTAGACCGCGGCGGCCAGCGCGCCCATCACCTCGCGCGGGCGCTCCACCACCAGCAGCGGCACCCCGGCGCCGGCCGCCAGCTCGGCACCGGCCGGGTCGGTGAGCACCGCGACCGCGCCCGCGGCCGCCGCGCCGGCGGCGAACGCCGCGCCGTGGTGGTTGGCGCCGGGGAAGGCCACGTACACGTCGCCGGGCCGCACCGCCCGGGAGTCGTGGGTGACGCCGGTGACCTCGGGGCCGTCCAGGGGGGCCAGTCCGAGCAGCCGGGCCGCCTCGGCGAGGGGCAGCGCCGCGGTACGGCTCGGACGGGGCGGACTCGCGGAGATTTGATCGGGTTTCGGCACGGCCGGAAGGCTATCGGCCGCACGCCCCCCGGGGCCAAACCGGGTCTGCTCGGCCGTGACGCTGCTCACTTCGCGCGCGGGGCGCTCGGGGGTGTCGCTCATCTCAGGGCTTCCAGTCGACGGCCAGGTTCGGTGCCTCGCTGGTGCTCGGCGGGACCTGGAGGGTCTTGAGGGTGAACTCCATCACCTGCTTGAAGACGGGCCCGCACAGCTGCCCGCCGAAGTGCCCGTTGACCGGGTCCTGGATGACGCAGGAGACCGTCACCCGGGGCTGGTCGGCGGGCGCGAAGCCGATGAAGGAGGCGGTGTACCCGGAGTACTTGCCGGTCTTCGGGTCCACCCGGTTCGCGGTGCCGGTCTTGCCGGCCACCCGGTAGCCCGGGATCTGCGCCTTGTTGCCGGTGCCCTGCTCGTCGGTGACGACGGACTCCAGCATCTCGGTCAGCGTCTTCGCGGTCTCCGGTGTCACCACCCTGGTCTGCGCCCCGGCCGGGGCCGGGGTGAAGCGGCCGTCCGGGCCGGTGGTGCCGGCCAGCAGGCTCGGGGCGACCCGCACACCGCCGTTGGCGATGGTGGAGAACACCGAGGTGGCCTGCAGCGCGTTCACCGACAGGCCCTGGCCGAACGGGATGGTGTACTGCTGCGAGCCGTTCCAGTCCTCCGGCTTGGCCAGGATGCCGCGGGTCTCGCCGGGGAAGCCGAGCCCGCTGGGCTTGCCGATGCCGAACCGGTCGAGGTACCCGGCGAGCACCTTGTTGGACTCGGCCTGGGTCGGGCCCAGGTGCTCGGCGGCCTCGATGGTGCCGATGTTGGAGGACTTGGCCAGTACGCCCGCCAGCGTCAGGTACCAGGTCTCGTGGTCCACGTCGTCGTGGAACACCCGGTCGGCGCGCTGCAGCGTGTTCGGCACCGTCACGTGGGTGTCCCACTTGGCGGTGCCGGTGTCCAGCACCGCGGCCATGGTCATCAGCTTGGCGGTGGAGCCGGGCTCGTAGGCGTCCTGGAGCGCCGCGTTGCCGAGCTGGTCGGCCCGGGCCGAGGCCAGGTCGTTCGGGTTGAAGCCGGGCGAGGTGGCCATCGCCAGCACCTGGCCGGTCCGGACGTCCTGGACGACCACGTAGCCCTTCTCCGCCCCGGCGTTGGCGACCTGGTCGGTGATGGCGCGCTGGGCCGCCCACTGGACGTCGGGGTTCACGGTCAGCCGCAGGTCGGTGCCGGGCACCGCGTCCTCCCGGCTGCCCCCGGCGGTGGCGACCCGGCGGCCGGCCGACGCCGCGTAGGTGGCGTAGCCGTCCCGGCCGGCCAGCTGCTGCTGGTACTGCAGTTCCAGGCCGCCGGTGCCGGTGCCCTCGGCGTTGACGAAGCCGACCAGGTTCGCGGCCAGCCCGTTCGCCGGGTAGCTGCGCCGGGTGGACTGCTCCCAGAACAGGCCGGTCAGCGGGTTCACGCAGGACGCGTCCAGGAACTGCCGGCCGCCCTTGTCGACCGGCAGCCGCTGGGCCCGGCAGGCCGCGGTGTCCGCCTGCTTGCCCAGCTGGTTGCGCAGGTCGGTGATCTGCCCCTTGACCTGCGGGGACTGACGGGCCATCACCAGCGCGTACTGGCTCTTCGGGTTCTTGCTGTTCAGGTGCAGCTTCTCGGCCAGCTTCTCCTTCGGCTGGCCGAGGATCGGCGCGAGCAGCGCGGCGGCCTGCTCCGGGGCGTCCGGCAGCCGGGCCACCGCGGGGGTGAACATGGTCGGGTCGGCGGTCAGGTCGTAGGCGTCCACCGAGGTCGCCAGCACGGTGCCGTCGGCCGCCGAGATCGAGCCGCGCTCGGCGGGCAGCGCCACCCGGACGTACTTGTTGGCGCCCGCGGCGGCCGCCATCTCGTCCGAGTCGAACAGCTGGAGCTGCACCAGCCGGGCCGCGAAGACCGCGAACACCAGCAGCAGGCAGACCGTCACCAGCCGCAGCCGGCGGCGCGGATCGGCCAGTCTGATCGAGCGCGGGCCCGGGCGGGCCGGGCGGCGCGGCGGGCCGGGGCGGCGGGCCGGGCGGGCGCCGGGGCGCGGCGGGGCGACCTGGCGGTGCCCGGCCGAGGCGGGGCGCGGCCGGGCCGGGCGCGGCGGGGTGCCGTCGGCGGAGCGGCGCGGCTCGCCGACCCGGCGGCGCGGGGCGGCGGGGCGGGCGGGGCCGGGGCGGCCGCCGGCGGACGGGGTGCGGCGCGGGCGGGGGCCGTCGCCGGGCGGGCGGGTCATCGGGCGGCCCCGGTGGCGGACGGGGCGACGGGCGGGGCGGGGGCGAGTTCGATGCCGGGGTCGCCGGGGCTGGTGGTGGCGCCGGGGGTGGGCGAGGGGCTGCCGCCGGGGCGCTGCCAGGGCTCGGCACTGGAGCGCGGCACCGGCGGGCTGTCCTCGGCGGGCCGGGCCTTGCCGGTGACGCTGCCGTCGGGGTTGAGGAAGGCCGGGTCGCCGCCGGGGACCATGCCGAGGCCGCGGGCGCGCTGCTCCAGCGCGTCGGGCGCGGACTGCTCGGCGATCTGCTGCTGCAGGGTCTGCTGCTGGTCGGTGGCGTCGGTGGTCTGCTTCTTCAGCCGGGACAGCGTGAACGAGCCTTCGTTGAGGGCGGTGTTGAGCATCAGCAGGCCGAGCAGCCCGGCCGACAGCAGGGCCACCACCAGCACCGCGAACGGGGTGCGCCCGCGCAGCTGGCGCGCCCCCGGCCGGACGGTGATCCGTGCCCTGCCCCCCTGCCCGGGGACGCTCCCCCGGGTCCGCCCGCCGGCCACCGGCACCGCTCCACTCCCCTTCGCTCCGCTGCTCCCGGCGGCTGGCTACCTCCGGGTCCGTCTGATCCTCTCCGCCACCCGCAGCCGTACGGGCGCGGCGCGCCGGTTCTCCTCGATCTCCTCCTCGGTGGCCAGTTCGGCACCGCGGGTGAGCAGCTTCAGCCAGGGCTGCAGCTCCTCCGGGATCACCGGGAGGCCCGGCGGGGCGGTGGAGGTGGCGCCGGCCTGCAGGTACTGCTTGACCAGGCGGTCCTCCAGCGACTGGTAGGACATCACGACGATCCGGCCGCCCACCGCGAGGGCGTCCAGTGCGCCGGGAATCGCCCGGTCCAGCACCTCCAGCTCGCCGTTGACCTCGATCCGCAGCGCCTGGAAGGTCCGCTTGGCCGGGTTGCCGCCGGTCCGCCGGGTGGCGGCCGGGATGGCGTTGCGCACCAACTCGACCAGACGCGCGCTGGTGGTGAACGGTTCCTTCGCCCGCTCCCGGAGCACCGCGGAGGCGATCTTGCCGGCGAACCGCTCCTCACCGTAGACCTTGAGAATCCGGGCCAGGTCACCGTGCCCGTAGGTGTTCAGCACCTCGGCGGCCGAGATGCCCCGGGTCTGGTCCATCCGCATGTCCAGCGGGGCGTCCTGGGAGTAGGCGAAGCCGCGGTCGGCCTCGTCCAGCTGCATCGAGGAGACGCCCAGGTCGAACAGCACGCCGTGCACCTCGGGGACGCCCAGCTCGTCCAGCACGCGCGGGATCTCGTCGTAGACGGCGTGCACCAGGGTGGCCCGGTCGCCGAACCGGGCCAGCCGCTCGGCGGACAGCTCCAGGGCCCGCGGGTCGCGGTCGACGGCGATCAGGCGGACCTCGGGGAAGCGGGTCAGCAGCGCCTCGCTGTGGCCGCCCAGGCCCAGGGTGGCGTCCACCACCACGGCGCCCGGCCCGGAGATCGCCGGGGCGAGGGCGTCCAGGCAGCGCTCCAGCATCACCGGGACGTGCCGGGGGGCAGGGCTGTCGGTACTCATACGGGGGCGGGGCCCTTCCTCAGGTGCGGTGTGGCCGGGCCATTGTCCCGCACCCGGGCGGCCCCGCCGCACGCCGCCCGTGGTCCCCGCCCGCTCGCTGGGGGAAGGAGCGACCGCCCGGCACCGGGGAAGGTGCGCCAGGTGGGCACGGAGCGGGAGGAGGCCGCAGGCTGCGCACGGGCGGGCCGACCCGGCGCGGAGAGCGCCGGACACCCCGCTCACCGGGTGCCGTCCGCCGTGCTCCGCTGCCCCGCCAGCCTATCGCCCGCGCCCCGCCGGTCAACGCTCCACGGCGGTGCACCACCCGGGCGGACGCACCCGTTCGCGCAGGTGGGGGCGGTGCGGCGGATCCGCCGGGCCGGGGCGCGGGCGGTCGGCGGGCGCGCCGGGCGAACCGGGGCGAAGCCGCCCGAACGGGATGCGGCCGGGCCGAGGGCCCGACCGCGTTCCGTCCCCGGCGGGGCCGCGCGGCCACTACCGTCGTCGCCATGGCGACTGCCCCCGGCCCCGAGCGGCCCTCCGAGACCGATCGCTTCGTGGTGTCCAACCGCTCGTACGCGGAGACCTTCCGGGACGGCGGCATGGACGCCCGCCCGGTCCGCCGGGTCGCCGTGGTGGCGTGCATGGACGCCCGGCTCGACCTGTTCGCCGCGCTCGGCCTGGAGCTCGGCGACGCGCACATCATCCGCAACGCGGGCGGCGTGGTCACCGACGACACCATCCGCTCGCTGACGATCAGCCAGCGCGCCCTGGGCACCCGCACCGTGGTGCTGATCCACCACACCGGCTGCGGCCTGCTCGGCCTGACCGAGGACTTCCGGCACGAGCTGGAGCGGGAGGTCGGCCAGCGCCCGCAGTGGGCGGTGGAGGCGTTCACCGACCTGGACCGCGACGTCCGGCAGTCGATGCAGCGGGTCCGCACCTCCCCGTTCCTGCCGCACACCGGGGACGTCCGCGGTTTCGTCTTCGACGTGCACACCGGTCTGCTCCGCGAGATCTCCTGAAACCGTCCGGACCACCGGACCGTCCCAAACCGGGACAGCCTTCGCGTGTCGGCCGAGCGGGTGACTTCTGGCCGTTCGACAGGGAAGAATGCGCCAAGTATTCGGGGTGGACCGGGCTCGAACCAGCCGCCCGGCGACTGTGCAACATGGGAGCGTTACGGGTGACGACCATCAACGGACAGGGCGCGCAGCAGCCGCAGGCGGGTCGCCAGGACCGGCGGGAGCCCGCCGGGCTGGCCGAGCTGGCGGCGGTCGTGGGCCGCGTCCGGGGCTCCGTGGAGAGCGTGATCGAGGGCAAGCCGGAGGCCGTCCGGATCGCCCTGACGGTGCTGCTCGCCGAGGGCCACCTGCTGCTGGAGGACGTGCCGGGCGTCGGCAAGACCATGCTGGCGAAGGCGCTGGCCCGCTCGGTGGACTGCACGGTGCGCCGGATCCAGTTCACCCCGGACCTGCTGCCCTCGGACGTCACCGGCACCAACGTCTTCGACCAGCACCAGCGGGACTTCGAGTTCCGGCCCGGCGCGATCTTCGCGCAGATCGTGGTCGGCGACGAGATCAACCGGGCCTCGCCGAAGACCCAGTCCGCGCTGCTGGAGTCGATGGAGGAGCGCCAGGTCACCATCGACGGCACCACCCACGAGCTGCCCTCGCCGTTCATGGTGATCGCCACCCAGAACCCGGTCGAGATGGAGGGCACCTACGCCCTGCCGGAGGCCCAGCGCGACCGCTTCATGGCCCGGATCTCGATCGGCTACCCCAGCGCCGACGCCGAGTTCGCCATGCTCGACCTGCACTCGGCCGCCAACCCGCTCGACGACCTGCAGCCGGTGGCGCACGCCGCCGACCTGCTCAAGCTGATCGAGCTGGTGAAGACCGTCTACGTCTCCGACCCGGTCCGCCGCTACGCCGTCGACCTGGTCGCCGCCACCCGCAGCTGCCCCGAACTGCGCCTGGGCGCCTCCCCCCGGGCCACCCTGCACCTGGTCCGCGCCGCCCGCGCGCACGCCGCCCTGGACGGCCGCGACTACGTGCTCCCGGACGACCTGCAGGCGCTCGCCGTCCCGGTACTGGCGCACCGCCTGCTGCCCACCTCGGAGACCCAGCTGAGCCGCCGCACCGTCGAGCAGGTCGTGCTCGACCTGGTGGCCCGACAGCCCGTCCCGCGCCCGCAGGGCCGCTGAGGTGGCGGCCTCCGGCCGGGTCTCCGGACTGCGCGCGGCGCTGCGCGGGCTGACCACCCGCGGCCGCTCCTTCCTGGCCGCCGGCCTGACCGCCGCCGTCTGCGCCTTCGTGTTCGGCCAGGGCGCGCTGCTCCAGGTCGGCGCGCTGCTGGCGGCGCTGCCGCTGGCCGCCGCCGGCCTGCTGGTGCGCACCCGCTACCGGGTCGCCTCGGGCCGCCGGCTCAGCCCGCACCGGGCCGCCGCCGGCCAGGAGGCCCGGGTGCACCTGCGGCTGGACAACGTCTCCCGGGTGCCCACCGGCCTGCTGCTGCTGGAGGACAAGGTCCCGTACGTGCTGGGCCCGCGCCCGCGCTTCGTGCTGGACCGGGTCGAGCCGCGCGGCTTCCGCGAGGTCTCCTACCGGGTCCGCTCCGACCTGCGCGGCCGCTACCCGCTCGGCCCGCTCCAGCTCCGGCTGTCCGACCCGTTCGGGATGTGCGAGCTGACCCGCGCGTTCAGCGCCGCCGACGTGCTCACCGTCGTCCCGCAGACCCAGGACCTGCCGCCGGTCCGGCTGCCCGGCGAGTCCGCCGGGCAGGGCGACTCCAACGCGCACACCCTGGCGCTGGCCGGCGACGACGACGTCATCCCGCGCGAGTACCGGCACGGCGACGACCTGCGCCGGGTGCACTGGAAGTCCACCGCCCGGTACGGCGAACTGATGGTCCGCCGGGAGGAGCAGCCGCTCAAGGCCCGCGCCACCGTGCTGCTCGACACCCGGGAGGGCGCGCACCGTGGCTCCGGCCCGGCCTCCTCCTTCGAGTGGGCGGTGTCCGCCGCCGCCTCGATCGGCGTCGACCTGGTGCAGCGCGGCTACCGGACCAGGCTGCTCACCGACACCGGCCGCACGGTGCCCGGGCAGAGCGCCCACGGCAGCACCGCCGCCGAGTCGGTCGGCGCGCTGCTGGACGCCCTCGCCGTGGTCGAGCACTCCGACCTGGGCACCCTGGCCCGCGCCGAGGAGGTGCTCCGGCTGGACGGCGAGGGCCTGCTGGTCGCCGTGGTCGGCGCCCTCGACGAGGACCAGGCCGACCGGCTGGCCCGGCTGCGCCGCCGCACCGGCGGCGCGGTCGTCCTGCTGCTGGACACCGGCACCTGGTCCGGCCTGCGCCACGTCCTCCCGGACACCCCGGACGAGCAGACCGCCGCCCGGGTGACCCGGCTCCGCGAGTCCGGCTGGACGGTCCTGCCGGTCCGGGCCGGCGACTCGCTGCCCGCCCTGTGGCGGAGCGCGGACCGCACCCTGAACTCCGTTCCCTACCGAGACGAGGTCGGCGCGTGACCACCCGGGCCAAGTTGACGCTCTGCGCGGCCCTGGCCACCGCCCTGGCGGCGCTGTGCCTGTCCCCGCTGTTCAAGGACTCCTTCGGGCTGGCCCCGCACGGCCTGCTGATGATCGCGGTCACCGCCGGCGCCGGCGCCGGCCTGCGCGTCCTGCCGCTGCCCCGCGCCCTGGTGACGCCGCTGCAGCTGCTCGCCGTGCTGTACGTGCTGATGCTCACCACCGTGCAGTCCTCGATGGCCTTCGGCGTGCTGCCGGGCGCGGGCGCGCTGGACGCCCTGTCCGGGCTGCTGAGCTCCGGCGGCAACGACATCCAGGAGTACGCGATCCCGGCCCCGACCAGCGACGGCCTGCGGCTGATCGTGGTCGGCTCGGTCGCCCTGGTCGCCGTCCTGGTCGACGCCCTCGCCGTCACCTACCGCCGGGCCGCCGCCGCGGGCCTGCCGCTGCTCGCCCTGTACTCGGTGGGCAGCGGCCTGGCCGGCTCCCCCGGCGGCATGTGGCTGTGGTTCCTGTGCGCGGCCGCCGGCTACCTGGTCCTGCTGTACACCGAGGGCCAGGACCGGCTGACCCGCTGGGGCCGGGTCTTCCACGGCACCGGCCGCGCCACCGCGGGGCTCTCCAACGGCGGCCGCCGGGTCGGCGTGATCGCACTGGCCGCCGCCCTCCTGCTGCCGGCCTTCGTGCCCGCGGTCGGCACCGGCCTGTTCGACGGCCTGGGCGGGCACGGCAACGGGACGGGCGGCGGCGGTAACGGCCGGGGCGACGAGCACTCGCTCAACCTGGTCGTCGCGCTCACCGCCAACCTGCGCTCCAGCGACGACACCGAGCTGCTGCGCTTCTCCACCGACTCCCCCGACGTCAACCAGCTCTACCTGCGGATCGCCGCGCTCACCGAGTTCAACGGCCAGGAGTGGCGGGCCGGCGACCAGAACCCCGAGGCGCTGCCGTCCACCCTGCCCGCGCCCGAGGGGCTGGCCGCGAACGTCACCACCGCCACGGTCCGCACCAACGTCAGGATCGCCGACAACCTCAACACCACCTGGCTGCCGATGCCGTACCCGGTGTCCTACGTGCAGCTGCCGTCCGCGGCGAACTGGCGCTTCGACAAGGCCGGGCGCACCGTGAGCGCCGTCAACGGCCAGAAGGCCGGCGGCCTCTCGTACACGGTCGGCTCGGTCACCGTCGGCGCCACCGCCGCCCAGCTGCGCGCCGCCGGGCCCCCGCCCGCCGACATCGCCGAGCACTACCTGGCGCTGCCGGCCGGCCTGCCCGCCGTGGTCGGCGACACCGCCAAGCAGGTCACCAAGGGGCGGACCACCCCCTACGACCAGGCCGTCGCCCTCCAGCAGTACTTCACCGGCGGCCAGTTCACCTACAACACCAAGATCGAGGCCCGCACCGGCCCGGACGCGATCGCCAAGTTCCTCCAGGACAAGGAGGGCTTCTGCGTCCACTTCGCCTCCACCATGGCGGCGATGGCCCGGTCGCTCGGCATCCCGGCCCGGGTGGGGATCGGCTTCACCCCCGGCACCGGCGACGCCTCGAACCGGGTGGTGCGCAGCTCCAACTACCACGCCTGGCCCGAGCTGTACTTCAACGGCCTCGGCTGGATGCGCTTCGAGCCCACCCCCAACCAGGGCTCGCTGCCGCTGTACTCCGTCCCGCAGACCGCGCCGACCGCCGCGCCCAGCGCCGCCCCGACCACCGCGGCGCCGACCGACCAGCCCTCGGCCGGGCCGTCCCCGTCCAGCAACTGCAGCGCGCAGCAGCGCAAGACCGGCGAATGCGGCGCCGAGGCCGCGACCGTCGAGGTGAAGGCCGCCGCGACCCCGTGGTGGCGGAGCTGGCCCGCGCTGGTCGGCGCCGCCGCGGTGGTGCTGGCGCTCCTGCTGCTGGCCTTCCCGATGCTCTGGCGGACCAGGCTCCGCCGCCGCCGGCTCGGCGGCGGCGGGCGCCACCTGCCCGGCCAGGACGGGCCGCGCCTCACCGACGCGCAGGTGCTCGCCGCCTGGGCCGAGCTGATCGACTCCGCCTGGGACCTCGGCCTCCCGCCGGACGAGGCCCGCACCCCGCGCAACGCCGCCCGCCGGCTCGCCGAGGAGGCCGGTCTCGCCCCCGAGGCGGCGGCCGCCGCCGGCCGGGTCGCGCTGGCCACCGAACGGGTGCTGTACGCCCGGGAGAGCGACCCGCCGCCGCAGCTCGGCGCCGACGTCCGCACCGCCCGCGCGGGCCTGCTCGACGGCGCCGGCCGGGGCCGCCGGCTGCGCGCCCTGCTGCTCCCGGCCTCCGCGGTACGGCTGTGGTGGCGGACCCAGGACCGGGCGGCCGCGCTGCGCGAACGCTCCGCCGCCCGCTCGGCCCGGCTCCGCGCGGCGCTGGCCCGGCCGCTGCGCCGGGGGAAGGACGCGGACGACGGCCGGTGAGCCCGCCGGACACGGCGAAGAGCCGCCCGCGGAGAGGGGGTCCTCTCCGCGGGCGGCTCTTCCACGTGGTTGCCGGTCCGGCTGCTACAGCCCGCTCTGCTCGTCGCGGCGCCGCTGCCAGCGCTGTTCCATTCGGTCCATCACACCCGCCCGTCGGCGTGGCGCCGCGACCTGCCGCGGGCCGGGCCCGACCGGGCCCCGCCGCCAGGCGGTGACCGCGAGGACCGCACAACCGAGCATCACCAGGAACCCGGCCACGCTGATCCAGATGACCTGCGCGACCAGGCCGCCCATCAGCAGCGCGACGCCTGCCACGAACCCCGCCCCGGCCAGGTAGACCCGCCGGCGGGTGTAGGTGCGCAGGCCGGTTCCCTCGAGCGCCGACGCGAACTTGGGATCTTCGGCGTACAGCGCTCGCTCCATCTGCTCGAGCAGTCGCTGCTCGTGCTCCGAGAGCGGCACGGAGTCCTCCTACTCGTCGGTCGCGGGGCGACCGGTCCGCCACCCCTGGCTCGGGCCTGTGTGGTCCATATGCCCCACGGGTCCGACCGTCATGCTTACCGGCTTTACCCAGATCATACGGTCCACCGCCCCGGTTCGGCGTGGTCAATCAGGCGTGGCTCGGGCCGCCTCCGCGGACGGCCCGTCCAGCCCAACGAGCGGACCGCCGCGTTGGTGCCCGGGCCGGGGGATCAGACCGCCGCGGCGAGCAGGTGCAGCTGGGTGGCGACGGCGTGGAAGGCGGGCTGCTCGGCGGCGGCCAGCTCCAGCTTGAGCAGCGCGTCCAGCGCGCCGGGCTCGGTGTCGACCAGGACGCCCGGGACCAGGTCGGCGAAGACCCGGATGCCGTGCACGGCGGCGACCTTCAGCCCGGCCCCGGTGGCGAGCGCGTCGAGCTGCTCGCCGGTGAAGCGGCGCGGCATCGGGTCGCCGGCGCCCCAGCGGCCGTCCGGCGCGTCCAGCGCGGTGCGGGCGTCGGTGAAGTGGCCGGCCACCGCGCGGGCCAGCACGGCGCCGTTCCGGTTGGCGGCGAGCAGGCTGACCAGGCCGCCCGGGGCCAGGGTGCCGACCAGGTGGCCGAGCGCCTCGGCGGGGTCGTCGACGACCTCCAGGACGCCGTGGCAGAGCACCGCGTCCACCGAGCCGGCCGGGACCAGCTCGGGCAGCGTCTGGGTGTCGCCCTGGACGGCCCGGACCAGGTCGGTGACCCCGGCCTCGGCGGCCCGGCGCTCCAGCGCGAACAGCGCGTCCGGGCTGGGGTCGACCACCGTCACCCGGTGGCCGAGCCGGGCCACGGGCACGGCGAAGTTGCCGGTGCCGCCGCCGGTGTCGACGACCTCCAGCACCGGCCGTCCGAGCTCGGCGGCCCGGCGCTCCAGCGCCGCCCGCACCACCTCCCACACCACGGCGGTACGCAGCGCACTGCGGGGACGAGTCGGATACAAGGCGGCACCCCTCTTGGCAGGTCTTCCACGGCGGGAACGCCCCCACCTTATCCGCCGTGCCCCGGCCGCCCGGGCCCGGCGCAGCGCGCCACCGGGCCGGGGCGGCCGCCCCGGGCTCAGGGGTGCAGGGCCAGGATGCGCTCCACGATCCGCAGGTACAGGGCGGCGTTGCGGATCAGGTCGTCCGCGTCCCGCTCGCCGGCGGCACCGGCGATGCCCGCCTCGGCGGCGGCCCGGCGGCGCGCGCCGGCCGCGAAGTAGGCGGCCCACTCGGAGAGTTCGGGGGCGACCTCGGGCAGCAGCTCCCAGGCGGGGCGGATCGCGTGGCGGCGGCGCGGGTGCCGCTCGGGGCGGCCCCGGACGGCGAGCACGGCCGCGGTGGCGCGCAGGGCGGCGAGGTGGGCGGTGGCGTAGCGCTCCAGCGGATCCTGCCGGCCCCGGGCGTGCACCAGGGTGCGGTGCGCGTGGCGGAGCAGTTCGAGGGCGGCGGGCGACGGCGCGACCCGGCGCAGCACCGGGTGGACGTCGCCACCGCGACCGGCGGGCAGGGTGGGTTGATCGACGGCAGGGCGGGCGACAGGCTCAGGACGACTGATGGTCATGGGTCTCCCCCGTTCACTCCGGACCTTTGCCCGGGCCGGTCGGCCCGCGCATGCATCCATCGTGAACGGGGGGTCTGACAACTCGGGCCGTTTTCCACCCTTTCCGTCGTCCCCACGGCCGGTCCCCCCTGGGAGGGGGCCGGGCTCCGCCGCCCCGTGTCGGCGGTGCCCGGCCCCCGTTCTCCGGCCGTCGGCGCGCCCCGGGCCGCGTTCCGGTCACCTCTCCCCCACGGTGGTGACCCGGGCCCCGGGCGCTCCGGGAGGCTCCGCCCTGCGGTGGCCTTCCCGGTGCGCACCACTCTGCCGTCCCGGGGCGGGCGGCGGAATCCGCCCGGGTACTCAACCGGTGATCTGAGTACGGGTACTCAGACGCCCGGGCCGCCGGGCGCCCGACCCGGTCGGCGGGGCCCGGTACGGTGGCCGGGTCCCGTCCGAGGTGCGGGCGGGCGCGTGGAAGGGGGGCCGCCGTGGAGGCCGTGCCGCTGATCTTCACCAGCGGGTGGGCGAGCGGGATCAACGCCTACGCCGTGGTGCTGCTGCTGGGCCTGTTCGGGCGGTTCGGCGGCGCCGAGTCGGTCCCGCCGGTGCTGGAGCGCACCGACGTACTGATCGCCGCCGGGGTGCTGTTCCTCTGCGAGGCGGTGCTCGACAAGATCCCGTACGTGGACAGCGTCTGGGACGTGGTGCACACCTTCGTCCGCCCGGTCGCGGGCGCCACGGTGGGCGCGCTGCTGGCGGCGCACGACCCGGGCTCGCTGGGCGAGGTCGCGGCGGGCGCGGTCGGCGGCGCGACGGCGCTGCTCAGCCACGGCGTCAAGGCGGGCCTGCGGATGGCGGTGAACACCTCCCCCGAACCGGCCTCGAACATCGTGGTCAGCCTGGGCGAGGACCTCTCGGTGGCGGGCCTGGTCACCCTGGCGGTCTTCCACCCCTGGCTGGCGGCCTCGGTGTCGGCGGTCCTGCTGGCCCTCGGACTCCTGCTGGTCTGGTTCGCGGTCTCCCGCATCCGCCGCTTCTGGCTCCGCCGCCGCGAACGCCGCCTCTCCCGGGCGGCCGCCGCAGCCTGAGCCCCGGCCCGCGGCAGCCGCACCGGCCACAGGCCCCGCACCCTCCGGCGCGGGCGGCAGCCGTCGTGCGGGCACCCCCTCCACCGCAGGACCCATTCCCCCGCCAGAGGCGCCCTTCCCGGCCTCGGGCAGCCCGGGCGCAGGCCCCGCCCTCCCGCACCGGCCCGGTTCCCCGGCCGGCCCGGCCGCCCCGCCTGCCCCGCCTGCCCCGCCTGCCCCGCCGGAGGCGCCGTTCCCGGCCTCGGGCAGCCGCCGTGCGGGCACCCCCTAGGATCTTCTGCCATGGCTCGGATCATCGTCGTCGGCGCAGGTATGGGCGGTCTCGCGGCCGCGTCCAGGTTGGCCACCCTCGGGCACCGGGTGACGGTGCTGGAGGCCACCGGGACCCACGGCGGCCAGGTGGGGGCGTACCGGCGGGACGGCTTCGGGTTCGACACCGGGCCGGGCCTGCTCGCGCTGCCCGCCGTCTACCGGGACCTCGCGCTGAAGACCGGTCGGGAGCCGCTGGAGCAGCTGGTCGGGCTGCGGCCGGTCGACCCGGAGAGCCGGCACCTGTTCCCGGACGGCACCGAGCTGGTGCTGCCGAACGCCTCCCGGGGCGGGGTCGGCCAGGCGCTGGACGCCGCGTTCGGCGCGGGCACCGGTGAGCGCTGGGGCGCGCTGGTGAACCGGGGCCGCACCGTCTGGGAGGCCACCCGCCGTCCGCTGCTGGAGGAGCCCCGGCCGGCCGTCGACCCGGCCGACCCGTACCCGGTGCCGCCGCGCCGCGGCCTGTCCCGGCTGCTGCCGCGCGGCCGGCCCACCCTGGCCGACGCCGCCCGCGAGCTCGGCGGCGGGCCGGGCCCGGCCGCGCTGCTCGCCGAGTACGCGCTGCGGTACGGCCTGGACCCGCGGACCGCGCCCGCCTCGGCGACGGTGCTGCCGTACATGGAGCAGTCCTTCGGCGTCTGGTACGTCGACGGCGGTCTGCGGGCGCTCGCCGACGCGGTGTTCGCGCGCTGCGGGGAGCGCGGCGTCGAGTTCCGCTTCGACACGCCCGTGCGCGCCCTGGAGACCGTCGCCGACGGCCGGGTCACCGGCGTCCGCACCGACGACGGGGTGCTGCCCGCCGACGCGGTGCTCTCCGCCGTCCCCGGCCTGGGCTTCCCGGAGCCCGCCGCGCCCGCGCCCGGCCGCTGCACCGTGCTGCTCGCCCTGGACGGGGCCCGCCCGGCCGGCACCGCGCACCGCACCGTCGTGCACGCCGCGGACGGTGCCGCCGAGGCCCGCGCGGTCTTCACCGACGGCACGCTGCCCGAGCGGCCGACCGTCCAACTGCTGCGCCCCGACGACCCCTCGCTGGTGCCGGGCCCGGACGCGGAGGCCGCCGTGCTGACCGTCACGGTGCCCGGCGGGCCCGCCCCGGCCACCGCCGAACTGGACGCCTGGGTCGACCGGTTGCTCTCCCACCTGGCCGCCGCCGGGCTCGACCTGCGCCCGCGCCTGCGCTGGCGGGAGACCCGCTGGACGCCCGCCGTCCCGGTGCCCTCGCTGGCCGGGGGGCGGCTCGCCACCGCCAACGAGCCCGGCCCGGCGGGCCTGTACCTGATCGGCGCGCACGCCCACCCCGGCGGCGGCCTGGCCCGGGTCGGGATGTCCGCCTCGATCACCGCGGGCCTGCTCGGCCCGGCCTGACGGTGCGTCAGTACTGCTGCTGGTAGTACCAGTTCTGCTGCTGTTGCTGGTCCTGGGCCGGGCCCGGCTGCTCGGGGATGTACGGCTGCTGCTGCGGGTACTGGTACTGCTGCTGGCCGTACGGGTCCTGGTAGCCGGGCTGCGCGTACGGGTCCTGGTACTGGTAGACCGGCTGGCCGTACTGGTCGTAGCCGATCAGCTGCGGCTGCGCGACCCACTGCTGCGGCTGGACGTACTCCTGCTGGACGTACCCCTGCTGGACGACCGGCGCCTCCTCGTACACGCCCGCGTCCAGCTCCTGGAACTCCTGGTACGCGTACGGCAGTTCGTCGAGCGGCTGGTCCTCGACCGGCCCGACCTCGCCGACCGGCTCCACCGCGGCGGCCTCCTCGGCCACCACCGCGGCCCCGCCGGTCGCGGCCGCCAGCAGCGGCACCCGGGCCAGCGGACCGGGCAGGCTCCCGTCGGCCCGGCGCAGCGACCGGCCGACCGGGCGGCCGCGCTTCACCGAGGCGGTCACCATCGCCTGCCCCACCGCGAAGGCGCCCGCGCCCACCGCTATCACCGCCACCGAGGACATCGCCATCCCCAGCACCACGCCCAGGAACCCGCCCAGCGCCACCGCCCGCCAGTGCAACGCGGCCCGGTTCTGCAACAGCAACTCGGCCGTCAGCCAGACCGCGACCACCCCCAGCGCGCCATAGAGGAGCAGGTACCCGACGCCCATCCCGCCACCTCCGTCACCGCACAGTTGCGGGCGACTGTACAGCCTCCGGCCGAACACCACCTCATCCCCGACCGCCCCGCCACCCGGCAGCCCCCACCCCGGCCCAGAGCCACCGCCAACCCCAAGCCGGGGCCCCCTCAACACCCGGCCGCAGGCCGCCCCCGATCAGCCCACCGCAGGCGAAACCCCCGCCCACCGAGCCCACGACGCCCGCCGCAGACCGGGGCAACCCACACCGCACCCGGCCGCAGGCCGAAGGCTCCTGCCCCCGACCAGCCCGCCGCAGGCGAAATCCCAGCCCCGCCGGAAGCACCGACCGCCAAACCCAGGGCGCCCACCGCAGAGCGAGCATCCATCGCCCCCACCGGCCCGCCGGAGGCGAAACCCTCCACCCCAGCTGCCCGCCGCAGGCCGGGGCGCCCGCAACAGCCGGCCGCGGGCCGAACACCCCTCGCCCCGATCAGCCCGCCGCAGGCGAAACCCCCGGAAGCCCGCCGCAGGCGGGGTCAACGCTGGTGGAGGCCCAGGTTCTGGTAGATCTCCAGGGTGGAGGTGGAGTGGTTGAGGGTGATGAAGTGCAGGCCCGGGGCGCCCTCCGCGAGGAGCCTTTCGGCCATGGCCGTCGCGTGTTCCAGGCCCACCGCGCGGACGGCGGCCGGGTCTTCGGCGGCGGCTTCGAGGCGGCGCCGGAACTCGGGCGGGAAGTCCGAGCCGCAGAGCTGCGGGAAGCGCACCAGCTGGCGGATGTTGGTGACCGGCATGATCTCCGGGATGATCGGCGTCGCGCAGCCGGCCGCGGCGACCCGGTCGCGCAGCCGCAGGTAGTCCTCGACCTCGAAGAACATCTGGGTGATGGCGTAGTCCGCGCCGGCCCGGCACTTGGCGACGAAGTGCCGGATGTCCTCGTCCCAGTTCTCGGAGCGCGGGTGCATCTGCGGGAACGCGGCCACCCCGACGCAGAAGTCGCCGATGCCCTTGATGAGTTCGACCAACTGGTAGGCGTAGTCGACGCCCTCGGGGTGCCGGACCCACTCGCCCATCGGGTCGCCGGGCGGGTCGCCGCGCACCGCGAGGACGTTGCGCACGCCCTGGTCCGCGTACTGGCCGATGATGTTGCGCAGTTCGGCGGTCGAGTGGTCGACGGCGGTGAGGTGGGCGACCGGCGTCAGCGTCGTCTCGGTGGCGATCCGGCCGACCAGGTCGACGGTGCGGCCGCGCGAGGAGCCGCCCGCGCCGTAGGTCATGCAGACGAAGTTCGGTTCCAGGCACTCGACCCGGCGGATCGCGTCCCAGAGCTTGCGCTCGCCCTCCTCGCCGCGGGGCGGCATGAACTCGAAGGAGAAGGAGCGGTCGCCTGCCGCCAGCAGGTCGCGCACGGTCTGTGCGCGGTCGCTTCTGGTGGAGGGAATGCCGAGTGCCATGCAGGCAGGTTAGCCGTCGGCGGCGCGGCCCGGACAAACGGCGTCCAGCCCGTGAGACACCGGATGAGATCCCGCCACTCCCCCGCCGAACTGCCCGAACAGCTGGACGAACGACCGGGCGAACGGCTGGACGGGGCGCGGGCGGGCCCGACGGCGGGCCGGGGCACCCGATCGGGCGCGTTAGTCTGACTGTCAGCCCACGATCCGGAGTTCCAGGTGCCCTCCTCCATCCGCCTTCCCCGCAACCCCGTCGACGCGGAGGACGTGCGCGACCGCGTCAACACCGCGCTCGGCACCTTCATGGCCGAGCGGACCGCCCTGCTCTCCGGCATCTCCGACCAGCTCGGGCCGGTCGCCGACGCGCTGCGCGACTTCCTGCTGGACGGCGGCAAGCGGCTGCGGCCCGCGTTCTGCTACTGGGGCTGGCGGGCGGCCGGCGGCGCGGCCGACGACCCCGGCATCGAACGGGCGGCCGCCGCGCTGGAACTGCTGCAGGCGAGCGCCCTGGTGCACGACGACCTGATGGACCGCAGCGACACCCGCCGCGGCCTGCCCGCCGTCCACCGCCGCTTCGAGAACCTGCACCGGGCCAGCGGCTGGCGCGGCGACCGCGAGCAGTACGGGACCTCGGCCGCCGTGCTGCTCGGCGACCTGCTGCTGATCTGGTGCGACGAGCTGTTCCACCGCTCGGGGCTGTCGGCGGCGGCCGTCTCGGCCGCGAAGCCGGCCTTCGACCTGATGCGCACCGAGGTGATGCTCGGTCAGTACCTGGACGTGCTGGAGCCGGTCGCCGGGGACTCCGCCGACGCCGGGGCGCTCGACCGGGCCCGGACGGTGCTGCACTACAAGTCGGCGAAGTACACCATCGAGCGGCCGCTCCAGGTCGGCGCGCTGCTGGCCGGTGCCGGCCCCGACCTGGTGGACGCCCTGGGCGCGTTCGGCCTGCCGCTCGGCGAGGCGTTCCAGCTCCGCGACGACCTGCTCGGCGTCTTCGGCGACCCGGCCGTCACCGGCAAGCCCGCCGGGGACGACCTGCGCGAGGGCAAGCGCACCCTGCTGGTCGCCCACGCGATGCGCGGCCTCTCCCCCGCCGACGCCCGCCGCCTGGACACCCGGCTCGGCGCCCCGGACCTCACCCCGGACGAGATCGCCGACCTGGGCGCGCTGATCACCCGCAGCGGCGCCCCGGCCGCCGTCGAGGCCCGGATCGACGCGCTGCTGGCCGAGTCGATGGCCGCGCTGGCCGCCGCCCCGCTCGCGGACGCCGCCGCCCGCGCGGCGCTCGGGGCGCTGGCCGACGCGGCGACCGTCCGCACGTACTGACCGCGGCCTCAGGCCGCCGGACGGCGCCACCAGCGGCGCGTGGCCAGGGCCGCCAGCGCCGCCCCGGCCGCGTTCAGCAGCACGTCGTCGACCGAGGAGACCCGGTCCAGCCGCAGCACGTACTGGGCGGTCTCCACCAGCACCGAGCAGGCCGCGCCGAGCGCCAGCACCCGCCACACCGAGGCGAGCGCGGCGAACCGGACCGGGACGAGGGCGCCGAGCGCGGCGAACACCAGCAGGTTGCCGACGATCTGCGCCACCGCGGTGGCGGGCGGCCCGGCGGCGACGATCTCCGCGAGGTCGTGCAGCGGCACCAGGTTGACCCGGCGGCGCGGACCGCCCGGGTCGGCGCCCGGCAGCAGGATCATCCACACCCACGGCACCGTCCCGTAGACCGTGCCGACCTCGGCCAGCGCCGAACGCCGCGCCCACCCGGGCTGGACCCCGGCCGCCCGCCGCCGCGCGGCCAGCGCCCGCGCCGTCAGCGCGGCCAACGGCAGGGCGGCCACGGTCAGGAACACGATGCCGTTGGCCGTCCCCGTCCAGCCGTGCCACCCGGCGTGGTGCAGCGGCCGCTGGGCGAGGAAGGCGACGGCCGCCGCCCCGAGCAGTACGGGGGCGAGCAGCACGATCCGGCGGGCCCGGCGGGCGGGCGTGGCGATGGACTCCATGCCTGCACGGAGTGCGGTCGGGAACCGTGCGGTTCCCGACCGGGCGGCCTACCGCAGCCGGCGGGCCAGTTCGGCCGCCGCCGCGCCCGGGTCCTCGGCGGCGGTGATCGCGCGGACCACCACGACCCGGGTCGCGCCCGCGTCCAGGACCTGCTGGAGGTTGCCGAGGTCGACGCCGCCGATGGCGAACCAGGGGCGTTCCGGCCGGGCCGCGGCGGCGTACCGGACCAGGTCGAGCCCGGGCGCGTGGCGGCCGGGCTTGGTGGGGGTGGGCCAGACCGGGCCGGTGCAGAAGTAGTCGACGCCGGGTTCGGCGATCGCGGTGTCGACCTCGTCCTCGGCGTGGCAGGAGCGCCCGATCAGCACGTCCTCGCCGAGGATCCGGCGGGCGACGGGCACCGGCAGGTCGTCCTGGCCGAGGTGCAGCACGTCGGGCCGGGCACCGTACGCGACGTCGGCCCGGTCGTTGACGGCGAGCAGCTTGCCGTGCCGGCGCGCGGCGTCCGCGAAGACCTCCAGGTACGCCAGCTCCTGCTTGGCCTCCAGGCCCTTGTCGCGGAGCTGGACGATGTCGACACCGCCCGCCAGCACCGCGTCCAGGAACTCCGGCAGGTCGCCCTGCGCGCGGCGGGCGTCGGTGCAGAGGTAGAGCCGCGCGTCGGCGAGCCGCTGACGGGCCGTCGGCCGGGCAGTCACAGGGCCAGGGCCTGGGCGCGGCGCTTGACCTCGGTGCCGCGGTTCTCGCGCAGGGCCTGGATCGGGGTGCCGGGGAGGGACGCGTCCTCGGTGAACATCCACTCCAGGATCTCCTCGTCGGAGAAGCCGCAGTCGCGGAGCACCGTGAGGGTGCTGGCCAGGTGCTTGACCAGGCCGTCGTCCTCGATGAAGTCGGCGGGCACCTGCAGGGAGTTGTTCTCGCCGCGCCGGACCGCCAGCAGGGTGCGGGCGCGCACCATGTCGCGGATCTCGGTGATCACCACCCCCCAGCGCTCGGCGATGTCGGGGAGGTACACCCACGCGGGGACCAGGGCGTCAGTCTTGGGATCAATCGTGCTCACGGCCCCAGCCTACCCAGGTGCTAGCCCACGGCCGCCTTCAGCGGGACGGCCGGGTCGGCGGCGCGGGCCGGGTCGAGCACCGTAGCGCGCTCGATCAGCCGCCGCCCCTGGGCCAGGTCGCGCGGCCGGTCGACGGCGAGCACCGCGACCGGCGCGCCCGCGCGCAGCCAGAGCACCGTCCAGGCGGGGTCGGACGGGGAGCCGCGCCAGAGCAGGTGGTCGGCCCCGGCGTGCCGGCCGGCGTACTGGACGGTGCGGCCGAACTGCTCGGACCAGAAGTACGGGACGGGGTCGTAGGGGGCGTCCAGGGTGCCGAGCACGGAGGCGGCGACGGCGCCGCCGGAGTGCAGGGCGTGGTCCCAGTGCTGGACGGCGATCCGGGCGCCGCCGAGCCGGGCGGAGGGGTAGGAGACGCAGTCGCCGGCCGCCCAGACGCCGGGCAGCGCGGTGCGCAGCCGGTCGTCGACGGGGACGGTGCCCTCGGGGTCGAGGGCGAGCGGGCCGCCGGTGAGCCAGTCGGTGGCGGGGCGGGCGCCGATGCCGACCACCACCTCGTCGGCGGGCAGGTGGGTGCCGTCGGCGAGCAGCACCCCGCCGTCGGCGGCCCCGGCGACGGTGGCACCGCAGCGCAGGTCGACCCCGGCGGCGGCGTACCAGTCGGCCATCAGGGCGCCGAGTTCGGCGGGCAGCGCGCCGGCCAGCGGGGTCGCGGCGGCCTCGACCACGGTGACCTCGCAGCCGAGGGCGCGGGCGACGGTGGCGGTCTCGGCGCCGATCCAGCCCGCGCCGACCAGCACGACCCTCCGCCCGGGGGCGAGCGCGGCGCGCAGGGCCAGGGCGTCGTCGACGGTGCGCAGGGTGCGGGCGCCGGGCAGGCCGGGGAGGGTGCGCGGCTCGGCGCCGGTGGCGATCACCAGGGCCTGGTACGGGAGTTCGCCGCCGTCGGTGTGCAGCAGGCCGGGGTCCAGGCCGGTGGCGCGGCGGCCGGGCAGGAGGTCGACGTCCAGGCCGGCCCAGTCGATCTCGAAGGCGGTGCTGTCGGCCTTGCCGAGCAGGACGTCCTTGGAGAGCGGGGGGCGGTCGTAGGGCGGGTGGGGTTCGTCGCCGAGCAGGGCGATCGGGCCCCGCCAGCCGCCCTGCCGCAGGTTCAGCGCGGCCTGCGCGCCCGCCATGCCCGCTCCGACCACGACGGCCCGGTCCGTTGTCCTCAGCTCAGCCACGGCGCCCACCCTACCGAGCGGGGCCCGCCGCAGGCAGGCGTCCTCAGGCCGGAATCGGGCCGGAATCGGCGCGGCGTTAAGGTGGAGGGGAGTCACTTGATCACGGGAGCCCGGCGCACCGGGCTGAGAGGCGGGCTGCGGCGGCCCGCGACCGTCCGAACCTGATCCGGGTCATGCCGGCGAAGGGAGAAGAAGCCGCTGTGGCACATTCCGACGTGCTCGTGGTCGGCGGGGGGATCATCGGGCTGGGCGTGGCCTGGCGCGCCGCGCAGCGCGGCCTGTCGGTCGCGGTGGCGGACCCGTCGCCGGGCGGCGGGGCGGCGCAGGTCGCCGCGGGGATGCTCGCCCCGGTGACCGAACTGCAGTACGGCGAGGAGCCGTTGCTGCGGCTGGGCATGGTGTCCAACCGGCGGTACGCGGCCTTCGCGGCCGAGCTGACCGAGCTGACGGGGCTGGACACCGGCTACCGGGCGACCGGCACCCTGGCGGTGGCGCTGGATGCCGACGACCGGGCCGAGCTGCGTGAACTGCACGCCTTCCAGGCCCGGTTGGGCCTGTCCTCGGAGTGGCTGACCGGCCGCGAGTGCCGCCGGCTGGAGCCGATGCTGGCCCCGGGCGTGCGCGGCGGCCTGCACGTCGCCGACGACCACCAGGTGGACGGCCGCCGGCTGGCCGCCGCGCTGGTGGCGGCCTGCGAGCGGCTCGGGGTGGCCTTCCACCGGGCCGCGGCCGCCGAGCTGCTGACCACCGCCGGGCGGGCCGGGGAGGTCCGGGCCACCGGCGTCCGGCTGTCGACCGGCGTCGAGCTGTCCGCCGGGTGCACGGTGCTGGCCGCGGGCGCCCGCAGCCACCTGCTGCCGGGCCTGCCGGCCGGGGTACTGCCGGCGATCCGCCCGGTCAAGGGCCAGGTGCTGCGGCTGCGGGTGCCGCCCCGGTACGCGCCCTTCCTGTCCCGCAACGTCCGCGCGGTGGTGCGCGGGCAGCACATCTACCTGGTGCCGCGCGCCGACGGCGAGCTGGTGGTCGGCGCGACCACCGAGGAGCAGGGCCACGACACCACCGTGACGGCCGGCGGGGTCTACGAGCTGCTCCGGGACGCCCACGAACTGGTGCCCGGGATCACCGAGTTGGAGCTGGCGGAGACGGGCGCGGGGCTGCGCCCGGGCTCCCCCGACAACGCACCGCTGCTCGGCCCGACCGCGCTGCCCGGGCTGGCCGCCGCCACCGGGCACCACCGCAACGGCGTGCTGCTCACCCCGGTCACCGCCGACCTGCTCGCCGACTACCTGGCCACCGGCGAACTGCCCGCCCTGGCCGCCGACTTCACCCCCCACCGCTTCCGCACCGAGGTCCCCGCATGAACCCCATCACGCTGACCGTCAACGGCGAGCCGCGCACGCTGCCCGCCGCCACCACCCTCGACACCGTGGTCGCCGAGGTGTCGGCCGCCCCCACCGGGATCGCCGCCGCTGTCAACGAGGCGGTGGTGCCGCGCAGTTCGTGGTCCGGCACGGTGCTCGGCGCGGGCGACCGGGTCGAGATCCTCACCGCCGTCCAGGGGGGCTGACCGATGGCCGAGGACGTGCTCACCATCGCCGGCACCGCGTTCGGCTCCCGGCTGATCATGGGCACCGGCGGCGCCCCCAGCCTGGAGGTGCTGGAGCAGGCCCTGCTGGCCTCCGGCACCGAGCTGACCACGGTGGCGATGCGCCGGGTGGACACCGCCACCCAGGGGTCGGTGCTGGACGTGCTGACCCGCAACGGCATCCGGGTACTGCCGAACACGGCCGGCTGCTACACCGCGGGCGAGGCCGTGCTGACCGCCCGACTGGCCCGCGAGGCGCTCGGCACGGACTGGGTCAAGCTGGAGGTGATCGCCGACGAGCGGACCCTGCTGCCCGACCCGATCGAGCTGCTGGACGCCGCCGAGACCCTGGTGGACGACGGCTTCACCGTGCTGCCGTACACCAACGACGACCCGGTGCTGGCCCGCAAGCTGGAGGACGTCGGCTGCGCGGCGATCATGCCGCTGGGCTCGCCGATCGGCTCCGGCCTGGGCATCCGCAACCCGCACAACTTCCAGCTGATCGTGGAGGCCGCCAACGTCCCGGTGGTGCTGGACGCGGGCGCGGGCACCGCCAGCGACGTCGCGCTGGCGATGGAGCTGGGCTGCTCGGCGGTGATGCTGGCCTCCGCCGTCACCCGGGCCCAGGAGCCGGTGCTGATGGCCGCCTCGATGCGGCTGGCCGTCGAGGCGGGCCGCCTCGCCCACCGGGCCGGCCGCATCCCGCGCCGCTACTACGCCGAGGCGTCCTCCCCCGTCGCCGGCCTCGCCGACACCCGCGAGCGCCCCGCGTTCTGACCCCCGCCGAACCGCCCGGCCCCTCCGGCGCGTCCTCGCCCCCGGAGGGGATGCGGATGGGGACGGACGGACGCGCCGGCGGGGACCTCGCGGCGGCGGCGCTGTGGTGGGGCCCGGTGCTGCTGCTGGACGGGTGGCTGCTGGTGCGGACCGGCGGCCGGGTCGGCGTGCTGCTGGTCCCGGTGCTGCTCGGCGCCGCGATCGGGGCAGCGGCCGCCCGCGCCGGCACGCCCCCGGCCGTCCGGCTCCGCCGGTCCGGTCTCGGCGCGCTGCTCGCGCACGGCCTGCTGCTGGCCGCGCTGCTCACCGCCCTGACCCTGCACCCGCCGCGCGTCCTGTGGTGAGCCGCCCGACACCCGCCCCCTCCCGGCCCGGGAACCGCCCGGCCCCTACACTCCTCTGGTGGACATGACCATCGACGATCCCCTGTACGGCGTGCTGCTGGACGGCCGCTACCGGGTCGAGCAGCGGATCGCCGTCGGTGGCATGTCGACGGTCTACCGGGGCACCGACACCCGGCTGGACCGGACGGTCGCGCTGAAGGTGATGCACCCCTCGCTGGTGGGGGACGCCGACTTCACGGCCCGTTTCATCCGGGAGGCGAAGGCGGTGGCCCGGCTGGCGCACCCGAACGTGGTGAACGTGCTGGACCAGGGCGCCGACCCGCACGCGGTGTTCATGGCGATGGAGTACGTCCCCGGCCGGAACCTGCGCGACGTGCTGCGCGACCGCGGGGCGCTGTCGGTGCGGGCCGCGCTGGACGTGCTGGAACCGGTGCTGGCGGCGCTGGGCGCGGCGCACCGGGCCGGGCTGGTGCACCGGGACGTCAAGCCGGAGAACGTGCTGATCACCGACAACGGCCTGGTGAAGGTCGCCGACTTCGGCCTGGTCCGGCTGCTGACCGGCCAGGACAACGGCTCCAGCACCACCCAGGCGGGCCAACTGCTGGGCACCGTCTCCTACTTGGCGCCGGAGCAGATCCGCCGGGACGTCGACACCGACCAGCGGGTGGACGTCTACGCGGCGGGCATCCTGCTGTACGAGACGCTGACCGGCGCGAAGCCGCACACCGGCGAGAACGCCGCCCAGGTGATGTACCGCCACCTGCACGAGGACGTCCCGGCGCCGTCGCTGACCGCGCCCGCGGTGGGCCCGGAGCTGGACGCGATAGTGGCGGCGGCGACCGCCCGCGACCCGCAGGCCCGGCCGTGGGACGCGGTGGAGCTGCTGGCCGCGCTGCAGCGGGCCCGCCGGGCACTGCCCGCCGCGCGGCTGGACGCGGAGCCGCCGGCCTCGAACCGGCCGACCCCGCAGTTCAACCCGGGCGAGGCGACGGCGGTGATCCCGACCCCGGGCGGCCTGGAGCGCACCAGCGTGCTGGAGGTCCCGCCGGAGCTGCTGCTGCCGCCCCGCCCGCCGGTGGCGGACGCCGCCCCGGGCCGCCGGGCCGCGCGCCGGGCCGCCCGGCCACCGCGCGGCCGCAAGCCGCTGATCTGGTCGGCGGTGCTGGTGGCGCTGGTGCTGGTGGTCGGCGGGGTGACGTACACGCTGTCGAGCGCGGTGTACGCGACGGTGCCGAGCGTGCTGGGGCAGAGCCGGGACCAGGCCTCGGCGACGCTGGACAAGCAGGGCCTGCACGGGGCGTTCAGCGAGCAGTTCAGCGAGTCGGTGCAGGCCGGCCAGGTGATCTCGACCGACCCGGGGGTGGGCGCGAAGGTCCGCAAGAGCGACGACGTCCGGGTGGTGCTCTCCCGGGGCCCGGAGCGGGTCGCCGTCCCGGAGCTGGCGGGCCGCCCGCAGGCGGAGGCCGCGAAGGCGCTGGCGGACGCCCGGCTGACGGCGGGCGCCGTCACCGAGCAGTTCAGCGACGCGGTGCCGAAGGGCGCCGTGATCGCCGCCGACCCGCCGGCCGGCGGGCGGCTGTCGCCGAACTCGCCGGTGGCGCTGACCGTCTCCAAGGGCATGCACCTGGTGCCGGACGTCGGCGGGATGAGCAAGGAGGACGCCGTCCAGGCGCTCCAGGCCGAGGGCTTCACCGCGCAGATCGCCGGCCTGATCCCGCTCGGCAAGGTGACCGGCCAGTCCCCGGCGGCGGGGACGCCGCGCCCGCAGAAGTCCGCGGTGACCATCACCGTCAGCCTGTTCTGACCGCCCCCGTTCCGACCGTCCCCCCGGGGGCCTCAGCGCAGCGGGCCCTCGCCGGGCTGCTCCTGGTAGGAGTAGCGCTGCTCGCGCCAGGGGTCGGCGAGGTTGTGGTAGCCGCGCTCCTCCCAGAAGCCGCGGCGGTCGGCGCGCATGTACTCGACGGCGCGCACCCACTTGGGGCCCTTCCAGGCGTACAGCCGGGGCACCACCAGCCGGACCGGGAAGCCGTGTTCGAGGGTGAGCGGTTCGCCGTCGTGGTGGGTGGCGAACACGGTGTCCGGGTCGGCGAGGTCGGCGAGCCGCAGGTTGGCGCTGTAGCCGTACTCGGCCCAGACCATCACGTGGGTGACGGCCGGGTCGGGCGGCACCAGGTCGAGGACGGTCTGCCCGGCGACGCCGCTCCACTCGTTGTCGAGCATGGAGAACCTGGTGACGCAGTGGAAGTCGCCGCGCACGGTGGTCCGGGGCAGCGCGTGGAAGGCGGCGAAGTCCCAGCTGGTCTTCTCCGCGTCGGCGGTGGCGCCGAACACCTGGAAGTCCCAGCTCTGCGGCTTGAACCGGGGCACCGGGCCGTAGTGCAGGACGGGCCAGCCGAGCTGTCGGCGCTGGCCCGGGGGGAGCCTCGGATCGGACGGCGGCGGTTCCGATGCGTGCTGACCCATGCCCCCATGGTGACAGACGGCGGACGCGGAACTGCGCGCGCCCCCACCGCGCGCCCCCACCGGAAATCCCGCCCGCCGGAGGGGGGCAACACGGCGCGAATCCGCGCAGGCGTTCGGGTGAGATACCTCCGAATGGCCCAATTCGCCCAACATACTCGCAGGTCAGCGCGGTGCGGGCGACCGAAAAACACCCGTTCCGGTGCCGTCTGTAAGCGTGAACTTACTGGAAGCGCACCGGTTCAACTGCCACGATGCGGGCAACCGGGCACCCACCGGAAATTACCCGTACGGAAGGCAGGCCATGCAGGGCGATCCCGAGGTCATCGAGTTCCTCAACGAGCAGCTGACCGCCGAGCTGACCGCGATCAACCAGTACTTCCTGCACGCGAAGATGCAGGAGAACTTCGGCTGGACCAAGCTCGCCAAGTACACCCGGCACGAGTCCTTCGACGAGATGAAGCACGCCGAGGTGCTGACCGACCGGATCCTGTTCCTGGAGGGCCTGCCGAACTACCAGCGGCTGTTCCACGTCCGGATCGGGCAGACCGTGAAGGAGATGTTCGAGGCCGACCGGCAGGTCGAGGTCGAGGCGATCGACCGCCTGAAGCGGGGCATCGTGGTGATGCGCGCCAAGAACGACGTCACCTCGGCGAACATCTTCGAGAGCATCCTCGCCGACGAGGAGCACCACATCGACTACCTCGACACCCAGCTGGAGCTGGTGGAGAAGCTCGGCGAGGCGCTGTACATCGCGCAGCTGATCGAGCAGCCCGAGAGCAGCTGAACCCGGGAACAGCTGAACCCGGGAACGGCCGGGCAGCGCCCGGTCAGGCGGCCCGCGGGGCGCCCGGGTCGGGCTCGGCCAGGCCGAGCCGCGCGGCCAGCCGGGCCGTCGGGCAGGGGCGGGCGCCGTGCTCGCCGAGCAGGGCCTGGATCCGCCGCACACAGGAGCCGCAGTCGGTGCCGGCCTTGCAGCCCTGGGCTATCTGCCGCGGCGTGCTCGCGCCCGCGTCGATCTCCTGCTTGACCTGGGCCTCGGTGACCGCGTGGCACATGCACACGTACATGTGCGGCCCCTTCCACGGTTGGTGCGGTTTACTGAGCCTTACCTTACCCGCTGCTCCGGGTACGAAAAAGGCCCCTCCGTCCCGGATCGCCGGGAAGCGGAGGGGCCTTCGTCACATCGGGCCCGGCTACCTCACTGGCCGCGGTACATCTCGGCGACCAGGAAGGCCAGGTCCAGCGACTGGCTGCGGTTGAGCCGCGGGTCGCAGGCCGTCTCGTAGCGCTGGTGCAGGTCGTCGACCAGCACCTCGTCGCCGCCGCCGACGCACTCGGTGACGTCGTCGCCGGTCAGCTCGACGTGGATGCCGCCCGGGTGGGTGCCGAGCGCGCGGTGCACCTCGAAGAAGCCCCGGACCTCGTCCAGCACGTCGTCGAAGCGGCGGGTCTTGTGGCCGCTGGACGCCTCGAAGGTGTTGCCGTGCATCGGGTCGGTGATCCACACCACCTGGGCGCCGGAGGCGGTGACCTTCTCCACCAGGGTGGGCAGGTGTTCGCGGATCTTGCCCGCGCCCATCCGGGTGATGAAGGTGAGCCGGCCCGGCTCGCGCTCCGGGTCGAGGCGGTCGATCAGGGTCAGCGCGTCGTCGACCGTGGTGGTCGGGCCGAGCTTGACGCCGATCGGGTTGCGGATCTTGGACGCGAACTCGATGTGCGCGTGGTCGAGCTGCCGGGTGCGCTCGCCGATCCACACCATGTGGCCGGAGACGTCGTACAGCTCGCCGGTGCGCGAGTCGGTGCGGGTCAGCGCCGTCTCGTAGTCCAGGATCAGCGCCTCGTGCGAGGAGAAGAACTCGACCGTCCGGAACTCCTCCGGGGCCACCCCGCAGGCGTTCATGAAGGCCAGCGCCTGGTCGATCTCCCGGGCCAGCTGCTCGTAGCGCTGCCCCGCCGGGGAGTTGCGCACGAAGTCCTGGTTCCAGGCGTGCACCTGGCGCAGGTCGGCGTAGCCGCCGGTGGTGAAGGCGCGCACCAGGTTGAGCGTCGCCGCGGAGGCGTTGTACATCCGCTTCAGGCGCTCCGGGTCCGGGATCCGGGACTCGGGGGTGAACTCGAAGCCGTTGACCGAGTCGCCGCGGTACACCGGCAGGGTGACGCCGTCCCGGGTCTCGGTGTTCTTCGAGCGCGGCTTGGAGTACTGGCCGGCGATCCGGCCGACCTTCACCACCGGCACCGAGGCCGCGTAGGTGAGCACCGCGGCCATCTGGAGCAGGGTCTTCAGCTTGTTGCGGATCTGGTCGGCCGACACGGCGTCGAACGCCTCGGCGCAGTCACCGCCCTGGAGCAGGAAGGCCTCACCGCGCGCCACGGCAGCGAGCCGGGCGCGCAGCTGGTCGCACTCGCCGGCGAAGACGAGCGGCGGATAGGAGGCCAGCTCCGCAAGGGTCTTGCGCAGAGCCTCTTGATCCGGCCATTCGGGCTGCTGCGCCGCGGGCAGGGACTGCCAGGAGTGGTTAGTCACGGTCACAGGGGCAAGGCTACGGGGTGCGTCGAGCGGATTGCGGCTTCCGCCCGCTGGGTGAGACGAGTCGTGGACAACTCCCCGGGCCGCCCGCGGGTGGGCTAGGGTCTCCCCCGTGACCGCGCCGCACACCTTCTCCTGGTGGTGGGCCAGCCCGTTGGGCGGCCCACGGATCGCGCGTCCCTAGCTGACGAACGACGGCCGCCCCTCGGGGCGGCCGTCGGCGCGTGTGTGCAGCGTCACGGCCCTCCCGGAGCCGGCGGAACCCCCGCAGCAACTCCCGGAAGGAACACCGCAGTCGTGACCACCACCCGCACCGCCGACCTGCTCGCCCGGCTCACCGCGCCCGGCGCCCCGGCCTTCGCCCTGCTGCACCGCCGCGCGCCGCGGCTGGCTCCGGACACCGTCGAGCTGCTGCTCGGCACCGTCTCCGACCACGAGACCCTGGCCGACCTGCCGGTCCGCACCGGCGTCCCGGCCGGCGGCCCGCGGCACGACCTGCTGGCGCTCGTCCCGTACGCGCAGCTCCGCGAGCGCGGCTTCGCGGCCCGCCAGGACGGCACCCCGCTGCGGGCGCTGGCCGTCGAGGAGCAGTACGCGCTGCCGCTGGCCGAGGTGCTGGCGGCGCTCCCCGACGCGCCGGTGGAGCTGCGCGGCGGGGAGTTCGACCTCGGCGACGAGGAGTACGCGGGCATCGTCCGGCGGGTGATCGAGGACGAGATCGGGCGCGGCGAGGGCGCCAACTTCGTGATCCGGCGCGACTTCCGGGCCGAGCTGGCCGGGTACTCCACCGCCACCGCGCTGACCCTGTTCCACCGCCTGCTGGCGCACGAGCGGGGCGCCTACTGGACCTTCCTGGTGCACACCGGCGACCGGGTGCTGGTCGGCGCCTCCCCGGAGGTCCACGTCCGGCAGTCCGGCGGCACCGTGGTGATGAACCCGATCTCCGGCACCTACCGCTACCCGGCCACCGGCCCCACCGCCGAGTCGCTGCTCGCCTTCCTGCGCGACCCGAAGGAGTTGGAGGAGCTGACCATGGTGGTCGACGAGGAGCTGAAGATGATGTGCGCGGTCGGCGACCTCGGCGGGCAGGTGCTCGGCCCCCGGCTGAAGGAGATGTCGCACCTCGCGCACACCGAGTACGAACTGCGCGGCCGCACCTCGCTGGACGTCCGCGAGGTGCTCCGGGAGACGATGTTCGCCGCCACCGTCACCGGCAGCCCGGTGCAGAACGCCACCCGGGTGATCGACCGGTACGAGCGCGGCGGGCGCGGCTACTACTCGGGCGCGCTCGCGCTGATCGGCCGCTCGGCCGGCGGCGGCCAGCAGCTGGACTCGCCGATCTGCATCCGGGCCGCCGACATCGACCCCGCGGACGGCTCGCTGGTGGTCCGGGTCGGCGCCACCCTGGTCCGGCACTCCGACCCGCACTCCGAGGTCGCCGAGACGCACGCCAAGGCGGCCGGGGTGCTGGCCGCGATCGGCGCCCGCCCGGCCCGGCCCGGTGGGGCGAACGCGCCCCGGCCCCGGCTCGGCGAGGACCACCGGGTGCAGGCCGCGCTGGACGCCCGCCGGGCCGGCCTGGCCCCGTTCTGGCTGCGGATGCAGCAGCCCGCCGCGCCGCTCGGCGCCGAGGCGCACGTGCTGGTGGTCGACGGCGAGGACACCTTCACCGCGATGCTGGGCCACCTGCTGCGCTCGCTCGGCCACACCGTCGAGGTGCTCCGCCACGACCTGCCCGGCCTGCGCGCGCGGGTCGCCGCGCACCCCGGCCCGCTGGTGCTCGGCCCCGGCCCCGGCGACCCCGCCGACCCGGCCGACGCCAAGATGGCGCGGCTGCGCCCGATCGCCGCCGACGCGCTGGCCGCGGTCCGCTCCGGCGCCCGCACCGCGCCGCTGCTCGCGGTCTGCCTCGGCCACCAGCTGCTGTCGGCGCAACTCGGCCTGCCGCTGGCCCGCAAGGCCGTGCCGTACCAGGGCGCCCAGGAGACGGTCGACCTGTTCGGCACCCGGCGGACCGTCGGCTTCTACAACACCTTCACCGCCCGCTGCGACGACGCGACGGCCGCCCGGCTGGCCGCCGAGGGCGTCGAGCTGGCCCGGGACGCCGCCACCGGCGACGTGCACGCCCTGCGCGGCCCGGGCTTCGCCGGCCTCCAGTTCCACCCCGAGTCGGTGCTCACCCGCGAGGGGGTGGAGATCGTCGCCGACCTGCTGCGCACCGTCGCGGCGGCCCGGCCCTGACGGGCCGTCAGCCCAGTTCCTCGTCCAGGCCCTGCTCGATGGCGTAGCGCACCAGCTCCACCCGGTTGTGGAGCTGGAGCTTGCCCAGGGTGTTCTGGACGTGGTTCTGCACGGTGCGGTGCGAGAGCACCAGGCGGTCGGCGATCTGCCGGTACGACAGGCCCTTGGCGACCAGCCGCAGCACCTCGGTCTCCCGGGGGGTGAGCTGCGGGGCGGCGGGCCGGGCGGGGGTGCCGGGCTCGGTGGCCAGCCGGCGGAACTCACCGAGCACCAGGCCCGCCAGGCCGGGGGTGAACACCGGGTCGCCGGCCGCGGTGCGGCGGACGGCGTCGAGCAGTTCCTCCCGACCGGCCGACTTCAGCAGGTAGCCGGTCGCACCGGCCTTCACCGCCTCCAGCACGTCGGCGTGCTCGCCGCTCGCGGACAGCACCAGCACCCGCACCGCCGGGTCGGCGGCCACCACCCGGCGGCACACCTCCGCACCGGGCAGCGCGGGCAGGTTGAGGTCGAGCAGCACCACCTCCGGGCCGCTGGCCCGGGCCCGGCGGACCGCCTCCTCGCCGTCCCCGGCGGTGGCGACCACCGCGAACCCGGCCTCGGCCAGGTCCCGGGCCACGCCCTCGCGCCACATCGGGTGGTCGTCGACCACCATCACCCGGACGGTCCGGTCCTCCGTCACGCGCCCCTCCTCGGCCATCGCAGTTCCACCTCGACGCCCTCCCCGGGCACCGAGTACAGCTCGGCGGTGCCGCCGAGGTCGAGCATCCGGCCGCGGATCGACTGGGCCACCCCGAGCCGTCCGTCGGCCTGCGCCTGGGCGAGCCGCCCGGCCGGGAAGCCGGGGCCGTCGTCGCGGACCGAGACGGTGACCGCCTCCGGTTCGTCCTCGACCAGGACCCAGGCCCGGGCGCCCTCCCCCGCGTGCCGGCGGACGTTGTCCAGCGCGGCGGCGGCCGCCGCGGCCAGCTCGGCCGCCACCGGGCCGGGCAGCAGCACCGGCGTGGCGGGCGCGGAGACGGTGATCCGCTCGTCGGCGTGCCGGGCCAGCAGCGCCCGCAGGTCCGCCTCGGCGGCGTCCTGCTCGGGCAGCCGGGCGCCGGTCATCAGGGCCCGCAGCGCCCGCTCCTGCTCGCCGGCCAGCCGGCCCAGCTCGGCGGCGTCGCCCTGCTGGCGGTGAACGAGCGCGAGCACCTGCAGGACGCCGTCGTGGATGTCCCGGGACAGCCGCTCGCGCTCCCGGGTGGCGGCCTCCACCTGGAGCGCCCGGGTGAGCACCGCCTCGCTGGCCCGGGCCAGTTCGATGACGTAGCCGATCGCGCAGCCCGCGACCAGCAGCAGCACGATGTTGTGCACGTTGTCGGCGCTGATCCCGCCGTGGCCGAGGATGTTGGCGGCGCCGATCAGGCCGCCGGCGAACGCGGCGGCCCGCCAGCCGCCCTTGCCGGCGAAGCCCAGCACGGTGCCGGCCGCCCAGATGGTCGGCAGGGTGGGCGCGCCGGCGTGTATCCGGGCGGCGGTGTCGGCGAAGCCGCTCAGCCCGATGCCGGTCAGGGCGAACGCCAGGTCGGTGCCGAGCACCGGCCAGGTGCAGCGGTCCGGCCCGGCGAAGGCCCGGGTGGAGGCCAGCGTCCACAGCGTCAGCGCGCCGAGGAAGATCCAGCCGGAGACCGGGTGCCGGAACTCGTGGAAGGAAGCCAGGTAGCGCAGCACCGCGTAGGACAGCGCGAGCACCCGGAAGTAGCCCATGGCGCGCCACAGCGGCAGCTCGACCGACATGCCGCCGGCCGCGACCGCGGCGGGCGCCGCCGGCGTCCTGGTGCCGACCGCTCCGCTGCCCGGCACGGCGACGGCTCCGCGCTGCTCCACCCGCACGCCCCCCTGACGGCCGCTCAGGCCCCGGTGTCCTTCTCCTGGTCCGCCGCCCGCCCGGCGGCCGCCTCCTTCTCGGCGGCCTCCTTCTCGGCGGCCCGGTCGGCCTTCTGCTGGGCCTTGCGGTCGGCGTCCGCGGCCTTCTTCTCGTCCGCGAGCTGCCGCTTGGCGGCGGTCGCGTAGATGTCGACGTACTCCTGGCCGGACAGCCGCATGATCTCGTACATCACCTCGTCGGTGACCGAGCGCAGGATGAACCGGTCGTTCTCCATGCCCTGGTAGCGGGAGAAGTCCAGCGGGCGGCCGATCCGGATGCCGGGCCGGACGCCGAAGTTGGGCATCACCTGGCCGGGCGGCTGGACCTTCTCGGTGTCGATCATCGCGACCGGGATCACCGGGGCGCCGGTGGCCAGCGCGACCCGGGCCAGGCCGCCGACCTTGCCGCGGTACAGCTTGCCGTCGGGCGAGCGGGTGCCCTCCGGGTAGACGCCGAAGATCTCGCCGCGCTCGATCACCGCGATGCCGCTGCGGATCGCCGCCTCGCCGGCGCCGCGGGCGCCCGAGCGGTCCACCGGCAGCTGGCCGACGCCCTTGAAGAACGCGGCGGTCAGCCGGCCCTTGAGGCCCGGGGTGGTGAAGTACTCGGCCTTGGCGATGAAGGTCACCCGGCGCTTGAGCAGCGCGGGCAGGAAGAACGAGTCCGAGAAGGACAGGTGGTTGCTGGCGAGGATGGCCGGACCCTCGTCCGGGATGTTCTCCTCGCCCTCCATCCACGGCCGGAAGAAGATCCGCAGCAGCGGTGCGACGATCATCTTCATCAGTCGGTAGAACAACCGGGGCCTCCTGTTGTGCGGACCGGACGATCGTAATGCCTGCGCCCGCCGCCCCGTGCACCGGCGAACCGTGCGCGCCCGTACCGGGCCTCTGTACGGGGCATCCTGCCCGTGGGACCATCGAGCCACCCTCACCTGCCCGCACCTCCAGGAGTCCTGCATGCCGCTGTTGCCGGGAGCCGAGCCGTTCCGCCGTCCGGGCGGGCCGGTCGGCGTGCTGCTGGTCCACGGTTTCACCGGTTCCCCGCAGTCCATGCGGCCCTGGGCCGAGCACCTGGCGGAGGCCGGGCTGGCGGTCTCGGTGCCGCTGCTGCCCGGCCACGGCACCCGCTGGCAGGACCTCCAGCCGACCCGCTGGGAGGACTGGTACGCCACCGTCGAGACCGCCTTCGAGGAACTCGCCGCCGGGTGCGAGCAGGTCTTCGTCGGCGCGCTGTCGATGGGCTGCGCGCTGACCCTGGAGCTGGCCCGGCGGCACGGCGACCGGATCTCCGGACTGGTGCTCGTCAACCCCTCGGTGCGTTCCGACAACCCCGGGACGGTGCTTCTTCCGGTGCTCCGGCACCTGCTGCCGACGCTGCCCGGGGTGGCCGGCGACATCGCCCTGCCGGGCGCGGTCGAGGTCGGCTACGACCGGGTGCCGCTGCACGCCGCCTGGTCGCTGGCCCGGCTGTGGAAGACCGTCCAGCAGGGAATGCCGGCGGTCACCCAGCCGGTTCTGCTGTTGCACAGTCCGCAGGACCACGTCGTCTCGCCGCGCAACTCGGCGACGGTGCTCGCCCGGATATCCTCGACCGATGTGACGGAGCTGCTGCTGGAGCGCAGCTACCACGTGGCCACGCTGGACCACGACGCCGGTCTGATCCTCGGGGCGAGCCTCGACTTCGTCCGGCGGCTGGCCCCGGCAGCGGCGGTCGATGCCGGGAACCACTCGGGCTGAAAGGCCGAATGTGAACGAGACCAGCAAGGCGAACGACGACGAGGACCTGCCCCGCGACGGCGCGGCGCCCACCGACTCCCCCGCCGAGGCCCCGGAGGCCGCGCCCGAACCGGCCCCGCGCCGCCCCGCCGCGGGCAGCCAGGCCGAGCAGGACGCGATCTTCGCGGCGCTGGTCGCCCAGTTCGACGACCCGGTGGACCTGACCGACCCGGCCTGGCCGGAGATCGAGAACCTGCGCGCGCAGCACGAGCGCCCCGCCCGGCCGGCCGCCGGCCCCGGCCTCAACAGCCTGGGCGCGCTCGGCGACTTCACCCCCCGGCCGGTGCCCCGTCCCGAGGACGGCCGGAACTACTCGCTGGCCGAGGACGAGGACGAGGGCCACTTCGTCCCGCCGGAGCCCCCGCCGCTGCCGGCCGCCGACACCACCGCCAAGTTCGCCTGGCTGGCGGTGCTCGGCGGGCCCGCGCTGCTGCTGTTCGACGCCGTGGTCTGGCGCGAGGTCTCCGGCTGGCCCGCCTGGGTGGGCTTCCTGGCCTTCCTCGGCGGCTTCGGCACCCTGGTGTCCCGGATGAAGGACCGCGACGAGGACGAGCCGGAGGACCCGGGCGGCGGCGCGGTCGTCTGAACTCCCCTGCCGCGCCCGGGTCGTTACGGGGCGGGGATGCGCAGCGCGGCCAGCACCGGCAGGTGGTCGGTGGCCGCCCGCAGGTCCGCCTCGGTGACGCCCGGCAGCGGGTACGGCACCCCGCAGCCCAGCACCTCGATGTCCGGGGTGGCGAACACGCCGTCGATCCGCTGGTAGGGCTCCTTCGGCACCGAGGTGAACGTCCCGCCCCACGGGGCCTTCGCGTGCGCGTCGGTCAGTTCCTCGGCCAGCGCGCGCCAACCGGGGCCGTCCGGGTGCTCGTTGAAGTCGCCGGCGATCACCCCCGGCTCGCCGTCGCGGAGTTGACGGCGCAACAGGCCGAACTGCCGCAGCCGCTCGGCGGGTTCGAGGCTCAGGTGGCAGCTGGTCACCGAGAACGGGCGCGATCCGCCGATCCGCAGCAGGGCACCGGCGAAGCCGCGGGCGTGCAGTCCGCGGGTCTTCGGCAGCAGGGTGTCGCGCAGTTCCAGGACGTCCACCCGCATCCGGCCCAGCAGCAGCGGCCCGGCCGAGACCCGGCCGCCGCCGGCCAGGATCACCAGACCGGTCTTGTGCGCCAGCCAGGCCGCCGCCTTCTCGGTCTTCCAGTACCGGGGCGACTCCTGCACGCACACCACGTCCGGATCGCAGGCCCGGATCACCCGGGCCAGCGCGACCCGGTCGTCCCGCAGCGACCGCACGTTGTAACTCAGCACCCGTACCCGCCGCGCCCCGTCCGGCTCCACCCCGGAGGACGCCAACGCAACCTCAGTGTCCGTCACCTGACCGACAGTAACAGGGCGGTCGGGCGGGCGGGCACCGGAGCGCGGGGAACGGCAGGATCGCGCCGCGGACGGCGAGTTGCCGCCACGACGCGATCTCCCGGACGGGGCTCAGATCCGGGCGAGGTCCGCCGCGCCCGCGATGCCGGAGGCCGAACCCATGGACGCCAGCACGACGTTGGCGCGGGGCCGGGCCGGGCCGCCGGTCAGGTAGCGCTCGAAGCTCGCGGCGACCGGGTCGAGCAGCAGGCTCCCGGAGTCGGAGACGCCGCCGCCGAGGACGAAGACGGCCGGGTCGAAGAGCGCGGCCAGGTCGGCCATGCCGCGGCCGAGCCAGTCGGCGAGTTCCGCGTAGCAGGAGAGCGCCAGCGGGTCGCCCTCCTCGGCGGCCTCGGTGATGTGGATGCCGCGGATGGTCTCGGCCACGCCGTCGTTGAGTTCGAGCATCCGCTTGCCGGCGATCGGGTCGGCGGCGGCGCGCTCGCGCCCGTAGCGGCGCAGCGCCCGCCCGGAGCCGTACTGCTCCCAGCAGCCGTGGCCGCCGCAGCCGCAGTCGAGGCCGTCGGGGACCATGTTGAGGTGGCCGATCTCACCGGCCACGCCGAAGCGGCCGCGGTGCAGCCGGCCGTCGAGGACGATGCCGCCGCCGATGCCGGTGCCGACGGTGATCAGGACCATGTCCTGGTAGTCGGCGGCGGCGCCGAACCGGAACTCGGCCCAGGCGGCGCAGTTGGCGTCGTTCTCGACGACGGTGGGCAGGCCGGTGAGCTCCTCGACGCGCTGCTTGAGGGGCTCGTTCTCCCAGGCGATGTTGGGGGCCATCAGGACGGTGGAGCGGTCGCTGTCGACGAAGCCGGGGGCGCCAACGCCGACGGCCGCGGCGCCGGGGAACTGCTCCTTCAACTCCCGTACGCCCTGGGCGATCGCGTCGACCGCCCACTGCGGGTCGGCCGGGGTGGGCACCCGGGTCTTGGCCAGAATCTCGCCGGACTCGTCGACGACGCCTGCTGCGATCTTGGTCCCGCCGACGTCCACGCCGATGGTCAGAGCCATGTGTCCCTCAGCTATTCACTCGTTCCCGCTCAGCGGAGACGGTACCCGCTGAGGGGCGCCCGCGTATACAGTCCGGCGTACATTATCCGAAGGCATTTCCCGGTGGACTGGTCATGGTGCCTTCATAAGTCATATCGACAGTACCATTCGGTAATGCAGTGAAGCCGCAGCGTGACGGCACCGGTCCACCGATTTCACTACTTGTCGGACCCGCCGTCGGCGGTCCCCTCGGCCCCGTCCAGATCCACCCGTTCGGCCTCCGCCGGTTCGGGTCCGGACCAGCGCCGTTCGTGCCCGGCCACCGCGGCCCGGTAGGCGGCCAGCAGTTCCCCGCCGGCCGCCGCGAGGTGGCCGTACACCTCGGGGTTGGACTCGCGCAGCCGGCCGCCGACCTCGACCGCCTTCACCCCGAGCGCGGCGGCGAACTTCCGCACCTCGTCCACCAGCGGCGCGAAGTCGCTGCCCCCGCCGGGCTGTTCCGTGCTCATGTCGTGCTCCCGTTCGTCGCTCTCACCGGTCGGCCGTCACCCGCACCGGCCGCTCGTCGCTCTCACTGGCCGCGCGGCCACAGCGCGGGATCGGGCGTGAACCGCACCGACAGCGTCCCGTCCGCCAGACCGGCCCCGCTGACCGTGCAACGGCGGAGCGCCGACGGGAGTGCCAGTACCCGCCGGTAGTTGCCCACGCCCAGGATCAACTCGTCGCCGCGGCGCAGCAGTTCGAGTTCGGAACGGTCGGCGCCGGGCAGCGGCAGGTGCCAGACCAGCAGGTTCTCGGCGGCCAGCCGGTCCTCGACCCGGGGCTCGGCGGGGGCCGGCGGGGGCGGGTCCCCGGCCGGATAGAGCCGGTCGGCGAGGGCGGCCAGGGTGCGGTCGCCCTGTCGGCCGGTCAGCACCGGGATGTCGCCCAACTGCTCGGCGATGGAGTCGAGTTGCTCCTGCTGCCGGGCGGCGGTGGCGGCCAGCCAGGGGTCCGGCGAGCCGGCCGCGGCGAGCGGCAGGGCGCCGTGCGCGACCACCGCGTCCAGCGGCAGGCCGTGCAGCGCGAGCCCGGCCCGGACCCGGGCCAGCGTGCGCGGCGCGGGGCGGGCGGCGTCCAGCACCAGCCGGACGGTGGTGCCGGGCGCGGTGATCGCGGCGGCGGCCCCGGCCAGCGCGGCGGAGGCGGCGGCCCGGGCCTCGAACAGCTTGTCGGTGGGCAGCGGGACGCCGGCCAGCCCGGCCAGCAGCGGGCGCAGCGCCCGGGCGGCCTGCCGCTGCTCGGGCAGCAGCCGGGCCAGGTAGCGCTCCAGCTGGGCGGGCAGCGCCAGGGTGGCGATCAGCTCGGCGGGCGGCGGGGCGGCGACCACCAGCACCTCGGCCTCGGCCCGGGGCAGCGCGCGCAGCAGGGCGAGGGCGCGGGTGCCGGGCAGCGGGGCGAGTTCCTCGGGGTCGAGCGGCTGGGCGCCGATCAGGTCGAGGGCGGGGGCGATCCGGTCCCGGTAGCCGTCCAGCGCGGAGCGGAACGCGGCCTGCTCGTCCAGCCGGGCGGCCGCCAGGTGCGGCTCCGGCTCGACCGGGTCGGGGCCGAGCCGGACGCCGAGCAGGTCGTCGACCGCGCGGTGCGGGTCGTCGGCGGCCAGCAGCAGGGTGGCGCGGCCGCGCCGGGCGTGGTGCAGGGCGGTGGCGGCGGCGATCCTCGCGGACTCCGGGCCGCTGACCAGTACGGTGCGGGTGGCCACGGACCCGGTCAGCCCTCGACGCGCTTCTTCAGGCCGGCCAGCGCGCGGTCGATGATGACCTTCTCGGCCTTCCGCTTGATCATGCCGAGCATCGGGATCTTGACGTCCACGGCCAGCTGGTAGGTGACCTCGGTGGCGCCCGCGCCGCGCGGGGCGAGCGCGTAGGAGCCGTCCAGCGCCCGCAGCATCTGGCTCTGCACCAGGGTCCAGCTGACCTCGCGGTCGCCGTCCCAGGTGTAGGCGAGGACGTGCTCGTCGCGGATCGCCCCGGCGTCCAGCAGCAGCCGGACCTGGGCGGCGCGGCCGTCCGGGCCGTCCTCCAGGACCTGGATCTCCTTCACCTCGCCGGTCCACTCCGGGTAGGCGGCGAAGTCGGCGATCACCGCCATGACCTCGGCCGGGGTGGCGTCGATGACAATGCTCGACCTGGTGTGCTCCGCCATTGCGGCCTCCGCGATCTCCCTGTGCTGCTGTGCGCCCAGCAGAGGCTATCGCGGGCGGGGCCGCCCGATTCCCGCGCGGGCACCTACCGGCGGGTCACCTGCGCACTGCCGTAGGGTTCCAGTGGTCCATCCGCACTTCCGACCTGCGGTGTGACGATTGGAACACCGAGACCGACCCCCCTGGTCGAACTCACCTACCGAGCAGTAACGTCCAGTCGTCCCGCAGCGTCGCAGACGAGGAGCAGTCTTGCTCGAGGAGTTCAGCCTTCCGGCCCGCTACCAGGTCCCGAGTGACGGCAACCTCGCCGACCTGGTCCACCAGAACGCCGAGCGGCACCCGGGTACCGCTGTCCTCAGCCGCAAGGCGGACGGCCGGTGGCAGGACCTCACCGCCGTCCAGTTCCTCGCCGAGGTGCACGCCGTCGCCAAGGGCCTGATCGCCTCCGGCGTCACCCCGGGCGACCGGGTCGCCGTGATGTCCCGCACCCGCTACGAGTGGACGCTGCTGGACTTCGCGATCTGGACGGCCGGCGCGATCACCGTCCCGGTCTACGAGACCTCCTCCGCCGAGCAGGTGCAGTGGATCCTCGGCGACTCCGGCGCGCTCGTCGTGGTCACCGAGACCGACCAGCACGCCGCGGTGGTCGCCGAGGTCCGCGACCGGCTCCCCGGGCTGCGGCACACCTGGCAGATCGAGCGCGAGGGCATCGCCGCCCTCACCCGGGCCGGGCAGGACGTCCCGGACGCGGAGGTCGCCGAGCGCCGGGTGCTCGCCGGGCCGGACTCGATCGCCACCATCGTCTACACCTCCGGCACCACCGGCCGCCCCAAGGGCTGTCAGCTCACCCACGGCAACTTCCTGTCCGAGCTGGGCAACGTCACCGCCCGGATGCCCGAGCTGTTCCGCACCGGCGAGTCCTCCGTCCTGCTGTTCCTGCCGCTGGCCCACGTGCTCGGCCGGATCGCCGAGATCGCCGCCGCCATCGCCCCGGTCAAGCTCGGCCACGTCTCCGACATCAAGAACGTCACCGACGAGCTCGGCTCCTTCCGGCCGACCCTGATCCTCGGCGTCCCCCGGGTGTTCGAGAAGGTCTACAACACCGCCCGCGCCAAGGCCCAGGCCGACGGCAAGGGCAAGATCTTCGACCGCGCCGCCGACACCGCCGTCGCCTACAGCCGCGCCCTCGACAACGGCGGCCCCTCGCTCGGGCTGCGCCTCCGGCACGCGGTCTTCGACAAGCTGGTCTACGGCAAGCTGCGCAACGCCCTCGGCGGCCGCTGCAAGACCGCGATCTCCGGCGGCGCCCCGCTCGGCGAACGGCTCGGCCACTTCTACCGCGGCATCGGCTTCGCCGTCCTGGAGGGCTACGGCCTCACCGAGTCCTGCGCCGCCACCTCCTTCAACCCGGACGACAAGCCGAAGATCGGCACCGTCGGCCAGCCGCTGCCCGGCTCCTCGATCCGGATCGCCGAGGACGGCGAGGTGCTGCTCAAGGGCCCGCAGATCTTCACCGGCTACTGGAACAACCCCACCGCGACCGCCGACGCCCTCCGGGACGGCTGGTTCGCCACCGGCGACCTCGGCACCCTCGACGACGAGGGCTACCTGAGGATCACCGGCCGGAAGAAGGAGATCATCGTCACGGCCGGCGGCAAGAACGTCGCCCCCGCCGTGATCGAGGACCGGATCCGCGCCCACGCGATCGTCGGCGAGGTCATGGTGGTCGGCGACCGGAAGCCCTTCATCGCCTGCCTGGTCACCGTCGACGACGAGTTCTTCCCGCGCTGGAAGGCCCTGCACGGCAAGCCCGCCGACGCGACGGTCGCCGACCTCCGCGAGGACCCCGACCTGCTCGCCGCCGTCCAGTCCGCGATCGACGACGGCAACCAGGCCGTCTCGCACGCCGAGGCGGTGAAGAAGTTCCGCCTCCTCACCACCACCTTCACCGAGGCCAGCGGCCACCTCACCCCCTCGCTCAAGCTCAAGCGCAACGTCGTCCTCAAGGACTTCGCCCCCGAGATCGAGGCGCTCTACACGCGATAGGGCAGAACACCGGGGGCGCTGAGGATTTCCGCGCCCCCGGTTTTCGCGTCCGTCCCCGTCCTAGCGCGCCTGCAGCAGCCCCGTGAGGCGCTCCGCGAGCATGTCCCAGCGCCAGGCCGCGTGCACCCAGTCGCGCCCGGCCCCGCCCAGCTCGCGGCGCAGCGCCTCGTCGCCGAGCAGCCGCACCAGCCGCTCCGCGAGCAGCACCTCCCCGTCCTTCCCGGGCACCACGTAGCCGGTGACGCCCTCGCGGACGGCGTCCGGCGCCCCGCCGGAGTCCCCGGCGACGACCGGGAGGCCGGTCGCGGAGGCCTCCAGGTAGACGATGCCGAGGCCCTCGACGTCCAGGCCGCCGCGCCGGGTGCGGCAGGGCATGGCGAAGACGTCGCCCGCGCCGTAGTGGGCGGGCAGCTCCGCCCAGGGGACCGCGCCGGTGAACACCACGGACGGCCGGACCCCGACGGTGTCGACCAGCTTCTCCAGCTCGGCCCGGTAGGGCCCGCCGCCGACGATCAGCAGCACCGCGTCGGGGTGCGCGGCCAGCACCCGCGGCCAGGTCCGGATCAGGGTGTCCTGGCCCTTGCGCGGCACCAGCCGCGAGACGCAGACCGCCACCGGCCGGTCGGTGAGCCCGAGCCGGGCCCGGACGGCGGCCCCGCCGGAGTCCGGGCGGAAGGTGGACTCGTCGACGCCGGGCGGCAGTTGGACCATCCGGGCGGCCGCGGCGGGGCCGACCGCCCGGGCGATCCGGGAGCGGGTGTACTCGCCGAGGTAGGTGAGCACGTCGGTGCCGGCCCCGATCCGGCGCAGCAGCTGCGCGGAGCCGGGCAGCTGGGCCCAGGCGGCCTCGTGCCCGTGCGTCATGCCGAGCAGCCGCTCGGCGCCGGCCCGGCGGAGCGCGGGGGCCGTCAGGCCGAGCGGGGCGGCGGCACCGAACCAGACCGAGGTGCAGCCCTCCGCCCGGAGGATATCGGCGGCCCGCCGGGTGACCCGCGGTGTGGGAATCATCATGTTCGTCCGGTCGCGGATCACCGGGAAGGGCTGTTCCGCGTCGAACTTCGCCACCTCGGTGCCGTCCCGCCAGGTGGAGGCGTACACCACGATCGAGCCGCCGGGCTGGCGTACGGCCATGTTGTGGACGAACGCCTGGATGCCTCCGGGCCTGGGCGGGAAGTCGTTGGTGACGATGAGTGTCTTGTACATGGCCGCGGCTCGCTCGGTCGGGGGTGCTCGGAGTACCTGTGCGTGGTCCGTACGATAGGTCACCGTGCCCGTGCGCCGGGGCCCGGCCCGCCACCGCCGGCGGTGGTGGTGGGAACGGCGGCGGCGCGGGCGGTTCGGGCACGGCTCGGTGAATTGCCGGACGGCCCGCGCAACCGCTCGCGGGCGGGTACGGTCCTTACCGGTGTACCCGCCGGCACCGGCACCGCCGTGCCCGCGCCCCGGGCCCCGGTACGCACCCGACGACCCGAAGGAGCGCAGTGGAGTCAGCCCAGGCCGAGCGGCCCGGCAGTCCGGAGTCCCCGGTCCTGCCCGCCGTGCCCGCGCCGAGCCGCCGTCCGCTGTGGGCGCTGGGAGCCGGTTGGGCGGTGTCCCGGACCCTGATCGTGCTGGTGGTCGCCGGGGTGCTGCGGATCGCCAGCACGGACGTGACCGCGGACGTCTCGGTGATCTACCACAGCTGGTACGAGGTGCTGCGCACCGGCACCTTCCCGCTGGACGACGTGACCTGGCAGTACCCGCCGGGCGCGGCGCTGGTGATGCTGGCGCCGGGGCTGCTGCCCTGGTCGTACCTGGTGTCGTTCTGGGTGGTGTGCGGCGTGGTGGACGCGGCCGCGATGGCGCTGCTGATGCGCGCCGGGGTCCGCAAGGGCCGCAGCTACCTGGGCGGCTGGTACTGGGTGGTGGGCGTGCCGCTGCTCGGGCCGACGGTGTACTGCCGCTACGACATCATCGTGACGGCGCTGGCGATCGCGGGCCTGCTGGTGATGCTGCGCCGCCCGGCGCTCGGCGGGGTGCTGCTGGGCCTGGGCGGGCTGCTGAAGGTGTGGCCGCTGCTGGCGCTGATCGGCACGCCGCGCGGCCGCCGGACCAGGCGGGCGTGGACCTCGGCGGTGGCGTTCGCGGCCGCGCTGGGGTTCCTGCTGACGGCGGGGATGAACGGGGCGTTCGAGTTCCTGAAGTTCCAGTCGGAGCGCGGGATCGAGATCGAGTCGGTGGGCGCGCTGCCACTGCACTTCGCCAAGCTGGCGGGGTCGTGGCACGGCACCGTGACGATGAACTACGGCTCGGTGGAGTTCCTCGGCCCGTGGGTGCAGGTGATCTCGAAGGTGATGGTGGGCCTGTCGGTGGCCGGCTTCGGCTGGCTGCTGGTGTGGCGTCTGCGGGCGGCCCGCTGGACGACGGCGACCACCTTCGACGCGGCGCTGTGCGCGCTGCTGGTCTTCACGGCGACCAGCCGGGTGATCAGCCCGCAGTACATGATCTGGGTGGTCGGCCTGGCGGCGGTCTGCCTGACGGTGCGCGGCACCAGCCAGCGCCCGGTGGCGGTACTGGTGCTGGTGACGGCGGTGCTGACCACGCTGGAGTTCCCGGTCATGTTCGGGGCGGTGAACCGGAGCGAGCTGGGCGGCGTGCTGGTGCTGACGGCCCGCAACGTGCTGCTGCTGGTGACCACGGTGCTGTCGGGGTACCGGCTGTGGCGCTCGACCCGCCGCCGGGAGGCGCTGACCACGGTGGTGCTGCCGACCGACCAGGTGGCGCCGCAGTACCCGGTCCGGCCGGGGATCGCCTACGAGCAGGACCTGCTGGACGACCTGGCCCCGGCCGACCGGGCCTGACCCCGCACCCGTCCGGAACCCCCCGTCGCAAGTTGCTGGAAGCTCTTGCAGCGGGGGGTTCCGCGCTGCCACCATCGCCGGATGATCGACTACGACATCCTGATCGTCGGCGGCGTCGGCGTGGACACCATCGTGCGGGTGGACCGGCTGGAGGTCCCCACCGGCCGCGACTCGGTGGGCGTCCCCCCGGTGTTGGACTACCCGGCGCACACCGGCAACGGCGTCGCCCTCGGCTGCCACGCGCTGGGCCTGCGCACCAAGTTCGCCGACTTCCTGGGCGAGGACCCGCAGGGCGCCCTGGTGCTCGCCGAGTACGCCCGGCGCGGCCTGGACTTCAGCCACCTGCCCGCCCCGGCGGGCACCCCGCGCAGCGTCAACCTGGTCGACCGGGACGGCCTGCGGTTCTCCTTCTACGACGGCCGGCACCCGGCGGACGCCCGGCTGCCGCGCGCGTTCTGGCTGCCGCTGCTGGAGCGCTCGGCGCACGTCCACCTGTCGATCACCGGCGTCAACCGGGAGATGTACCCGGACGTCGAGCGCCTGGGCCGCAGCAGTTCCACCGACCTGCACGCCTGGAACGGCACCGACGAGCACCACCGGTACTACGCGCTCCGCTCCGACCTGGTGTTCCTCTCCGCGGCGGGCCTGGACAACCGCCCGGAGGCGGTGATGCGCGCGGTGCTGGAGCAGGGCCGGGCCGAGTTGGTGGTGGCCACCGCGGGCGCGCACGGCTCCTTCCTGCTGACCCGCGCGGACGCCGCGCCCCGGCACTTCCCGGCGGCCGACCCGGGCGCGCCGGTCGTGGACAGCAACGGCGCGGGCGACGCCTTCGTGGCGGGCTTCCTGCGGCAGCGGCTGGCGGGCCGCCCGGTCGAGGAGTGCATGCGGGCGGGCGCGGTCGCCGGGGCCTTCGCCTGCACCACGGCGGGCACCCACACGGCGTTCCTGGACGCGGCCGGCCTGGACGCGGCACTGGAGCGCTGACGGTCCGTCAGCTCTTCAGTCTGGCCACCTCGGTGATCCAGTCCTTGGTGAACTCGGCGATGCCGAGCCCGAGTTGGGACCGCATCGCACGGTCCAGGCCGCCGGCGCCGAACTGCCCGACCGTCCGATAGAAGGCGACCAGCCGGTCCTGGCCCCAGCGGCGGGCGATCAGGTCGCAGGCCAGCCAGGCGAGTTCGTAGGCCTGGGCGATGCCGGCCGAGCCGGCCGCGAAGGCCGGGTCGGCGGGCAGTTCGGCGGGCATCCGGCCGGCCTGCACGTCCTTGGCCAGCTCGGGGGCGATCTGCCGCAGGGTCCGGCCGGTGCCCTGGTAGCCGGTGTAGTCGGCGACGCCCTCGGAGAGCCAGAGCGGCGTCCAGGGCCGGGTGTCGGCCCGGGTGACGACATGGGTGGCCTCGTGGGTGACCACCACCCGGCGGCCGAGCTCGCTGAGCTGCCGGTAGGCGTCGGGGTTGACCACGATCCGGTCGGCGGGGGTGTGCACGGGGGCGCCGCCGACCGCCAGGGTGACCGCGGCTATGCCCTGGTAGGCGTCCGCGGAGACGTCCATCCGGGTGGCGAACTGCTGCTCGGTGAGCGGGAGTTCGAGCAGCAGCCGGGGCGGGCTCCAGTCGCCCCAGACGGCCCGGACCACGGGGGCGGCGCGGTCCGCGAGCTCGGCCAGCGCGGTCAGCTCGGCCTCCTCGCCGAGGCCGAGCACCAGGCTGTACCGCCCGTCCACGGCCCGCACCGTGCCGAGGTCCCAGGGGGCGGCGGCACCGGACGGCGTCTCGCCGGCCACCCGCCAGCCGGCCGGCTCGCGGACCAGCCGGACCCGCCGCTCCAGCAGCGCCGGGTAGTCGTCGACGCCCTCGATCCGGTAGCCCAGCTCGGCGGCCACGCTCAGCTCGGCGGCGCCGGCGGCCGGCTCGGCGAAGGCGGCCGGCTTCAGGGTGTACGCGGCGAGGCGCAGCCCGGCGGTGCGGGCCAGCAGGTCCCGGTCGGCCTCCTCGGCGCCGGCCGCGGCGACCGCCGCCAGCCCGGCCGCATCCCGACCGAGGACGGCGGCGGCCCGGGCGGCCAGCACCCGGGCCACCTCCTCGCGGACGCCGGTCGGGGTCGGCGCGGCGGACGGGAGGGCCATGGCGGGGGCCCGGGGCGGGCCGCCCCCGGGCAGCGAGAGCTGGGCCGCGCCGGCCGCGGCCAGCAGCAGCGCGGCGCGCCGGGACAGCGGAGCACCGACCTGCGGCGCCCGCGGCGGCAGGTCGGTGACCAGGGGATCGTCGGTGAGGCTCAGACCCGCACCACCGTGTTGACCGGCATCGCGCTCACGCTCTCGTAGCGGACCCGGGCGCCGGGGTAGGGCGCGTGCACGACGACGCCCCCGCCGGCGTACATGCCGACGTGGTGCCTGTCGCTGTAGAAGATCACCAGGTCTCCGGGCCGGGCGTCGGCGAGGCTCACCCGCCGGCCGGCCGAGGCCTGTTCCTGCGAGGTCCGCGGCAGGGTCACTCCGGCCTGCCGCCACGCCCAGTACATCAGACCGGAGCAGTCGAAGGTACTGGGCCCGGTCGATCCGTAGACGTACGGCGAGCCGATCTTGGAGATGGCGGCCCGCAGCGCGGCGGCGGCCCGGTCGGAGGACGGCGGCTGGTCGCCGAGGTCGAGCCGGTCGGTGCCCCGGGTGGCGCGCTGCTCGGCCTCCCGGGCGTCGTCGGCGGCCAGCCGGACCCGCTCGGCGGGGGCCAGGCTGTTGAGCAGCCGCTGCGCCTTGCCGAGCCGCTCCCGGACCTCGTCCTTGGCGGCGGCCAGGTGCTGCCGGACGCCCTCCAGTTCGGCCAGCTTGGCGGTGGTCTCCTGCCGGCGCTGGTCCAACCGGCGCTGCCGGTCGGCGAGTTCGTGCAGGGCGTCGTCCTGCCGGGCGGTGGCCTGGTCGAGCGAGCGGGCCCCGGCCAGGTAGGCGGCGGGATCGTTGTCGAGCATCAGCCGCACCGCGGGGTCCAGGCCCTGGGACCGGTACTGGGCGGCGGCGACGGCGGCCAGGGCACCGCGCGTCCGGTTCAGCTCGTCCTGCCCGGCGGCGACCTGGTTCTGCAGCGAACCGGCCTCCGTCTGCAGGCGCTTGAGCTGCTCCTGCGCGGCGTTGTACGTCTCGGAGGCCCGTTCGGCCTCCTCGTAGAGCTGGTCGACCTGGGCCTTGACCTCGCTGCGGCTCGGCGGGTCGGCCGGGGCGGCACCGGCCGCGCCGACGGTGAGGCCGAGCGCGCCGGTCGCGGCGGCGGTCAGCGCCAGGGCGCGGGCGAGGCGCTGGACACCGGGCAGTGGGGGGCGACGATGCACGGACACGCGCGACGACTCCGTTCCTGCGGCCGGCCTCCGCCGCCGCCCGTGGATCGGGCGGCCGTCCTCGCGGGGGCCCGGGGGCAGAGGTTAGCGAGTCCGGCCGATCCAGTCCAAACCCCGACAGTCCCGAATATTCGACCGCGAATCGGACATCCGAACGGAAGCGGCCCGGCACCCCGTGCGGGGTACCGGGCCGAGCGCCTCGGACGGGCCGTCAGATCCGGACGATCCGGTTGATCGGCATCGAGGTGGCCGACTCGTAGCGGACCTGCGCGCCGGTGTGCGGCGCGTGCACGATCTGGTTGTTGCCGGCGTACATGCCGACGTGGTGCATGTCGCCGTAGTAGATGATCAGGTCGCCCGGGCGGGCGTCGGCGATGTTGCTGCCGATGTTGGTGCCCGCGCTCGCCTGGGCCTGCGAGGTGCGCGGGATCGACACGCCGGCCTGCGCGTAGGCCCACTGCATCAGGCCGGAGCAGTCGAAGGTGGTCGGGCCGGTCGCGCCGTACGAGTACCAGCTGCCGATCTTGGAGGTCGCCGCACCGAGCGCGTTGCCGGAGAAGCCGCTGGGCGCGGGGGCGTTCAGGTCGGGGCGGGCGGTGTCCCGGGAGGCCCGCTCGGCCTGCGCCCGGGAGTCGGAGGCAGCCTTCGCCTCGGCGGCGGCGAGCTCGTCGCGCTCCTTCTGGGTGAGCGTGTTGAGCAGGTCGCGGGCCTGGGCGAGCTTGGCCTGGATGTCGTCCTTGTCGGCCTTCAGCGCCTTGGTGGTGGTGTCCAGCTCGGCGAGCTTGGCCTCCGCCTCCTTGCGCCGGCCGTCGAGCTTGGCCTGCTCGGCCTTGAAGCTCTTCAGCAGGTCCGCCTGGGTGGAGCCGACGGCGTTCAGCGTCCCGGCCTGTCCGAGGAAGGCGTCGGGGCTGCTGGAGAGCATCAGCTGCATGGTCTGCGAGACGTTGCCGGTCCGGTACTGCTCGCCCGCGATCCCGGCCAGGCTCTGCTGAACGGTGGTGACCTGCTCCTGCTGGCGGGCCAGCTGGTCCTGCAACTGCCCGACCTGCTTCTGCAGTTCCTGCTGCTTCTCGACCGCGCCGTTGTAGCTCTCGGTCTTGACCTCGGCCTGCTCGTTGAGCTGGTCGACCTGCGCCTTGACCTGGTCCTTGGTCGGCGCCGGGTCGGCGTGCGCCCCGCCCTGGGCGGAGAGCGCGACGGCGGTGGCCGCGGCGGCGGTGAGAATCGAGACCCGGGTACGACTGGCGGGCTTGGGACGACGATGGGACGCCACGAAGGCGGACTCCTTCTTCCTCACACCGCCTACCGGGTGAGCTGACGGGTTCGGGCCGGAAGAAGCCCTACGGTGCCTCACCGACCGCCGAGGCGGCCGGACCTGGCACCGATTCACCCCGGGGGAACGTGGTTCCCCGGCTCCGTTCGACAGCACCCCGGCTGGGGTATCCCCGTCGGCAGACCCGGTGTTGACGGTCTGCCCGCTGCGTCACGGACTCGGCGGCGACCTCCGCCGCCGCCCCCCTTGGGCGATCGACTCTGCGGTGGTCGAGGTAAGACCCTAGTAACCGATCCGTGATCCGTTCAAATCCTTGTCGGAAGAAAATCTGATTCTGGATCAAATTCTTTTGAAAATATGACCGAACGTGATCACGGAGTTACCCAATGCGGGATTCACCCCGCGATTCGGCCCGGAAACGCGACGCCGGGCGTGTCGCAGATCACAGCAGGATCTCGACCGCCCGGGCGTGTCACATCGCGTCAATTGTCGCCCACTGGGGGCATATGTCCGATTCTTCGGACCGTCAGAACGGAACCCGCGCGGGGTCAGACCCGGCGGATGGTGGAGATCGGCATCGCGTCGACCTTCATCACCTTCACCACGTCGCCGGTGTGCGGCGCGTGCACCACCATGCCGTTGCCGATGTACATGCCGACGTGGTGCTGGTCGCCGTAGTAGATCACCAGGTCGCCGGGGAGCGCGTTGGACCAGTCCTTGCCGACGTTGGTGCCGTAGCTGCCCTGCGCCTGCGAGGTGCGCGGCAGGCCGACGCCGGCCTGCTTGTACGCCCACACCATCAGGCCGGAGCAGTCGAAGGTGCTCGGGCCGGTGGCGCCCCACACGTACGCCGCGCCCTGCTTGCTGAGCGCGGCCGACACCGCGGTCGCGGCGTAGCCGGAGGCCGGCGGCAGGGTGGACGGGTCGATCCGGGAGGCGCCGCGCGAGGCCGCGCCGTCGGTGCCGCGCAGGATGGCCGCGCGGTCGGCCGCAGAGAGCTGGTTGAGCAGCTTCTGCGCCTCCTGCAGCTTGGTCTGCACGTCCTTCTTGGCGTCGTTCAGCGCCTGGGTCTGGCCGTCCAGCTCGTGCAGGACCTGGGCGGCCTCCTCCTTCTGCTGGTCCAGGCGGCGCTGCTGGTCCTTGAGCGACTTCAGCGTCTCGGCCTGGGTGCTGGCGGCCTGGTCGAAGGAGGCGGCCTGGGTGAGGTACTTGTCCGGGTCGGAGGAGAGCATCAGCTGCATCGACGGATCGACGCCGCCCTGCCGGTACTGGTCGCCGGCCACCGCCGCCAGCCCGGAGGCCAGCTCGGTCAACTGCTGCTGGCTGCGGGCGACCTGGTCCTGCAGCTGGTCGGCCTGCTTGCGCAGCTGGTCGGCCCGGTCCTTGGCGCCGTTGTACTTCTCGGCGGCCTGCTCCTGCTCGTCCAGCAGCTTGTCGACCTGCGCCTTGACCTCGTCCTTGCTCGGCTGGGCGGGCGCGGCGTGCGCGCTCACCTGGGCCGACAGGGCGACCGCGGTCGCGGCGGCAGCGGTGAGCACGGACACCCGCGCACGGCTCGGCTGCTTGGGACGGCGGTGGGAGGCCAAGGGGGAGCTCCTTCTTCCTGCTGGACTCACCCGGGGGAGTGAAATCCGGAATATAGGTTTGACGCCAGACCCTAGTGAAGTCGCTGTCCCGCGTCCACTCCCGGGGCGGCCCCGGACCGCTTCCCGGCCCGCCTTCACCACACCGACACACTCCGGTCACCGGGCGGTGTCCTGACGGGGCGTCGGCCCAGCTCAGCCCCGGGACAGCCGGTTCAGCAGCAGCACCGAGGCGACCGGCCGGGCCCCCGCCTTGCGCACCCCGTCCGCGACCTCCTTGTCGGCGGAGACCACCACCACCGGCCGCCCCTGCGGCTCGGCCCGGACCAGCCGGCGGATCAGCTCGTCCGCGGTCTCCCCGGTCCGGCTGAACCGGACCCGCACCCCGCGCGGCGGCGCCATGATCACCGGCACGTCCAGGTCCTGGCCGTCGAACACGCAGGTCACCTCGGCCTGAGTGCGCTGGGCCAGCATCGCCAGGCCGCCCAGCAGCCTCATCCGCTGCTGCTCCAGCGGCAGTTGGGGATAGCCGGTCTTGGTGACGTTGTAGCCGTCCACCACCAGGTGGACCTGCGGGATCGCCAGCAGCTGGTCCAGCAGCGCCGGGTCGTCCTCGGCCAGGCCGCGCCGGGCCACGTCGTGCGGCGAGGCCGAGCCGGGCTCGACCGCCTCCACCAGGTCCGCCGGGCGCAGCGCCGTCACCGGCAGCGCCAGCTCCCGCTGCAGGCCCTGCGCGGACTGCAGCAGGGTGTCCAGCAGCAGGCGCAGCCGCATGTCCTCGACGCTGCGGCCCTCGCGGGCGGTGCGGCGGCCGTTCTCCACCGCCGCCTCCAACTCGGCGACCCGGTGCCGCAGCCGGCGCGACTCGCTCTCGGCGGCGCTGCGCTCGGCCGCCGCGGCCGCCTTCGCGGCCTCCAACTCCCCCGCCAGCCTCCGGCTCTCGGCCTGCGCCCGGCGGGTGTCGGCCTCCAGCGAGCGGACCTTGCGGCGCAGCGACTCGGCCTCCTTGCGGACCCCCTCGGACTCGGCGCGCTGCCGCTCCGCCTCGGCCCGGGCGGCGGCCCGGGCCTCCGCCAGCTCCTCCTGGAGCTTCTCGGCCAGCCGGACGGCCTCGGCGGCGGCGCCCTCGGCGTCGACCCGCCCGGCCTCCTCGCCGGCCTCCTCGACCAGCCGGGCCCAGCCGGCCGGCCGCACCAGGTAGGCGGCGGCCGCGACGTCCATCGGGTCGGCGGCGGCGGGCGCGGTGCCGGCCTCCAGGGCGCGCACCAGGTCCGGCTGGCCCAGCCGCAGGCGGTCGGCTATCCGGACCCGGAACGCCGGGTCGGACTCCAGCGCGGCCGCCAGCGCGGTCGCCGCGTACTTGGCCCGGCGGGCGGGGGTGAACTTGGCGTACGGGCGCAGCGCGGGCGGGAGTTCGCCGACGGCGACGGCGCCCAGCGCGTCGGAGGCGAGGCCGACCACCCGGCGGCGCACCCCCTCGGGGAGGGGGCGCGAGGAGCCCTCGTCCGTACCGGGGGTGTCCGTACCGGGGGTGTTGTCCGGGCCCGGGGCGGGCGCGGTCCCGTCCGGACCCGCGGGCGCGTTCGCTGCCTCCGCCACTGTCCTCGGCTCCGATCCTGGTCCGGGCGGGTCCCTCCCGGCGGGCGCCGGGCGGGGGGTCGTTCCGCCGCTGCTGTCGATTGTCCCGTCTACCGTGCCGCACCGACACCACCCCCACCGACGCGTCCGCCCCGCGCCCCCGGTCCGGGCGGACGGGGGCGCGGGGCGGTGGGGGGCGGGTCAGCCCTGCTCGGCGGCGCCGTCCCCGGGCTCGTCGGCGCCGGGGCGGGCCACCAGCTCGACCTGGTCGACGGCGTTGCACCAGCGGCAGCGGACCGACTCGATGGTCTCGGCGAGCACCTGGGTCTCCTCGACCTTGGACTCCCCGGCGAGGTCGAAGTGCACGAAGTCGGTCACCCGGGACGAACGGGTGACGTCGAAGCGGGTCAGGTTGCCGCACAGGGTGCAGCGCCAGCGGGTCTCGGCGGTCGGCGCGGCAATGGTCATCAGTGTGGTCCCTCTCGGCTGGTCCCGGTTCCGGGCCTCCAGCCTATTGCCTGCGCCGAGACGGCCGGGTTCCGGTCCACAGCCCGGACGCCCACCCGTCCGGAGCAGCGCCCGGTGTCGGGGGCACGCCCCCGAGGAATGCTGACCGGTATGGTGCTCTCCGCCCCCGCCCGGGCCGGTTCGCCGGCGGCCGAGCGGGCCGTCCGCACCCCGGCCGTCACGTACCTGCTGATCGCGGTGTCCGCGCTGGTGCTGCTGGTCGGCCCGGCCGGTCCGAACCCGCTGTACGGCAGCGGCGACGCCCGGGCCTGCGCCGAGCAGCGCTACCAGCAGCGCTGGGGCGCGGTCCCCGCCGAACTGCTGGGCGGGCACCCGCTGTCGGCGGCCCAGCTGTCCGCGCTGCCCCCGGCGGCCCCGGGCTGCGCGCTGCCGCCGACCCCGGGCAAGAGCCCCGAACTGTCGGTGCTGACCTCGCTGTTCGTGCACGCGGGCTGGATGCACCTGATCGGCAACCTGCTCTTCCTGTTCGTCTTCGGCCCGGCCGTGGAGGCCCGGCTGGGGCGGGTCCGGTTCCTGGTCGGCTACCTGGCGATCGGTTACCTGGCCACCTACGGCTACGCACTGGCCGAGGCGCACACCGCGGACGGCACCCGCGCGCTGGTCGGCGCGTCCGGCGCGATCGCCGGGGTGCTCGGGGCCTACCTGCGGCTGTACCCGAAGGCCCGGGTGACCGCCCTGGTGCCGCTGCTGCTCTTCCTCCCGCTGCGCTTCCCGGCCTGGCTGGTGCTCGGCCTGTGGTTCGCCCTGCAGTTCTGGTCGGTCGGCGCCGGCGGCTCCGGGGTGGCGTACCTGGTGCACGTGATCGGCTTCCTGACGGGCTGGCTGTTCGCCTGGGCCGCCCGTCCGGCGGGCGATACCCTGGGCGCACCTTCTCGAACAGGAGTTGCTCAGTGATCACCGCGATCGTCCTCATCAACACCGACGTCGACCGGATCCCCGAGATCGCCGAGGCGATCGCCGCCATCGAGGGCGTCAGCGAGGTCTACTCCGTCACCGGCACCTACGACCTGGTCGCCATGGTCCGGGTGCGCAACCACGAGGACCTGGCCGACGTGATCCCCGGCCGCCTCAACAAGGTCCCGGGCGTCTCCGGCACCGAGACCCACATCGCCTTCCGCACCTACTCGCAGGTCGACCTGGAGGCCGCGTTCTCGCTCGGCCTGGACGGCTGACTCAGCGCCCGGTGTCGACCACGCAACGGCCGCCCTCGCTGCGGTAGTTCCACTTCGCGCCGTCGTTGACCAGCTCGCGGACGGCGGTCAGGAACCGGTCCACGTGCTCGACGGGGGTGCCGGCGCCGAAGCTGACCCGGATCGCGTTCAGGCTGCGCTCCCCCGGCAGCGAGGGCTCCGGCGCCCCGCACTCGCTGGGCCCGGCCTCCTCGCCCCCGAGCAGCGTGCGCACCAGCGGGTGCGCGCAGAACAGGCCGTCCCGGACGCCGATCCCGTACTCGGCGGAGAGCGCCGCCGAGAAGTGCGAGCTGTTCCAGCCGCGCACCACGAAGGACACCACGCCGACCCGGGCCGAGCCCTCGCCGAACAGGTTCAGCACCCGCACCTCGGGCACCTCGGCCAGACCCGCCGTCAGCTTCGCGACCAGCGCCCGCTCCCGCTCCTCCAGCGCGTCGAAGCCCGCCTCGCTCAGTGCCCGGCAGGCCGAGGCGATCGCGTACGCGCCGATCACGTTCGGCGAGCCGGCCTCGTGCCGGGCCGGGCCGGTGTGCCACTCCACCGCGACCGAGCCGTCCAGCTCCCGGGCCACCGTCCGGCTCGCGCCGCCGCCCGCGAGGTACGGCTCCGCCGCGTCCAGCCAGTCGGAGCGGCCCGCCAGCACCCCGGCGCCGAACGGCGCGTACAGCTTGTGCCCGGAGAACGCCACCCAGTCGACGTCCAACTCCTTGACGGAGAGCCGGTGGTGGGGCGCCAGCTGGGCCGCGTCCAGCACCACCCGGGCGCCGTACCGGTGCGCGACGGCGGTCAGCTGGCGCACCGGCCACAGCTCGCCGGTGACGTTCGACGCCCCGGTCACGCAGAACAGCTTCGGCCCGTCCGCCGCGCCCAACAGCGCCTCCTCCAGCGCGGCCACCGCCTCGGCGTGCGAGCGCGGCGCCCGCAGGTAACGCACCGTCAGGCCCTCGCGCCGCCACGGCAGCAGCGAGGCGTGGTGCTCGGTCTCGAACGCGAACACCTCGGTCCCGGCCGGGACCGCCCCCGCCAGCAGGTTCAGCGAATCGGTGGTCGCCCGGGTGAACACCACCTGGTCGCCGTCCCGCAGGTCCAGGAACTCCGCGACGGTGCGCCGGCTCTGCTCGAACAGGTCGGTCGACAGCTGCGACAGGTACCCGGCCCCCCGGTGCACCGACCCGTAGTACGGCGCGTACGCCGCCACGTCGTCCCACACCCGCTTCAGCGCCGGGGCGCTCGCCGCGTAGTCCAGCGCCGCGTACCCGACCTTCTCCCCCGACGCCAGCGGAACCTCGACGTCCTGGCCCAGCACGGCCAGCGGCTCACAGATCTCGGTGGTCACGGACATGGGTGCACTCCTCCACGGGACAAGGACCCCGGGCGTGCGTCAGCCGGAAGTCCGCGCTTGCCACGCGGACGGTTCGCCGCACGGCCCGGTCCTCACCCAGGGCACCCCGCCACGGACGGAGGGTTGCCGGACAGCAAGCTGGGGCTTCGCGCTGTCACTCATGACCTGACCCAGAACCATACACGAGCCCCCACCGGTCTCAACCCCCGTCCACCACCCGAGACAGCGAGCCCGCCGGGCTTCGCGCTTCCGGACCCGAGGGAGCGAAGCTCCAGGGGCCCGGGGAACGGCGGTGCCGAGGGGCTGGCGTCCGACAGGCCGCGAGGCGCTGCGCCGTTTCGAGCCGAAGGTCTTCGGCGACAGCCCCGTAGCGCCCCACTGTGTTCCGGCGATCAGCCTCTCGGCCCCGCCGTTCCCCGGGCCCCTGCTTTTGCCTCCCGCCTCAACTCGCTTGTGTCGCCTCGGCCCAGCGCTTCAGCAGCGCCCCCGCCGCGCCCGAGTCGATCGCCCGCGCGGTGCGCTCCATCGCGGCGGCGAGCTGTTCCGTCAGCGGCGCGTCCGTGAGTTCCAGGGCCACCAGCGCGGCGGCGCTGTTGAGCAGGACGGCGTCGCGCACCGGTCCGGCCCCGCCGTTGAGGACGCGCCGCGCCACCTCCGCGTTGTACTCCGCGTCGGCGCCGCGCAGCGCCTCGATCCCGACCGGTTCGATCCCGACGTCCCGCGGGTCGAAGGAGGTCTCGGTGACGGCGCCGTCCCTGATCACCCAGACCCGGGAGGTGGTGGTGACCGTCAACTCGTCGAGCCCGTCGTCCCCCCGGAAGACCAGTCCCTGCGCGCCGCGCCGGGCGAGCACCCCGGCGATCAGCCCGGCCAGCCGGGTGTCGAAGCAGCCGACGGCGTGCGAGGTGACCCGGGCCGGGTTGGTGAGCGGGCCGAGGATGTTGAAGACCGTCGGGACGGCCAACTCGGCCCGCGCCTGGGCGGTGTGCCGCATCGACGGGTGGAACTTGGCCGCGAAGCAGAAGGTCAGCCCGACCTCCTCGGCGACCTGCGCGACCCGCTCGGCGGAGAGGTCCAGGTTGATCCCGAGCCGCCCGAGCACGTCGGAGGAGCCGGACGCGGAGGAGGAGGCCCGGTTGCCGTGCTTGACCACCTTCGCCCCGGCGGCGGCCGCGACCACCGCCGACATGGTGGAGATGTTGACGGTCCTGGCCCGGTCGCCGCCGGTGCCGACGATGTCGACGGCGGGGCCGGGGATGTCCAGCGGGAGGGCGTGCGCGTACATCGCCTCGACCAGGCCGGAGATCTCCTCGACGGTCTCGCCCTTGCCGCGCATGGCGACCAGGAAGCCGGCCACCTGCACGGGGCTGGCCTCGCCGGTCATGATCCGGTCCATCGCCCAGGCGGTGTCGGCCTGGGCGAGGTCCTGGCCGCCCAGCAGCGAGCTCAGCAGGTCGGGCCAGGTGCGGACCACCTGCGCGGGGTCGCTACCGCCGTTCGCAGAGTGCGCGTTCACCATGGCCCGGTCTCCAGCTCTCGTCAGTCGTCCCGGGGCGTCCCCGGGGAGTGACGTCAGCCTATCGAGCGAGCGGGGACGGCCGCCGCGAGTTGCCGTCCCCTTCTCTCCAGGTGAGACGCGCCGGTGAGACGGTCGGCCGGGACGGTCAGCGCCCGGCGGGGGCGCGGCGGGCCAGCCGGGCGCGCAGCAGCGTGGTCGCGGCCTCGGCGAGCGGGACCGGGTCGACCGGGTGGGAGAGCGCGGCGTCGGCGCGGCTCCAGGCGGCGAGCCAGGAGTCCTGCGGGCGGCCGATCAGGACCAGCACGGGCGGGCAGCCGTAGATCTCGTCCTTCAACTGCCGGGTGAGGCCGAGCCCGCCGGCCGGGACGGCCTCGCCGTCCAGGACGCACAGGTCGACGCCGCCCTTCTCCAGGGCGCGCAGCACCGCGGGGGCGGTGGCGCACTCCAGGTACTCGACCGCCGGGAGGTCCGCGGCGGGGCGCCGGCCGAGGGCGAGGGCGACCTGCTCGCGGGTGTTGCGGTCGTCGCTGTAGACGAGAACGGTGAGCGTCTCGTCGGAGTGCTGCGCCATGTCCCCTGCTTCCTGGTGCTCGTCCTCTTATATGCACGCCCGTTCCGCGGGGCGCGCCCTGACGGCCTCGGCCGAACGCCTGACGGCCGGACCGAACGGCCCAGTGTGACCCGGGCCACGTCCTCGGGCGCATGCTACTCCGGCGCGGGCCTCCTGGAGAGTCCCCGACGCGATCTCGCTCAAGCCGCCGCGCCCGGGAGTCACCCCGTCGGCGCAGTTCGCTCACCCGGTCCGAACAACCGTCAGAAAACGGGCGGCGCGGGAGCGGGGCATACCGCACGCACCGGACACTCCGAGGGAGACCCCCCGGCGTGAAGACGGAATAAGGGACCGACATAATGTCCGTCGTGGCGACAGCAACAGCAACAGAAACCGGACACGCGCACGGAGCGGTCAACAGGCCGAACCTGGTCAGCGTCGGAACCATTGTCTGGCTGAGCTCGGAGCTGATGTTCTTCGCGGCCCTGTTCGCGATGTACTTCACCCTCCGCTCGGTCAAGGGCGCCGAGTTCTGGCACGAGAAGGCCCACGCCCTCAACGTGCCGTTCTCCTCGGTCAACACCACGATCCTGGTGCTCTCCTCGCTCACCTGCCAGCTCGGCGTGTTCGCCGCCGAGCGCGGTGACGTGAAGAAGCTGCGCTCGTGGTTCGCGATCACCTTCGTGATGGGCGCCGTCTTCATCGGCGGCCAGATCTTCGAGTACACCGAGCTGGTCAAGAAGGACGGCCTGTCGCTGTCCTCGGACCCGTACGGCACGGTGTTCTACCTGACCACCGGCTTCCACGGCCTCCACGTGACGGGTGGTCTGATCGCCTTCCTGCTGGTCCTCGGGCGGACCTACGCGGCGCGGCGCTTCACCCACGAGCAGGCCACGGCGGCGATCGTGGTGTCCTACTACTGGCACTTCGTCGACGTCGTGTGGATCGGCCTGTTCGCGACCATCTACCTGATCAAGTAACAGCCGCCCCGCCCCTGACCCGGCGTCACCTGGACGCCTGGGAGTCGGGGGCAGGCTGCTGCCGACCAGATCCTGACACCGGGGTTATTCCGTGAAAAAGCTCTCCGCACGACGGCGCCACCCACTGGCGGCGGTCGTCGTTCTACTTCTCGCCCTGGCGGCCACCGGGGGGCTGTACGCCGCTTTCGCGCCCGCCGGGAAGGCGCAGGCCGACAGCTCCGCGCAGTCGCTCGCCATCGACGAGGGCAAGAAGCTCTTCGCCGTGGGCTGCTCCTCCTGCCACGGCCTGAACGGCCAGGGCACGTCTGACGGCCCGTCACTGGTCGGCGTCGGCTCCGCTGCTGTCGACTTCCAGGTCGCCACCGGCCGGATGCCCGCGCAGCAGCCGGGTGCCCAGGTCCCGCGCAAGAAGAACATCTACTCGCAGGCCGAGATCGACCAGCTGGCCGCCTTCGTGGCCTCGCTGGGCCCCGGCCCGGTCGCCCCGGGCAAGGACCAGTACCAGCCCGCCGAGGACCCGAAGACCAACGCCGAGCAGGTCGCCAAGGGTGGCGAGCTGTTCCGCACCAACTGCGCCCAGTGCCACAACTTCGCCGGCAAGGGCGGTGCGCTGACCAACGGCAAGTACGCCCCGTCGCTGGAGGGCGTGGACGCCAAGCACATCTACGAGGCCATGCAGACCGGCCCGCAGAACATGCCGTCCTTCCCCGACAGCACCATGCCGGAGGAGCAGAAGCGCGAGATCGTGGCGTTCGTCCGCAACGCCGACAACGAGCCGAACCCGGGCGGTCTCGCCCTGGGCAGCCTCGGTCCGGTGACCGAGGGCCTGTTCGGTTGGATCTTCGGTCTCGGCACGCTGATCGTGATCGCGATCTGGGTCGCCGCCCACACCACCAAGGCCAAGAAGTCATGAGCCACGACATGTCAGAGAACCTGCCGGAGGCGCACGCCGCCTCCCACGGCACGGACGTCGCCACCCACGGCGACCCGTTCGCCGACCCGGGCCTGCCGGCCCACGAGCCGCGTCGGACCGACATCGACGAGCGGGCCGCCAAGCGGGCCGAGCGCCAGGTGTCGCTCATGTTCGTGGTGTCGATGCTGGCGACCGTCGGCTTCATCGCCTCGTACGCGTCGATCGACGCCGACAAGCTGGTCTACATCTTCCCGCTGGGCAAGGTCAGCGCCCTCAACTTCGCCCTGGGCCTGACCCTGGGCGTGGCGCTGTTCTGCATCGGCGCGGGCGCGGTCCACTGGGCCCGCGCCCTGATGTCGGACCACGAGCTGCCGGCCGAGCGGCACGCGATCGAGGCCGACGACGAGGTCCGCAACGACGTCATCGAGCAGTTCAGGACCGGTGCCGCGGAGTCCGGCTTCGGCCGTCGCAAGATGATCCGCAACACCCTGATCGGTTCGATGGCCCTGGTGCCGCTCTCCGGTGTGGTGCTGCTGCGCGACCTCGGCCCGCTGCCGGAGAAGAAGCTGCTGCACACCGGCTGGGTGGAGGCCACCCCGGCCGAGCCGATCCAGCTGGTCAACATGAACACCGACCAGCCGATGAAGCCCGAGGACATCGTCCAGGGCTCGCTGACCTTCGCCAAGCCGAAGGGCCTGGAGGAGTCGGACGAGGACTTCCAGCAGCGGATCGCCAAGGACGCCCTGATGCTGATCCGGATCGCCCCGGACGACATCAAGGACGCCAAGTCCCGGGACAAGGGCTTCGAGGGCATCCTCGCCTACTCGAAGATCTGCACCCACGTCGGCTGCCCGATCTCGCTGTACGAGCAGCAGACCCACCACGCGCTCTGCCCCTGCCACCAGTCGACCTTCGACCTGGCGGACGGCGCTCGCGTCATCTTCGGCCCGGCCGGCCACCCGCTGCCGCAGCTGAAGATCACCACCGATGAGCAGGGCTTCCTGGTCGCCACCGGCGACTTCGACGAGCCCGTCGGCCCGAGCTACTGGGAGCGTCCGCGATGAGCAGCGCAAGCGGCACGAACAACAGTGCCTCCAAGCCGGCCAGCACCCGCGCAAAGCCCGCCAACAAGGCGGAGGCGACCGCGGACTGGCTGGACGGCCGGCTGGGCATCTACACCCTGGCCAAGGCCAACCTGCGCAAGATCTTCCCGGACCACTGGTCCTTCATGCTCGGTGAGATCTGCCTCTACAGCTTCATCATCATCATCCTCACGGGTGTGTACCTGACGCTGTTCTTCACGCCGAGCATGGCCGAGACCGTGTACCACGGTTCGTACCTGCCGCTGAACGGCATCCGGATGTCGGAGGCCTACGCCTCGACGCTGAACATCAGCTTCGAGATCCGCGGCGGTCTGCTGATCCGTCAGATCCACCACTGGGCCGCGCTGGTCTTCGTCGCCGCGATGCTCGTGCACATGATGCGCGTGTTCTTCACCGGCGCGTTCCGCAAGCCCCGTGAGATCAACTGGGTCTTCGGCTTCCTGCTGCTGGTCCTGGGCATGTTCGACGGCTTCTTCGGCTACTCGCTGCCGGACGACCTGCTGTCGGGCACCGGCATCCGCTTCATGGAGGGCGCGATCCTCGCGGTGCCGCTGGTCGGCACCTACATCCAGATGTTCCTGTTCGGCGGCGAGTTCCCCGGGCACGACATCGTCCCGCGCTTCTTCACCATCCACGTGCTGCTCATCCCGGGCATCATGCTGGGCCTGCTGGTCGCGCACCTGATCCTGGTCTTCTACCACAAGCACACCCAGTGGGCGGGCCCGGGCAAGACCGAGAAGAACGTCGTCGGCATGCCGCTGATGCCGGTCTACATGGCGAAGGCCGGCGGCTTCTTCTTCCTGGTCTTCGGCATCATCGCCGCGATCTCCGCGATCGCCACGATCAACCCGATCTGGGCGTACGGCCCGTACCGTCCGGACCAGGTGTCGACCGACGCCCAGCCCGACTGGTACATGGGCTTCTCCGAGGGCCTGATCCGGATCATGCCGGGCTGGGAGATCTCGGTCTGGGGCGGCCACACGCTGAACCTCGGCGTGATGGTCCCGCTGGCGATCTTCCCGGCGGTGCTGGCCGCGATCGCGGTCTACCCGTTCATCGAGTCCTGGGTCACCGGCGACAAGCGCGAGCACCACATCCTGGACCGCCCGCGCAACGCCCCGGTCCGCACCGCGCTCGGCGCGGCCTGGATCTCGCTGTACCTGATCCTGCTGGTCGGTGGTGGCAACGACCTGTTCGCCACCCACCTGCACCTGTCGATCAACACGATCACGTACGCCGTCCGGGTCGGCTTCTTCGTGGTGCCGGTGCTCACCTTCCTGGTCACCAAGCGCTGGTGCCTCGGCCTGCAGCGCCGTGACAAGGAGAAGGTGCTGCACGGCCGCGAGTCGGGCATCATCAAGCGCCTGCCGCACGGCGAGTTCATCGAGGTGCACACCCCGCTGTCCCAGAAGGACCTGCACACCCTCACCGCCCACGAGCAGCCCCAGCCGCTGGAGCTGCCCGCCGAGACGGACGAGAACGGTGTGGCCGCCAAGGCCGGCGTGGTGACCAAGGCGCGGGTGAAGCTCTCCGAGGGCTTCTACGGCGAGGGCAACCAGATCGCCAAGCCCACCACCGAGGAGTACCACGAGATCACCAGCGGCCACGGCCACCACTGATCCCGGGTAGCTGTCACGCCACGTCAGAACCCCCACCGGCTCCGGCCGGTGGGGGTTCCGTCATCTGCGGCGCGGGGCCCTGACGCCCTGTTATGTTGACCGGGTGCACGTGGTGATCGATCATCAGTCCTCCGTCCCGCCCTACGAGCAGGTGCGTTCCCAGATCGCGGCCCGGGCCCGGGCGGGCGAACTGCCGGTCGGCCTGAAGCTGCCCACCGTCCGCGCGCTGGCCGAGCAGCTGGGCCTGGCCGCGAACACGGTGGCCCGCGCCTACCGCGAGCTGGAGGCCGACGGCGTGGTCGAGACCCGCGGCCGGGCCGGCACCACGATCGCCGCCACCGGCGACACCTCGCAGCGCCTGGCCGCCACCGCCGCCACCGAGTACGCGGCGCTGACGGTGCGGCTGGGCCTGACCCGGGACGAGGCGCTGGCCGCCGTGCTGACCGCGCTGGACGCCGTCCGGCGCTGAACGACGACGGAGCGGCCGGCCCCCGCGAGGGGGCCGGCCGCTCCGGGTGCCGCGGGGTCAGCCCGCGCGGTGCGTGACCGTGCCGCCGAGGACGGTCAACAGCACCGGCAGCGCGGCGAGTTCGGCGTCGGGGGTGCGCAGCGGGTCCCCGGCCAGCACCGTCAGGTCGCCGCGGTGGCCGACCGCCAGCCGCCCGGCCCGGTCCTCCTCCCCCGCCGCCCAGGCCGGAGCCAGGGTGTACCCGGCCAGCGCCTGCAGCGGGGTGAGCGCCTGCCCGGGCAGGTGCGGCGGCTGCTCGGGGTGGCGGGCCGGGCGCCGGTGCCGGGCCCCGGCCATCACGCCGAGCGGTGCGAAGGGCGCGATCGGCCAGTCCGAGCCGAGCACCACCCGGGCCCCGGCCTCGGCCAGGTCGCGGCAGCGGAACGCCCGGTTGGCCCGCTCCTCGCCGAGCCGCCGGGACCAGTTGTCGGTGTGGTCGGCCCGGGTGTACTCGGTGCAGTGCGTGGGCTGCATCGAGGCGGTCACCCCGAGCGCGGCGAACCGGGCCACGGTGTCGTCCGGGACGGTCTCGACGTGCTCGACCCGGTGCCGCACCCCGCCCGCCCCGTGCGCGGCGACGGCCCGCTGCACGGCGTCCAGCACGTGGCGCACCGCGGCGTCCCCGATCGCGTGCGTGGCGGTCGGCACCCCGGCCCGGTGCAGTTCGCCGATCACCCGGGTGTACTCGGCCGGGTCGGGCCAGAACGCGCCGGTCGACTCGCCGTGGCAGTCGGGGCGCTCCAGCCAGGCGGTGCCGTTGTCGATGGTGCCGTCCATGAACAGCTTCGCCCCGGCGACCCGCCAGTTCCGGCCGCCCTCGCCCTGCCGGCGGATCAGCCCGGCCAGCTCCTCGGGGGTGACGCCGGGCTGCACCCAGGGCGCGACCCGCAGCCGCAGCGGCAGGTGCCCGCGCTCCTCCAGCGCGGCGTACACCGCCAGGCTCTCCCCGTTGGCGTCCATCGCGTGGCCGCCGGTGAGCCCGGCGGCGGCCATCCGGCCGAGCACCTCGACAGTGGCCCGGCACAGCTCCTCGAAGCTCGGCCGGGGCGCGACCGCCTCGACGAGTTCGCAGGCGGCGTCCTCCAGCAGCAGGCCGGTGGGCCGCCCGTCGGCGTCGCAGACCACCTCGGCCGAGCCCTGGTCGAAGCGGCGCGGCCCGTCGATCCCGGCGAGTTCCAGGGCCCGCCGGCTGGCCAGCATCGAGTGCGCGTCGAACAGGTCGATCGCGGCGGGCAGCCCGTCCAGCACCGCCCCGACGCTGTCCGCCGAGACCGGCAGGCCGCCGAAGGCGTTCGGGTCCAGGCCCCAGCCGCGCAGCCACTGCCCGGGCGCCAGCTCCCGGGCCGCGCCGGCCAGTGCGGTCCGGACCTCCGCCAGGTCGGCGCAGCCGGACAGGTCGACCCCGGCGGTGCGCTCGGCGCCCGAGACGGGGTGCAGGTGGCCGTCCGTCAGCCCGGGGACGACCACCGCCCCGTCCAGGTCGATCAGTTCGGCGGCGCCCGGGTCCAGTTCACGGCCGGTGCCCAGCCGGGCGATCCGGCCGCCGGTCACGGCGAGCGCGTCGAACGGCAGGAAGGCCCCGGTGCCGGGGTCGAGCAGCCGGGCGTTGGTCAGGACGAGGTCGGGGTGCACGGGGGCTCCTCTGCGGTGGTGCGGTCAGTGCGGGGTGCCGAGCGTCCCGGGCGGCAGGCCGAGGTCGCTCTCGGCGAGGGCGTGCACCATGGCGGTGACCGCGGGCGGGTGGCCGGTGCGGTCGGTGTTGGCGTGCACGCCGAGGCCGTCCAGGACGACCAGCAGCCGGATCGCGGCGATCTGCGGGTCCGGGGTGCGGAACTCCCCCGTCGCGACGCCGTCGCTCAGCAGCGCCGTCAGCCCGTCCCGCCAGCGCGCCTCCTGCTGGCCGACCCGTTCCCGCAGGGCGGGCCGGAACCGGCTGAGGTGACGGGCGTTCAGCCAGAGCCGGCTGAGCTCGTCGTAGCGCGGGCCCTCGGTGCGGCCGAGGAAGCGGGCCAGCCGCTGCACGGCGGGCAGTCCGGCCTCGGACTCCGGCAGCAGCTCGGCCAGCTCGCCGCCGGCCGCGGTGCCGAAGGCCTCGGCCACCAGTTCCTCGGCGACCGGGAAGTAGTGGCTGATCAGGCCGGGACGGACGTCCAGCGCCTCGGCGACCCGGCGCATCGTGATGCACTCCAGGCCCTCGGCGAGCGCCACCGCGGCCGCGGTGGCCACGATCTCCGCCCGCCGGGCCTCGGGGTTCTTGCGGACCCGTTTCGGCTGGACGCTTGACGACATGCCCCGCACGCTATTGGATGTGCGACCAATAGACAAGCCGCCTTCCGGATCGGCCGCTCCCGCACCGCCGACCGCGCCGGCACCCGTACTCGAAACCTCGGAGGACTCCATGGAATCCACGATTCCAGACCCCCGCACGGAGCTCCCCGCGCCCCCGCCCCCCGCCGACCGGGCCGGCCGGATCGAGGCCCACGGCATCGACCACATCCCCGACGCGGAGCGGCACGGCCGGGCCCGCGACCTGTTCGCCGTCTGGGCCGCCCCCAACGTCAGCTACCTCAACCTGGTGGTCGGCGGCACGCTGATCCTGCTCGGCCTCGACCTGTGGCAGTCGCTCGCCGTCATCGTGGCGGGCAACCTGCTCTGGGCCCTGGTCGGCCTGCTCGCCGTCAGCGGCCCCGCCGCCGGCGCCCCCAGCGAGGTCGTCATGCGCGCCATGTTCGGCGTCCGCGGCAACCGGGTGAACATCGCCGTCACCGGCTGGCTGGTGTCGGTCTGCTACCTCGCCCTGAACTGGGCCGCCGCCTCGCTCGCCGCCTTCGCCCTGGCCGAACGGGCCGGGCTCACCCCCGGCACCCCGCTCAAGGTGCTGATCATCGTCCTGATCGCCGCCGCCACCCTGGCCATCTCGGTCTACGGCCACGCCACCATCGTCCGCCTCTACGGGCCCTTCACGCTGGCCCTCACTGCGGTCTTCCTGCTGCTCACCGGCTACCTGCTGGCCGGGCACACCGACTGGCACTACCGCCCCGCCGAACCCCTGCACGGCACCGCCCTGCTGGCTGCGCTGGCCGGCGGCACCGCGCTGATCGCCTCCGCCCCGCTCTCCTACTCCACCAGCGCCGACTTCTCCCGCTACCTGCCCCGCACCACCTCCCCCCGCGCGGTGGCCGGCTGGACGGCCCTCGGCGCCTTCGTCCCCAGCGTGCTGTTCACCGCCCTGGGCACCCTCGCCGCCACCACGCTCGACATGACCGACCCGCAGTCCGCCCTGAGCGCCGTCCTGCCCGGCTGGGTCCGCCCGCTCTTCCTGCTCTCCGTGGTGCTCAGCGCGGTCGCCAACAACGCGATGACCGCCTACTCCTCCGGCCTCGCCCTGCAGGCCGTCGGCCTGCGCATCCGCCGCTCCCGCAGCGTCGCCCTGGACGGCGCCCTCGGCATCGCGCTCACCCTCTACGCGCTGCTGGTCTCCAACTTCCTCGACACCGTCAACAGCGTGCTGGAACTGATGGTCGCCCTCACCGGCCCCGTGATGGCCGTCTACGCCACCGACATCCTGCTCCGCCGCAACCGCTACGACGGCCCCGCCCTCACCGACGAGACCCCCGCCTCACCGCACTGGTACTGGCACGGCGTCAACCGCGCCGGCGCCCTCGCCCTCCTCCTCGGCACCACCGCCGGCACCCTCTGCCTCGCCACCGAACCCTTCACCGGCCCCCTCGCCGCCGCCCTCGACGGCGTCGACCTCTCCCTCCCGGCCGGCATGCTCACCGCCGCCGCGACGTACTGGCTGCTCAGGCACCGTTCCCACCCGCCCACCCGTGAGCGCGACGCCTAGATCCGACCGACCACGACTCCGCGTCCCGTCAGGGGCGCGGGGAACTGCGCGAGCACCCCGCACGAACGGCCGGGTCCGCCCGGCGGGAGCACCCTGCTCCCCGGGCGGACCTGGCGGTACGTCACCGATTCACACTGGCGGCCTCCGGCGCAGCCGCCGTCGTGACCGGCTTCCCCAGCGCGCTGTGCTTCACGTACTCGTCGAAGTTCAGGTTCCAGTCGCCGTAGCCGTTGCCGAACGGCTCCATCTCGTGGCCCTGGCTGTTCACCACCCGCACCACGTCCCCGACCCGGGTGTTGTCGAAGAACCACTTCGCGTCGTCGGTGCTCATGCCGGTGCAGCCGTGGCTCACGTTCTCCTTGCCCTGCGCCCAGGTCGACCACGGCGCCGCGTGCACGTACTCGCCGCTCCAGGTGACCCGGGTGGCCCACTTGACGTCCAGGTCGTAGGACTCGCTGCTGCCCTGCGGGATGCCGATGGTCTCCCCGCTCATCCGGACGTCGGACTCCTGGCCCAGCACCACCTTGGTGCCGTTGCGGGTGGAGAAGCCGGGCTTGCCGGTGGTGACCGGGATGGTCCGCACCACCTGCCCGTTGCGCTGGTACGTCAGCTGGTGGGTGCCCGCGTCGATCAGCGCCTCGACCCGGTCGCCGATGCGCAGCGCCAGCGTCCGCTGCTCGCCGCCGTAGACGCCGTCGGCTATCCGGACGCCGGGCAGGTCGTAGGCGAGCTTGACGGTGGTGTTGGCGGGCCAGTACTCCTGCGGCCGGAAGTGCAGGTTCCGGTCGTCCACCCAGTACCAGGCGCCGGTGACGGCGGGCTGCGAGGTGACGGTCAGTCCGCGTTCGACCTGCTGCCGGGCGGCCGGGTCGGTGACCGGGTCGGAGAGCTCGACGGTGAGCGGCTGGCCGACCCCGTAGACGCCGCTGCCGGAGCTGTCGGGGCCCAGCTGGGCGGTCAGCACGTGCTGCGCGGCGGCGGTGCTGAAGCCGGAGTCGCTCTCGCCGTGGCCGCCCTTGCCGTCCTCCGCCGCGACCTTGACGGTGTAGGCGGTGCCGGCCCGGAGCGGGTCGGTGCTCTGCCAGTGCTGCCGGTCGGCGGCGAGCTGTCCGGCGACCTGCTTCCCGTCGGGGCCCGTGACGGTGACGGTGCCGAGCTTCGCGGCGCCGTCCGTGGTGACGCTGAACGCCTTCCCGGGGTCGGTGTCCGCCCCGGTGGCCGAGGTGTGGACCAGCGGGGCCACGTCGACCTGACGGTTCGTCTCCTGCTGCTGTGGCGACGAGTGGCCGGCGGAGCAGGCCGCCGCCGGTGCCAGGACCAGCACGGCGGCCAGTGCGGTGCGGGTGCTGCCGACTATCCGAGAGCCCTTCAACGGAACCTCCCAGGGGTATGAACCTGCCTCAGAGCGTAGGAAGGCGTCACCCGCCCGGCATGCCGGGTAACCCGGTCGGGGGAAAACCCCGGGAACGCGGACGGGCCGGGCGCCCCCAGGAGGGGGTGCCCGGCCCGTCGTGCGACCGAGGGGGTTCCGGAACCTACTGGTTCTGGTTCTCGCCGCGGTAGAACTCGAAGACCCAGCCGTACAGGCCGATCAGCAGGATCGGGATCGACCAGAACAGCAGCCACCAGCCGAAGATGACGCCCATGAAGGCGAGCGCGCCACCGATCGCCAGCGAGAGCGGCTGCCAGCTGTGCGGGGCGAAGAAGCCCACCTCGCCGGCGTCGTCCGCGACCTCGGCCTCGGGGTTGTCACCCGCGCCGGTGTCCACCCGCTTGGCGGTGAACGCCAGGTAGAAGCCGATGAAGGCGCACAGGCCGAAGGCCAGGAACAGCGCGGTGGTGCCGGCGGCCTCCAGGCCGTGGTCCGACTTCATGGTCCAGACCATGTAGGTGATGGCCATCGCCAGGATGAAGACGGCGAAGCCCGCGAAGATCTTTCCCTGTTCCTTCATCGGGCGTCACCCTCATTCTTGCCCTTGCCCAGCGAAGGACGGTCGTACTGCGCCGGGGTCACACCGTCGAAGTGCTTGGCCGGCTCACCGTGGTTCTCGAGGTAGTCGAGGGCCGCGATCTCCGGGTGGTGCAGGTCGAACGCCGGGGATTCGGAGCGGATCCGGGGCAGGGTGGTGAAGTTGTGCCGCGGCGGCGGGCAGGAGGTCGCCCACTCCAGCGAACGGCCGTAACCCCACGGGTCGTCGACCTCGACCTTCTCGCCGTACTTGGCCGTCTTCCAGACGTTGTAGAGGAACGGCAGGATCGACAGGCCGAGCAGGAAGGAGCTGATCGTCGAGATCGTGTTCAGCGTGGTGAAGCCGTCCGAGGCCAGGTAGTCCGCGTAGCGGCGCGGCATGCCCTCGGCGCCCAGCCAGTGCTGCACCAGGAAGGTGCCGTGGAAGCCGATGAACAGCGTCCAGAAGGTGATCTTGCCGAGGCGCTCGTCCAGCATCTTGCCGGTCATCTTCGGCCACCAGAAGTGGAAGCCGGCGAACATCGCGAAGACGACGGTGCCGAAGACCACGTAGTGGAAGTGCGCGACGACGAAGTACGAGTCCGAGACGTGGAAGTCGATCGGCGGGGAGGCCAGCAGCACGCCGGTCAGACCGCCGAACAGGAAGGTGACCAGGAAGCCGATCGTCCAGAGCATCGGGGTCTCGAAGCTCAGCGAGCCCTTCCACATGGTGCCGACCCAGTTGAAGAACTTCACACCGGTCGGGACCGCGATCAGGAAGGTCATGAACGAGAAGAACGGCAGCAGCACCTGGCCGGTCACGTACATGTGGTGCGCCCACACCGTCACCGAGAGGCCGGCGATGGCGATGGTCGCGGCGATCAGGCCGGAGTAGCCGAACATCGGCTTGCGGCTGAACACCGGGATGATCTCGGAGACGATGCCGAAGAACGGCAGCGCGATGATGTAGACCTCGGGGTGGCCGAAGAACCAGAACAGGTGCTGCCAGAGCAGCGCACCGCCGTTCGTCGGGTCGAAGACGTGCGCCCCGAACTTGCGGTCCGCCTCCAGGGCGAACAGCGCGGCCGCGAGGACCGGGAAGGCCAGCAGGACCAGCACGGCGGTCAGCAGGACGTTCCAGACGAAGATCGACATCCGGAACATCGTCATGCCGGGGGCGCGCATGCAGATGATCGTGGTGATGAAGTTGACCGCACCGAGGATCGTGCCGAAGCCGGAAAAGGCCAGACCCATGATCCACATGTCGGCGCCGACGCCCGGCGAGCGGACCGCGTCCGACAGCGGCGAGTAGGCGAACCAGCCGAAGTCGGCGGCGCCCTGCGGGGTCAGGAAGCCCGCCACCGCGATGATCGAGCCGAACAGGTACAGCCAGTAGGCGAACATGTTCAGGCGGGGGAAGGCGACGTCGGGCGCGCCGATCTGGAGCGGCATGATCCAGTTGGCGAAGCCGGCGAACAGCGGGGTGGCGAACATCAGCAGCATGATCGTGCCATGCATGGTGAACGCCTGGTTGAACTGCTCGTTCGACAGGATCTGGGTGCCCGGGCGGGCCAGCTCGGCACGCATGACCAGGGCGAGCACGCCACCGATCAGGAAGAAGGCGAACGAGGTCGCCAGGTACATCGTGCCGATCGTCTTGTGGTCGGTCGTGGTGAGCCACTTGATGATCGCGTTGCCCGGCTTGCGCACCCGCGGAGTCCCCGAGGTGACGGCCCCGGCTCCCCCACCGGCCGCGGCGGGCTCGTTGAGGATGGTCACTTCTCTTCACTTCCCGTGGGGAGGATGCCTGCGGGAACCGCGCCGGCCTGGCCCTTGGCGCGGAGGTCCTTCAGGTGCTGCGCGTACTCGTCGGCCGAGACGACCTTGACGTTGAACAGCATCCGCGAGTGGTCGACGCCGCAGAGCTCGGCGCACTTGCCGCGGTAGGTGCCGAGCGCGGTCGGGGTGACCTGGAACTCGTTGACCACACCGGGCACGACGTCCATCTTCATCATGAAGTTGACGGGCCAGAAGTCGTGGATGACGTCGTTGGAGGTCAGCCGGAACTTCACGGTCTCGTTGATCGGCAGGTAGAGCGTCGGAGGCTCCTTGGTGCTGCCGACCTCGTACGCGGCGGTGGTGCTCGCCGGGTCCGGGATCTCGGAGTTCTCGTAGTTGAACGCCCAACTCCACTGGAAGCCCACCACGTTGATGGTGTGCTGGGGCTTGGCGTCGACCTTCGTCAGGGTGGCCTCGTCGCGGGCGACGAAGTAGAAGAGCACCGAGACGATGACGAGGGGGACCGCGGTGTACAGCGCCTCGATGGGCACGTTGTACCGGGTCTGAGCGGGGACCTCCACCTTGGTGCGGCTGCGCCGGTGGAAGAACACGCTCCAGAGGATCAGACCCCACATCAGTGCGCCAACAATCAGAGCCGCGATCCACGAGCCCTGCCACATGTGAAGGACCAGCGGGCCTTCCTTGGTGACGGGACTGGGGAGGCCAAGCCTGGGCAGGTCGTTGGCCGAGCAGCCGGTGGCGGTCGCGATGACGAGGCCCAGTGCCAGCGCCTGAGGCAGCTTCCGCCGCATCGTGCGCCGCGGCGAGCGGTCGGAGCCGTTGGGACTCACGTAGCGCCTTCCCGAAGTCTCGCCCGCGAACGCACCACCGGGAGGAGCCTGTCACCAGGTCCCTTCGGCGGCCCGGTCACGGGCACGGTTTGAATGCTTATGCGGGCCAAACGCTACTCCATCCTTATGCGGCACTCACGGGCAGCCCCCGCTAACGCGCCGCCCGGCTACCCGATCAGCCCCCGGGGAGTGAAGCCCCCGGACGGGACGGACGGAGTCGCAGGTCATGGCGGACATTCGAGCCTCCCACGACCGAACGGGCGACCGTACTGCGACACGCGGGTGACGGACCGTCGGGCGCCCCGCTGGCCGGGAGGAATCACCCCGTAAGGGGCGTCGTCTACGGTGGCCCCGTGCCCTATTTCGACGCCGCCTCCACCGCCCCGCTGCACCCCGTCGCCCGGCAGGCGCTGCTCGCCGCCCTCGACGAGGGCTGGGCCGACCCGGCCCGCCCGTACCGCTCCGGCCGGCAGGCCCGGATGCTGCTCGACGCCGCCCGGGAGACCGTCGCCGAGGTGCTCGGAGCCCGCCCCGACGAGGTCTCCTTCACCTCGTCCGGCACCCAGGCCGTCCAGTTGGGCCTGCTCGGCGCCCTGCGCGGCCGCCGCCGGCACGGCGCCCACCTGCTGCACTCCGCCGTCGAGCACTCCGCCGTCCTGCACACCGCCGAGCGCTGGGAGGCCGACGGCGGCACCGCCACCGCCGTCCCGGTCGACCGTCACGGCCGGGTCTCCGCCGAGGAGTTCGCCGCCGCGGTCCGCCCCGACACCGTGCTCGCCGCCCTGCAGTCCGCCAACCACGAGGTCGGCACCCTGCAGCCGGTCACCGAGACCGCCGCCCTGCTCGGCGACGTCCCGCTGCTGGTCGACGCCGCGCAGAGCGCCGGCCGGCTGCCCGTCCCGGCCGGCTGGTCCCTCCTCACCGCGAGCGCCCACAAGTGGGGCGGCCCGGCCGGCGTCGGCGTGCTCGCCGTCCGCAAGGGCGTCCGCTGGTCCTCGCCGCTGCCCGCCGACGAGCGCGAGGGCGGCCGGGTGCCCGGCTTCGCCAACCTGCCCGCGATCGTCGCCGCGGCGGCCGCGCTGCGCGCCGTCCGGGACGGCGCCGAGGCCGAGAACGCGCGGCTGCGCGCCCTGGTCGACCTGATCCGCCGTCGGGTCCCGCAGCTCGTCCCCGCCGTCGAGGTGGTCGGCCACCCCGAGGACCGGCTCCCCCACCTGGTGACCTTCTCCTGCCTGTACGTCGACGGCGAGGTCCTGCTCGGCGCCCTCGACCGGGCCGGCTTCGCGGTCGGCTCCGGCTCCTCCTGCACCTCCAGCACCCTGACGCCCAGTCACGTGCTGGCCGCGATGGGCGTCCTCACCGAGGGCAACGTCCGGATCTCCCTCCCCGCCGGCACCACCCCCGCCGAGGTCGACGCCTTCCTCGACGTCCTCCCCCGCGCCGTCGCCGGGATCCGCGCCCCGCTCGGCCTCGACCTCCCGCCACTCGGCGCCGCCGCCCCCGCCGAGACCCTGGTCCTGGACACCCTCGGCAAGCACTGCCCGATCCCCGTCATCGAACTCGCCAAGCACATCGACGAGGTCGCCCCCGGTGGCCGCGTCGCCGTCCTCTCCGACGACGAGGCGGCCCGCCACGACATCCCCGCCTGGTGCGAGATGTGCGGCCACACCTACACGGGTGAGGCCCCGGCCGCGGACTACGGCGCCGACCGGGGCACGGCCTACCTGGTGCAGCGGAACTCTTAGGCAGACGAGGGCGCGAAATCAGGGGCCCGGGGAACGGCGGGGCCGAGAGGCTGATCGCCGGAACACAGTGGGGCGCCACGGGGCGTCGGCCAGAAGACCTTCGGCCCGAAACGGGGTGGCGCCCCGCAGCCTGCTGGTCACCCGCCCCTCGGCGCCGCCGTTCCCCGGGCCCCTGAAAGCAGGCTTCGCTACAGGTTGGCGCGGAGTTCGTTCGCCGCCTCGACGCCGTACGCGGTTTCGAAGCGCTGGACGAAGTGCCCGCTGCGGAGCTCGTACTCCTGGGTTCCGACGGTCTCGATGACCAGGGTGGCGAGCATGCAGCCGATCTGGGCGGCGCGCTCCAGGCCGAGGTTCCAGGAGAGGCCGGCCAGGAAGCCCGCGCGGAAGCCGTCGCCGACGCCGGTGGGGTCGGCCTTGCGCTCCTCGGCGGGGCAGCCGACCAGGATGTCGGGCTCGCCCGCGCGCTGGATGCGGACGCCCTTGGGGCCGAGGGTGGTGATCCGGGTGCCGACCCGGCCGAGGATCTCCTCCGCGGACCAGCCGGTCTTCGACTCGATCAGCGCGGCCTCGTACTCGTTGGTGAAGAGGTACGCCGCGCCGTCCACGATCTCCCGGATGTCCTCGCCGTCGAGGCGGGCCAGCTGCTGGGAGGGGTCGGCGGCGAAGGCGTAGCCGCGGGTCCGGCACTCCTGGGTGTGCCGGACCATCGCCGCCGGGTCGTCCGCGCCGATCAGCACCAGGTCGAGGCCGCCGACCCGGTCGGCGATCGGCTGGAGCTCGATGCTGCGGGCCTCGGCCATCGCGCCGGTGTAGAAGGAGGCGATCTGGTTGTGGTCCTGGTCGGTGGTGCACATGAACCGGGCGGTGTGCCGGGTCTCGGAGATGTGCACCGACCGGGTGTCGACGCCGTGGCGCTCCAGCCAGCTGCGGTACTCGGCGAAGTCCGCGCCGGCCGCGCCGACCAGGACCGGCCGCAGGCCGAGGACGCCCATGCCGAAGGCGATGTTCGGGCCGACGCCGCCGCGGCGGATGTCCAGGGTGTCGACCAGGAAGGACAGCGAGACCGTGTGCAGCTGCTCGGGCACCAGCTGGTCGGAGAAGCGTCCGGGGAAGGTCATCAGGTGGTCGGTGGCGATCGAGCCGGCGACGGCGATGCGCACGGGGGTCTCCTCGGGCGGCCCGGCAGGGGCCGGAGCAGGGGCAACAATCCGCCTACGGTACCCGCCCGAACCGGTACTACCGATTGGTAGGGGTGTCGCGGCGGCTGCGGTCGGCCTAGGGTCGCAGACATGGGGGCCGGTGCACGGCCCCTTTGTCAGTCCGCGGCAGAGCGGCCGCGGCACGGCGATCGGAGCTGGTACCGCATGGTGATCGAGCACTCCCCCGGGCGACCATCGAGCAGGTTCGCGGAGGTCGAGTCGCTGGCCGAACTCCTGGACTCCTCGCGCCGGTTGGGCCGGTTCTGGCCGGCTGTCGGCCCGCACCCGGCGGCCGCCGCCCCGGCCGTGCTGGGCGTGCGGGTGACGCCGGCGGCCCGCCGGGTGGTCGCCGGGATGCCGGAGTTCGGCGAGTAGCCCCGGGGCACGGGAACCGGTTTCCTCCCGGGCACGTCAAATCCGCGCGGTGCCGCTACCGGCGGCACCGCGGGACCCTCGGGAGGAACGCGAATCATGGACGTCAGCACCGCAGCAGTCTCCGCCAAGGCCACCACCGTGCGCCGGGCCGCCACCGGACTCGCCGCCGCGGCCCTCGCGGCCGGCCTGCTGACCGCCTGCAGCAGCTCCGGCCCGTCCGGCGCCGCAGCCACCGTCTCCGCCGGCGCGAGCGGCAGCCCGTCCGCCGACGCCTCTCCGTCCGCCTCCGCGTCGGCCTCGGCCCCCGCCGCGTCGAGCCCGACGGCGGGCACCGGCACGCAGCCCACGGACGCACCGACCACGCCCGGGCCGACCACGCCCGGGATCGCCGTCGGCGAGCGCCCGCCGACCGCGGTGAAGATCCCGGCGACCGGCTACCGGCAGGACAGCCCCACCCAGCTGACGGTGTTCTTCACCGCCGGGGTGTGCGACAAGTACGGCGTGAAGGTCGAGGAGGACAACCCGCCGGTGGTCCGGCTCCGGGTGGTGGTCACCCAGACCGCCGAGCCCGGCAAGGCCTGCCCGATGGTGATCAAGGGGCAGGAGGCCGTGGTCAAGCTATCCAAGCCGATGACGACCGGCGGCGCCGTGGTCGACACCGCGACCGAGCAGCAGCTCCCCCCGCAGAACGGCGTCACGGGCGGCGACCCGCGCTGACCCGCGCTGACCCGCGCTGACCCGCCGCCGAACGCCGCGAGGGCGGCCCCCGTCTCCGGGGAACCGCCCTCGCCATGCGTGTTCAGGGATTAGCTGAACGAGTCGCCGCAGGCGCAGGAGCCCGTGGCGTTCGGGTTGTCGATGGTGAAGCCCTGCTTCTCGATGGTGTCCACGAAGTCGACGGTGGCGCCGCCCAGGTACGGGGCGCTCATCCGGTCGGTGACGACCTTGACACCGTTGAAGTCCTTGACGACGTCGCCGTCCAGCGAACGCTCGTCGAAGAACAGCTGGTAGCGCAGGCCCGAGCAGCCGCCCGGCTGCACGGCGACGCGCAGCGCGAGGTCGTCGCGGCCCTCCTGCTCCAGCAGGCCCTTGACCTTCCCCGCGGCGGCGTCGGTGAGGAGGATGCCACTCTCGACGGTGGTCTTCTCGTCCTGGACGGTCATGCTTACTCCCGGTCGGTGACGACTGTGATCCGCCAGTGCCAACCGGCGGCCCCCCGGATTCATTTCCGGGAGGTGGTGCGTTCGGGGGACATTTTTCGTCGCCCACTCCCCCACGCACCCCATGCTCGCACACCGGGCCGCGGTGGTCACCGCCCACTTCGGCAAACCGCTACCGCCCGCCGCCGGGGCGCAGCAGGATGTGACGGTGATCATTCGCCGGCTCAGGAACACCGCCGCCGACGCCGAGGCCGTCCAACGGGTCTCCCGGGCCGCGTTCCGCGACCTGGACGGCCGGCCGCAGGACGACCCCGACCGGCCCGGCGACGAGGCCCACCGGGTCCGGGCGCTGGCCCGGGCCCGGCACCTCGCGGTGACGGACCCGGACGGGTGCTGGATCGCCGAGCGGGACGGCGAGGCGGTCGGGGTGGCGCTGTCGCTGCGCCGCGAGGGCGTCTGGGTGCTGCCGCTGTTCGTCGTGCTGCCCGCCGCGCAGGGGCAGGGGGTGGGCCGGCTGCTGCTGGAGCGGGCCACCGCGTACGGGCGGGGCTGCCTGCGCGGGATGCTCTGCGCCTCGCCCTCGCCGGCCGCGGCCCGCCGCTACCGGGCGGCCGGGTTCACGCTGCACCCCGCGATGCGGCTGGCCGGGACGGTCGACCGGGAGCGGCTGCTCGACCCGGGCGACATACCGGTGCACCCCGGCAACGCGACCCACCTGCACCTGCTCGACTCGGTCGACCGCCGCCTGCGCGGCGCGGCGCACGGCCCCGACCACGCGTTCATGCTGGCCCACTTCGAGGAGCTGCTGATCGCCGACACCCTGGCCGGCACCGGCTACTGCTACCGGGACGGCGGGACGGTGCAGCTGCTGGCCGCGACCTCCAAGCGGATCGCGGCCCGCCTGCTGCGCGAGGCCCTGGCCCGGGTCCCCGCCGGGCAGGAGGCCACCGTCTCCTTCCTGACCGCCGAACAGGAGTGGGCCCTCGACGTCGGCCTCGACCTGGGCCTCTCCGTCACCACCCGCGGCTACCTGGCCCTCCGCGGCATGCGGCCGCCGACGCCGTACATCCCCAACGGCGGCTACCTGTAACGGTTTTCCGGGCCCGGGGAGCGAAGCTCCAGGGGCCCGGGGAGCGGCGGCGCCGAGTGGCGGGTGTCCGACAGGCTGCGGGGCGCCACCCCGTTTCGGGCCGAAGGTCCTCGGCGAAAGCCCCGTCGCGCCCCACTGTGCCCCGGCCCCACGCCCCTCGGCCCCGCCGTTCCCCGGGCCCCTGACGGCCCAGGCGTGTGCCTCACTCCATCGTGGCGAGGATCTCCTCGACCATCTCCATCGTGGTCCCCGGGTGCAGGAAGGCGAAGCGGGCGACGGTCTCGCCGTCCCAGCCGGTGGGGGTGACGAAGCCGATCTGGTCGGCGAGGAGGCGGCGGGACCAGCGGTAGTAGTCGTCGTGGGTCCAGCCCTTGCGGCGGAAGCAGACGGCGGAGAGCTGCGGGTCGTGGAGGAGTTCGAGGTGCTCGGTGTCGCGGATCAGCTGCGCGGTGTCGCGGGCGAGGCGGAGGCCGGCCTCGATGGCGTCGGTGTAGGCCTGGACGCCGTGGACGGCGAGCGAGAACCAGAGCGGGAGGCCGCGGGCGCGGCGGGTGAGGTGGTAGGCGTAGTCGGTGGGGTTCCACTCGTCGCCCTCGGTGTGCAGGACGTCGAGGTAGGAGGCGTCCTGGGTGTGCACGGCCCGGGCGAGGCGCGGCTCGCGGTAGAGGAGCGCGGCGCAGTCGAAGGGCGCGAAGAGCCACTTGTGCGGGTCGACGACGAAGCTGTCGGCGTGCTCGATGCCGTTGTAGCGCTCGCGGACCGAGGGGGCGAACAGCCCGGCGCCGCCGTACGCGCCGTCGACGTGGAACCAGAGGTCGTGCTCGCGGGCGACCTCGGCGATGCCGGCCAGGTCGTCGACGATTCCCTCGTTGGTGGTACCGGCGGTGCCGACGACGGCGATCACCGTCTCGGGGTGCGGGTCGGCGGCGAGCGCGGCGCGCAGCGCGGGGCCGGTGAGGCGGCGGTCGACGGCGGGGACCGGGAAGGGCTCGACGCCGATGATGTTGAAGGTGTTCTTGACCGAGGAGTGCACCTGGTCGGCGACGGCGATCCGCAGCCGGGCCTCGGGGCCGACGTTCAGGCGGCGCCGGGCGGTGTCGCGGGCGACGACGAGGGCGGAGAGGTTGCCGGCCGAGCCGCCGGAGACGAAGGTGCCGCCGGCGCTCTCGGGGAGGCCGGCCCGGTCGGCTATCAGGCGCAGGACCTGGTTCTCGGCGGCGATCGCGCCGGCCGCCTCCAGCCAGGAGATGCCCTGCAGGGAGGCGCAGGAGACCACCATGTCGAAGAGCAGGGCGGCCTTGGTGGGGGCGCAGGGGATGAAGGAGAGGTAGCGCGGGCTGTCGGCGGAGATGACGGCGCGGGAGAGCTCGTGGTCGTAGAGCTTGAGGACGTCGGCGGGGTCGTTGCCGTGCTCGTTCAGCAGGCCGGCCAGGACCTCGCGGAGGTGGGCGCCGTCGCCGGGGTGGTCGAGCGGGACGGGGTCGTACTGCAGCCGTTCGCGCATGTACTCGAAGACCAGGTCGACCAGCTCGTTGTCCGGCGTGTGCATGCGGTCGGGGGCTGCGTACACGGTGGTCCTCTTCGCTGCGGGCGGCGGGGCGGGGGTCGTGATCAGCGTAGGCAGCGGGGGTGGGCGGGCGCGCGTCGGAACGGGGCCGTCGGGGGCCGGTTTCCTGCGTGTTCGAGTGGGGCCGCGCAGCTTTCCTGCCTCAGATGAGTTGGGAGAGGACGACGGAGGAGCGGCTGCGCTGGACGCCGGGTTCCTTGCGGATGCGTTCGATGACGGCTTCCAGGTGGCGGGTGTCGGTGGCGCGCAGGTGGACGAGGGCGTCGGGGTCGCCGGTGACCGTCCAGGCGGCGGCGACCTCGGGGAACTGGCGGAGCGAGGCGAGCAGTTCCTCGGGCGAGGTGCGGGGGCGGCAGTAGACCTCGACGAAGGCCTCGGTGCGCCAGCCGAGCAGGCCGGGGTCGAGGACGACGGTGAAGCCGCGGACCACGCCGCGCGCCCGCAGCCGGTCGATCCGGCGGCGGACGGCGGTGGCGGAGAGGTTGGCGAGCAGTCCGATCTCGGCGTAGGAGGCGCGACCGTCCCGGCCGAGGTGTTCGATCAGCAGGCGGTCGGTGTCGTCGAGGTCCGACTCGACCGGCCGACGAGTACTCATGGCAGGGCTCCACGGGGTGGTGCGGGTGAGGGTGGCGGGCCGGGGGAGGGTCGGCTCCGCGGAGCCCATTCTCGCGGACGGCCGCGGGCGGGTCAGTCCACCAGCAGGACGATCTTGCCCCGGGTGCGGCCCTCGGCGTTCAGGGCCTGGGCGGAGGCGGCCTGGCCGAGCGGGAAGGTCGAGGCGACGGGGACGGTGAGCAGGCCGTCCTCGGCGAGTCGGGCGACGGCGGCGAGGTCCTCGGGGTCGGGGCGGGTGAAGACGTAGCGGCCGCCGCGGGCGGTGACGGTCCAGTCGACCACGGAGGCGATCCGGGTCGGGTCCTTGAGCAGGCCGGCGGAGACCTCGACGGCGTCGCCGCCGATCAGGTCGAGGGCGGCGTCGACGCCGTCGGGGGCCAGCGCGCGGACCCGGTCGGCGAGGCCGGGGCCGTACTGGACGGGTTCGACGCCGAGGCCGCGCAGGAAGGTGTGGTTGTGCTCGCCGGCGGTGCCGATGACGCGGGCGCCGAGGGCGGTGGCGACCTGGACGGCGATCGAGCCGACGCCGCCGGCCGCGGCGTGGATCAGCACGGTCTCGCCGCGGCGCAGCCCGAGCGCCCCGACCAGGGCCTGCCGGGAGGTGAGTCCGGCGAGCGGGAGGCCGCCGGCCTCGGCCCAGTCGAGGGCGGCGGGCTTGCGGGCCAGGGTGCGGACGGGGGCGGAGACGAGTTCGGCGTAGGTGCCGTGTTCGAGGACGTCCTCGCGGACGTAGCCGATCACCTCGTCGCCGGGGGCGTACTCGGTGACGGCGCCGCCGACGGCCTGGACCACCCCGGCCAGGTCGAAGCCCATGATCAGCGGGAAGTGGGTGTCCATGGCGCCGTCCAGGAAGCCCTCGCGGATCTTCCAGTCGACGGGGTTGACGCCGACGGCCCGGGTGCGGACGAGTACCGTGTCGGGGCCGACCTTGGGGTCGGGGACCTCGGTGTACTCGACCACGTCGGGGCCGCCGTAGCGGTTGATCACGATTGCCTTCATGGCCTCCAGCCAACCGGACGGCACGGCGGGTCCTCGCGCCGGAAGCGTCCATCCCGGTGAGCGGTTCTCGTCACATCGACAGAACGTCCATCGTCAGGCTGACGAGAACCGGTTATCATAGATAGTGTCAGATAGACGAGAAGGCTGGTAGGGAACGATCCGGCCGCACCAGGAGGGCACCCGCCCGTGACCACCACCGAGACGTACGGCGTCGACCCCACTCCCTCGCCGCTCGCCCTGCTGCTGCTCGGCCGCGAGGCCGACCCCAACAGCGAGCGCGGCGTGGAGTGCCCCGGCGATCTGCCCGCCGCCTCCGACCCCGACCTGGTGGCGCGCGCCCGCGCCGCGAAGGAGAAGCTCGGCGACCGGGTCTTCGTCCTGGGCCACCACTACCAGCGCGACGAGGTCATCGAGTTCGCCGACGTCACCGGCGACTCCTTCAAGCTGGCCCGGGACGCCGCGGCCCGCCCGGAGGCCGAGTTCATCGTCTTCTGCGGCGTGCACTTCATGGCGGAGTCCGCCGACATCCTCACCTCCGAGCGCCAGCGGGTCGTGCTGCCGGACCTGGCCGCGGGCTGCTCGATGGCCGACATGGCCACCGCCGAGCAGGTCGCCGAGTGCTGGGAGGTGCTGGCCGAGGCCGGGATCGCGGACGTCACCGTGCCGGTGTCGTACATGAACTCCTCGGCCGACATCAAGGCGTTCACCGGCAAGCACGGCGGCACCATCTGCACCTCCTCCAACGCGAAGCGGGCCCTGGAGTGGGCCTTCGAGCAGGGAGAGAAGGTGCTGTTCCTGCCGGACCAGCACCTGGGGCGCAACACCGCGGTGCTGGAGATGGGCATCTCCCTCGACGAGTGCGTGCTCTACAACCCGCACAAGCCGAACGGCGGCCTGACCGCCGAGCAGCTGCGGGACGCGAAGATGATCCTGTGGCGCGGGCACTGCTCGGTGCACGGCCGGTTCAGCCTGGACTCGGTGAACGAGGTGCGCGAGCGCGTCCCGGGCGTGACGGTGCTGGTGCACCCGGAGTGCAAGCACGAGGTGGTCACCGCCGCCGACCTGGTGGGCTCGACCGAGTACATCATCAAGGCGCTGGACGCCGCCGAGCCCGGCTCGAAGTGGGCGATCGGCACCGAGCTGAACCTGGTCCGCCGCCTGGCCAAGGCGCACCCGGACAAGGAGGTCGTCTTCCTCGACCGCACCGTGTGCTTCTGCTCGACCATGAACCGGATCGACCTGCCGCACCTGGTCTGGGCGCTGGAGTCGCTGGTCGAGGGCCGGGTCCCGAACGTGATCACGGTGGACGCGGAGACCGAGAAGTACGCCAAGGCGGCGCTGGACCGGATGCTGGCCCTGCCGTAACGGAACGATTCGCCGGGCCGGACGGCGCCGGCGACGCTGAAGGGCGGGCACCCCGTGGGGTGCCCGCCCTTCGTCACGTACCGCGCCCGAACTACTCCGGGATGCCCGGGATCAGGCCGTCGCCCTCGTCCCGCAGCAGCTCGCGCACCTGGTCCAGGGACGCCTCGGCGTCCGGCAGGATCAGGTCCGAGGGCTCCAGCGACTCCGGCGGCAGCGGCGTGCCGACCTCACGGACCGCCGCGAGCAGGCTGCCGAGCGCGGCCCGGAAGGCCGTCTCGTCGCCCGCCTCGACAGCCTGGAGCAGCTCGTCGTCCAGCTGGTTCAGCCGGTTCAGGTCGCCCTCGGCGACCTCGAACTGCCCCTCACCCAAGACCCGCATGATCATGCTGGTGCTTCTCCCCTGCTCCCGGGACTACTTCTGGTAGTTGATGGTGGGCGGCGGGGTGTCGTTCTTCCCCTGCTCGATGGCCTGCGGCTGGGAGGCGGGGGTGCCGCCCGTCAGCTCGGCCTTCATCCGGGCCAGCTCCAGCTCGACGTCGCTGCCGCCGGCCACCCGCTCCAGCTCGGCCTCGATGTCGTCCTTGCGGCCGAGGCCGCTGGCGTCGTCGAGCGCGCCGGAGGCCAGCAGCTCGTCGATCGCGCCCGCGCGGGCCTGCATCTGCGCGGTCTTGTCCTCCGCGCGCTGGATCGCCAGGCCGACGTCGCCCATCTCCTCGGAGATGCCGGAGAAGGACTCGGCGATCCGGGTCTGCGCCTGGGCGGCGGTGTAGGTGGCCTTGATGGTCTCCTTCTTGGTGCGGAAGGCGTCCACCTTGGCCTGGAGGCGCTGGGAGGCGAGCGTGAGCTTCTCCTCCTCGGCCTGCAGGGCCTGGTACTGCGTCTCCAGGTCGGTGATCTGGGACTGCAGGTTGGCCTTCCGGCTGAGCGCCTCGCGGGCCAGGTCCTCGCGGCCGAGCGACAGCGCCTTGCGGCCCTGGTCCTCGTACTTCGAGGACTGCTGCTGGAGCTGGGTGAGCTGGAGCTCCAGGCGCTTGCGGGAGGTGGCCACGTCGGCGACGCCCCTGCGCACCTTCTGCAGCAGTTCCAGCTGCTTCTGGTAGGAGTAGTCGAGCGTTTCGCGCGGGTCCTCCGCCCGGTCCAAGGCCTTGTTCGCCTTGGAGCGGAAGATCAGCCCCATACGCTTCATGATTCCGTCGCTCATGGGCCTCGATAGCCCCCTTCTTCGGGCCTGGGTTTGCGTCTCGTGACAGGTCGAGTGTATGCGCGACGGGGTCTCCGGCGCAGTGCACCGACCTGCAACAAGCCTGCTACAACAGGCCCGCCCCGGCATCGTCCTCACGATCGATATCGGTTCGCGGCCGAGGTCACGGCGGAATGCCGCCGGTCAACCCGTACGCTGGAGGGGTGTTCCGACGCCGCTCTGATGAATCCGCCGCCGCCTCCACCGTCACCATGACCAAGGAGGACGTGCCGCAGTCCCGCGACCCGCAGGCCCCGAAGGGCCGGCCCACGCCCAAGCGCAGTGAGGCCGAGGCCAACCGGAAGACCCGGGTCGCCGTCCCCAAGGACCGCAAGGAGGCCGCCAAGCAGGCCCGCGAGCGGATGCGCGCCGAGCGCGAGAAGCAGCGCACCGCGCTGCTGGAGGGCGACGAGCGCGCCCTGCCGGCGCGCGACAAGGGGCCGGTGCGGCGCTACGTCCGCGACTTCATCGACTCGCGGTGGGCCGCGGCCGAGTTCTTCCTGCCGTACGCCGTCGTGGTGCTGGTGCTCAGCATCACCCAGGTGGAGACCCTCCGGCTGCTCTCCACGCTGCTGTTCATGGTGTTCTTCGTGGTGGTGATCCTGGACTTCGTCCGGATCGGCTTCGTGCTGCGCAAGGCCCTCGCCGCGCGCTTCCCCGACCAGGACACCCGCGGCGCCGTGATGTACGGCCTGATGCGCACCCTGCAGATGCGCCGGCTGCGGCTGCCGAAGCCGATGGTCAAGCGGGGCGAGCGGCCCTGACCGCGGAGGCCGTTCCGCCGTACTGGGCCCCGCCGGCGCAGCAGCCGGTCGGGGCCTTCGGCGCGCCCGGCGTCCCCATCCCCGCCCAGTACGGGCCGCCGGACCGGCAGGGACGGCTGCCGGCCCGCGGCGGGCCGTACCACAGCGGGGCCGGCGAGTGGCTGGAGCGGCACGGCGGCCTGCACAACCTGGTCCGCCAGGAGCTGGTGACCCGTCAGCTCGCCGAGCAGCTGACCCGGGGCACCGCCCTGCGGGTGCTGGACGTGGGCTGCGCCGAGGGCGTCCAGGCGCTCCGGCTGGCCCGGGCCGGGCACTTCGTCACCGGGATCGACCCGGACCAGCACCGCCTCGGCGAGGCCCAGCGGGCGCTGGCCGCCGAACCGCCGGAGGTCCGCGACCGGCTGCAGCTGCTGGTCGGCGACGGCCACCAGGTGGGCCGCTGGTTCGGGCCGCGCAGCTTCGACCTGGTGCTCTGCCACGGCACCCTGATGTACCTGCCCGACCCGGACCCGATGCTGGCCTCGGTGGCCCGCATCCTGGCCCCGGACGGGCAGCTCTCGCTGCTGGTCCGCAACGGCGACGCGCTGGCCATGCGGGCCGGGCTGACCGGCGACTGGCGGGCCTGCCAGGAGGCCTTCGACTCGACCCGGTACACCAACCGGCTCGGCCTGCCGGCCCGGGCCGACCGGATCGACGAGCTCTCCGACACCCTGGCCGGGTTCTCCGTCCCGGTCCGGCACTGGTACGGCGTGCGGGTGTTCACCGACACCATGCCGGACGAGGCCGCCCCGGTGGACGGCCGACAGCTCGGCCAGCTGCTGGACGCCGAGGAGCGGGCCGGCCAGCAGGACCCGTACCGGCGGGTGGCCGCGCTGCTGCACGTCTTCGCGCGGAAGTGAGCGTTCGCGCGGAAGTGGGCGGGCGAAGTGCGCGGGCGGGGGCCGTGCGCCGGTGACGGGGCGTCAGGACTCGTGCAGGCTCATCGGGTAGACGTCGCGGCCGTCCTCGACCAGCACCACCCGGTCGACGCCGTCCTCCAGCAGGGTCTTCCACTCCTCGCCGATCCAGGACTCGGCGTCGCCCTGGCTGGGGAACTCCTCGGCGCCGCCGGCCGGGGCCACCACGGTGCCGTCGTTCTTCTCGTAGCGCCAGGTCCACACCATGCGGGGCTCCTCCGTGAGTCGTGCCGGTGGTCGTGCCGGTAAGCGTGCCCATCCGGCGGGCGGGCAATGCCCGTCCGGCAGGATGATCGCATGCCTCTTCCCCGCACCCTGCTCCTCGGCGGCGCCCGCTCCGGCAAGTCCACCCACGCCGAGCGGCTGCTCGCCGACCACCGGGACGTGCTGTACGTGGCCACCTCCGGCACCCGGGACGGCGACGCCGACTGGGCGCACCGGGTCGGCCTGCACCGGGAGCGCCGCCCGGCGGGCTGGCGGACCGCCGAGACCTGCGCGCTGGAGGAGGTGCTGGCGGACGCCGAGGACCCGGCGCCGGTGCTGATCGACTGCCTGGCGCTGTGGCTGACCGCGGTGATGGACGAGCACCGGGCCTGGACGGACGGGGTGTGGGAGGACGGCGGCCGGGAGGCGGTGGAGGCCCGGTGCGCGGCGTTGGCCGCGGCCTGGGCGGGCACCCGGCGGACGGCGGTCGCGGTCTCCAACGAGGTCGGCCTGGGCGTGGTCCCCGCGACCGCCGCCGGACGCCGGTTCCGGGACACCCTGGGGCGGCTCAACATGGCTGTCGCGGACGCCTCCGAACAGGTGCTGCTGGTGGTCGCCGGACAGGTGCTGACCATCAAAGCGGTGTCCGTGTAGATTGCCGAGCGATGGACACCACCGTGGATCTCGACACTTTCTCCTCGCTCGTCGAACGGCCCGACGAGGGTGCGCGGCGCGGCGCCGAGGAGCGCTGGCAGCAGCTGGCCGTGCCGCGCGGCGGCCTGGGCCGGCTCCAGGAGCTGGGGGCCTGGCTGGCGTCCGTGCAGGGCGAGGCGCCGGTGCGCCCGCTGACCGGCGCCCGGGTGCTGCTGTTCGCCGCCGACCACGGCATCGCCGCGCTGGGCGTCTCCACCCTCGACCCGCGCGGCGGCACCGCCGACCGGGTCCGCGCGGTGCTGGACGGCACCGCCCCGGTCGCGGTGCTGGCCCGCCGCTACGGCGCCGACGTCCGGGTGGTCGACGTGGCCGTGGACGCCGACCCCGCCGAGTTCCCGGAGGAGGTCGTCCGGCACCGGGTCCGGCGCGGCTCCGGGCGGATCGACGTGGAGGACGCGCTGAGCGCCGAGGAGGCCGCGCGGGCCTTCCGGGCCGGCATGGCGGTCGCCGACGAGGAGGCCGACGCCGGGACGGACCTGGTGCTGCTCGGCGACCTCGGGGTGGGCTCGACCACGGTGGCCGCGGTGCTGGTCGGCGCACTGTGCGGCACCGACGCCGCCGCCGTCACCGGGCGCGGCTCCGGCGTCGACGACCGGGTCTGGATGGTCAAGTGCGCGGCGATCCGCGACGCGCTGCGCCGGGCCCGCCCGGTGCTCGGCGACCAGCTCGCGCTGCTCGCCGCGACCGGCGGCGCCGACTTCGCCGCGATCACCGGCTTCCTGCTGCAGGCCGCGGTCCGCAAGCTGCCGGTGGTGCTGGACGGCGTGGTCTCGGCGGCCTGCGCGCTGGTCGCGCAGCGGATCGCCTTCCGCGCCCCGGAGTGGTGGCGGGCCGCCGCGCTGACCGGCGAGCCGGCCCAGGCCAAGGCGTACGACCGGCTGACCCTGACGCCGCTGCAGGACACCGGCGTGACCATGGGCGAGGGCGTCGCCGCGGTGCTGGCGCTGCCGCTGCTGCAGGCCGCCACCGACACGCTGGCCGAGCCGGTCGCCGTGCCCAGCGCCCGTCCGCTGCCGCCCCGCGCCCCGGCGAAGCTGCCGACGGCCTCGGAGCTGCTGGGCCGTTACTGAGGTGGGCTCCCGGCGGGTGGTGCCGGACGGACTGCGGTTCGCCTTCGGCACGTTGACGGTGTTCCGGGTCCGGGTGGAGCGCTGGGACCGGACCGCGGGCGGGGCCGCGATGGTGCTGGCGCCCGTGGTGGGGCTGGCCGTCGGCGCGGTCGCGGGCGCGGCCGGGGCGCTGGCGGCCTGGCGCGGCGGGGCCCTGCTGGGGGCGGTCGCGGCGGTGGCCGCCGGCGCGCTGCTGACCCGCGGGCTGCACCTGGACGGGGTGGCGGACGTCGCGGACGGGCTGGGCAGCGGGAAGGCCGCCGAGGACGCGCTGCGGATCATGAAGCAGTCGGACATCGGCCCGTTCGGCGTGCTGACCCTGCTGCTGCTGATGCTGGCTCAGGTCGCCGCGCTGGCCGGGCAGTTCGCGCTCTCGCCGGGGCGCGGGGCACTGGCCGCCTGCGTGGCGGCGGTGGCCGGGCGGACGGCGCTGGCCTGGGGCTGCCTGCGGTCGGTGCCGGCGGCCCGGCCGGGCGGGCTGGGCGCGATGGTGGCGGCCACGGTGCCGCCGGCGGCGGCGGTCGCGGTGACGGTGCTGGCGGCGGGCGCGGCGGGCGCGGCCCGCTGGCAGTGCGGGGCCGCGCTGCTGGTCGGGGTCGCGGCGGCGGCGCTGCTGCTGCGCCGGTGCGTGCGGCGGTTCGGCGGGGTGACCGGCGACGTGCTGGGCGCGCTGGTGGAGACCGCGGCGACCGCGACCCTGGTGGCCGTGGCGCTGGCCTGACCGGCCGTCGGCCACCGACCGGTGCACGAACTCACGGACCGTCACGCGTCGCGGCGGTTCGTGCACCCGGGCAGGCGGGGCGGCGCGATCCCACCATGCGGACTACCATGCGGTGAGCACCCTGGCCCTGCGCCCCGTTTCGCCGCGGAGTCTGCCTGGGTTTCGCCGGGCGGCAACGGAGCCGTCACCGGCCGTGGACCGCGAAAGAACAGGACGCATTTGTCGTGACTGCACTGTCTGTGAGCACCTCCTCCGCCGTGAGCCTGCGTGCGGATGCCCTGGTGATCGGCGTGGCGAAGGGCCCGAAGGGCCTGGTCGTGGCGTCCGGTGCCGAGGCGGTCGTCGAGGCGTTCGAGGGCAAGCTGGCCGAGGTCCTCACCACCCTGGGCGCCACCGGTGCCGAGGGTGAGGCGGTCAAGCTTCCCGCGCCGGCCGGGGCGAAGGCTCCGCTGCTGCTGGCCGTCGGCCTGGGCGAGGCCGTCGACGGCCCGTTCGGCGCCGAGGAGCTGCGCCGGGCGGCCGGTGTCGCCGCCCGCACCCTGGCCGGGTCGAAGAAGGTCGCGCTGGCGCTGCCGGCCGGCTCCGCCGACGAGGTCGAGGCGGTCGCGCTGGGCGGCCTGCTCGGCGCGTACGCGTTCGGCGCCTACAAGGGCGAGGCGGGCAAGGCCCCGGTCGCCGAGCTGGTCGTGGTGGTCGAGCGCAAGGGCTCGAAGGACGCCAAGGCCGCCGTGGAGCGCGCCACCGTGGTCGGCGAGGAGATGAACCGGGCCCGCGACCTGGTCAACACCGCGCCGAACGACCTGAACCCGAAGTCCTTCGCCGCGATCGCGCAGGCGGCGGGCAAGGAGCACGGCCTCAAGGTCGAGGTGCTGGACGAGAAGGCGCTGGCCAAGGGCGGCTTCGGCGGCATCCTCGGCGTCGGCGTCGGTTCGGCGAACCCGCCCCGGCTGGTGAAGGTGGCCTACACCCACCCGAAGGCGAAGGCCTCGCTGGCCTTCGTCGGCAAGGGCATCACCTACGACTCGGGCGGCATCTCGCTGAAGCCGGCCGGCCACAACGAGACCATGAAGTGCGACATGGCCGGCGCCGCCGCCGTGTTCGCCGCCGTGGTGGCCGCCAAGCGGCTCGGCCTGCAGGTCAACGTGACGGCGTGGCTGGCGCTGGCCGAGAACATGCCGTCCGGCTCGGCGACCCGTCCGGGCGACGTGCTGCGGATGTACGGCGGCAAGACCGTCGAGGTGCTGAACACCGACGCCGAGGGCCGCCTGGTGCTGGCCGACGCGATCGTGAAGGCCGGCGAGGAGCAGCCGGACGTGATCGTCGACGTGGCGACCCTGACCGGCGCGATGGTGCTGGCGCTGGGCAACCGCACCTTCGGCGTGATGGCCAACGACGAGGCGCTGCGCACCAAGCTGCACGAGACCGCGGGCGCGGTGGGCGAGCAGTCCTGGCCGATGCCGCTGCCGGCCGACCTGCGCAAGGGCATGGTGGAGTCGACCGTCGCGGACCTGGCGAACATGGGCGAGCGGATGGGCGGCGGCCTGGTGGCCGGCCTGTTCCTGCAGGAGTTCGTGGCCGAGGGCACCGCCTGGGCGCACCTGGACATCGCCGGCCCGGCGTTCAACGAGGGCGGCGCGTCCGGCTACACCCCGAAGGGCGGCACCGCGAGCGCGGTGCGCACCCTGGTCCGCTTCGCGGAGGACACCGCCGCGGGCAAGTGATCCGACCCCGCGTGGGGCCCGGCACCGCACGGTGCCGGGCCCCACGCGCATTACCAGCCGGTAGCCCGCCGGGCCGGTTCGATGCCGTGTTCGCCTCCGGCGAAACTTGATTCCGCAGAGCGGAACCCCGCCGCCGAAGCCCCCCGGACGGAGTACCTCCGCTTGCCGTTTTCCGGGCTGTGAGCTGCGACGATACCTCCGGGAACGGGTCATGTCGCCGCCGTGCGGGCCGCCCCGGGCGCACCTCGGGGCACCCGCCGACGCCACCCGCCGCCAACAAGTGCAAAGATGTATTTCCGGCACGACTGGGCGCTCTTACAAGGGCACTCACCCACCGGACCGCGACCGGCCCGGCGATCCGCACCTTTTGCATGGAGGACGTGACGTGGCGAACGACGCCAGCACCGTTTTCGACGTAGTCATTCTCGGAGGCGGAAGCGGCGGTTACGCCGCGGCGCTCCGTGCCGCGCAGCTGGGCCTGAGCGTCGCGCTGATCGAGAAGGGCGAGCTGGGCGGCACCTGCCTGCACCGCGGCTGCATCCCGACCAAGGCGCTGCTGCACGCCGCCGAGGTCGCGGACGAGACCCGCGAGGCCGGGGAGTTCGGCGTCCTCGCCACCTTCCAGGGCATCGACATCAACGGCGTCCACAAGTACAAGGACGACGTGGTCGCCGGCCTGTACAAGGGTCTGCAGGGCCTGGTCGCCTCCCGCAAGGTCACCTTCATCCAGGGCGAGGGCAAGCTCTCCTCGCAGACCTCGGTGGACGTCAACGGCCAGCGCGTCGAGGGCCGCCACATCGTGCTCGCCACCGGTTCCGTGCCGCGGTCGATCCCGGGCCTGGACATCGACGGCAACCGGATCATCTCCTCCGACCACGCGCTGAAGCTCGACTACATCCCGAAGTCGGCGATCATCCTCGGCGGCGGCGTCATCGGCTGCGAGTTCGCCTCGGTCTGGAAGTCCTTCGGCGTCGACGTCACCATCGTCGAGGGCCTGCCGCACCTGGTGCCGCTGGAGGACGAGAACTCCTCGAAGCTGCTGGAGCGCGCCTTCCGCAAGCGCGGCATCAAGTTCGAGCTGAAGTCCCGCTTCTCCGGCGTGGAGTACACCGAGAACGGCGTCCGGGTCTCCACCGAGAACGGCAAGTCCATCGAGGCCGACGTGCTGCTCGTCGCCATCGGCCGCGGCCCGGTCTCGGCCGGCCTGGGCTACGAGGAGCAGGGCGTCGCGATGGACCGCGGCTACGTCCTGGTCGACGAGTACCTGCGCACCAACGTGCCGACCATCTCCGCCGTCGGCGACCTGGTCCCGACCCTGCAGCTGGCCCACGTCGGCTTCGCCGAGGGCATCCTGGTGGCCGAGCGGATCGCCGGCCTCAAGGTCGTCCCGATCGACTACGACGGCATCCCGCGGGTGACCTACTCCAACCCGGAGGTCGCGTCCGTCGGCCTGACCGAGGCCAAGGCCGTCGAGCAGTACGGCAAGGAGAAGGTCGTCACCCTCAAGTACAACCTGGCCGGCAACGGCAAGAGCAAGATCCTCAAGACCGCCGGCGAGATCAAGCTGGTCCAGGTCAAGGACGGCGCCGTCGTGGGTGTCCACATGGTCGGCGCCCGGATGGGCGAGCAGGTCGGCGAGGCCCAGCTGATCTACAACTGGGAGGCCCTGCCCGCCGAGGTCGCGCAGCTCATCCACGCGCACCCGAGCCAGTCCGAGGCCCTCGGCGAGGCCCACCTCGCGCTGGCCGGCAAGCCGCTGCACGCGCACGACTGATCGCGCCCCGTCCCCGTTCATTCCTGTACGCAAGACTTGATAGGAGTCGCTGGAACCATGGCGGTCTCAGTAACACTGCCCGCGCTGGGCGAGAGCGTGACCGAAGGCACCGTCACCCGCTGGCTGAAGGCCGAGGGTGAGCGCGTGGAGATCGACGAGCCGCTGCTCGAGGTCTCCACCGACAAGGTCGACACCGAGATCCCGGCGCCGGCCTCCGGCATCCTGGCCTCGATCAAGGTCGGCGAGGACGAGACCGTCGAGGTGGGCGCCGAGCTGGCGATCATCGACGACGGTTCCGGCGCCCCCGCCGCCGCCCCGGCCCCCGCGGCCGAGGCCGCCCCCGCCGCCGCTCCGGCCGCCCCGGTGGCGGAGGCCCCCGCGGCCCCCGCGCCGGTCGCCGAGGCTGCTCCGGCCGCCGCGCCGGCCGCCGCCGCTCCGGCGGGCGACGCCACCCCGGTGCTGCTGCCCGCGCTGGGCGAGTCGGTCACCGAGGGCACCGTCACCCGCTGGCTGAAGGCCGAGGGCGACACCGTCGAGATCGACGAGCCGCTGCTGGAGGTCTCCACCGACAAGGTCGATACCGAGATCCCCTCCCCCGTGGCGGGCACCCTGGTGAAGATCCTGGTCGGCGAGGACGAGACCGCCGAGGTCGGCGCCCAGCTCGCGCTGATCGGCGCCGCGGGCGCGGCTCCGGCCGCTGCCGCCGCGCCGGCTCCCGCTGCCGCCCCGGCCGCTCCCGCCGCTCCGGCTCCGGTGGCCGCTCCGGCCCCGGCTGCTCCGGTCGCTCCGGTGGCGGAGGCCCCCGCGGCCGCCGCTCCGGCTCCGGTCGCCGCCCCGGCCCCCGTCGCTCCGGCCGCCCCGGCCCCGGTGGCTGCTCCGGCCACGCCGGTCGCCGCCGCTCCGGCCGCGGACTCGGGTGACGCCTACGTCACCCCGCTGGTGCGCAAGCTCGCCGCCGAGCACGGCGTCGCGCTGGGCTCCGTCGCCGGCACCGGCGTCGGCGGCCGCATCCGCAAGCAGGACGTCATCGCCGCCGCCGAGGCCGCCAAGGCCGCGCCGGCCCCGGTCGCCGCCGCTCCGGCCGCCGCCCCCGCGAAGGCGGCCGCCGCGCCGTCCGAGCTGCGCGGCCAGACCGTCAAGATGACCCGGATGCGCAAGGTCATCGGCGACAACATGCTGAAGGCCCTGCACGAGCAGGCCCAGCTGACCAGCGTGGTCGAGGTGGACGTCACCAAGATCATGGCGCTGCGCGGCCGGGCGAAGGACTCCTTCCTGGCCCGCGAGGGCGTGAAGCTGTCCCCGATGCCGTTCTTCGTGAAGGCCGCCGCCCAGGCGCTGAAGGCCCACGCGGTCGTCAACGCCCGGATCAACGAGGCCGAGGGCACCATCACCTACTTCGACACCGAGAACATCGGTATCGCGGTGGACTCCGAGAAGGGTCTGATGACCCCGGTCATCAAGGGTGCGGGCGACCTCAACATCGCCGGCATCTCGAAGAAGACCGCGGAGCTGGCCTCGAAGGTCCGCACCAACAAGATCACCCCGGACGAGCTGTCCGGCGCGACCTTCACCATCTCCAACACCGGTTCGCGCGGTGCGCTGTTCGACACCGTCATCGTCCCGCCGAACCAGGTCGCCATCCTGGGCATCGGCGCGACCGTGAAGCGCCCGGTGGTCATCGAGGCCGACGGCGGCACCGCCATCGGCATCCGCGACATGACCTACCTCTCGCTCTCCTACGACCACCGCCTGGTGGACGGCGCGGACGCCGCCCGCTACCTGGTCGCGGTCAAGGAGATCCTGGAGGCCGGCGAGTTCGAGGTCGAGCTCGGCCTCTGACGGTCCGTCACCGGGAGCCCCGCACCGTCCCCGACGGTGCGGGGCTCCCGCGTGTCACCGTGTGCCGACCGGGGCCGCGCGGGTGCGCGGGCGGCGGCGATTGTGGATGCTGGAGCGGTGATGGACGAGACGGCATTCTGGCAGCTGATCGACGACGCCCGGGACGCGGCCGCGGGCGACCCGGACGAGCAGGCGGAGGCGCTGGTCGAGCGCCTGCTGCGGCTCACCCCGGACGAGGTGCTGGACTTCGCCCGGCAGTTCGAGGCGCGGTTCCAGCGGGCCTACACGGTGGAGCTGTGGGGCGCCGCCCACCTGCTGCTCGGCGGAGCCTCCGAGGACTCCTTCGACTACTTCCGCTGCTGGCTGATCGGCCAGGGCCGGGACGTCTTCGAGGGCGCCGTGCACGACCCGGACGCGCTGGCCGAGCTGGTCCCGGACTTCGACGACGAGGAGGACGGGGACGCCGAGGAGCTGGGCTACGCCGCCGACGAGGCGTACGAGCGGCTCACCGGGCTACCGCTGCCGGACCTCGGGGTGCGGCAGCCGCCGGTCGCGCAGGGCGTCTCCTTCGACTTCGCGGACGACGCGGTGATGGCCTTCCGCTACCCGCGGCTGTGGGAGCTGTACGGGGCCTGACGGCCCGTCGGCCGCCCCTTGCCGGCGGCTGCCCCTTACCCCGGCAGCCGTCCGGGTGGCGGCCGTCCGGGTGCCCGGCGGCGCCCGCTCAGGAGGACTTGCGGACGCCCTGGACGATGTCGTCGAGGACGGAGGCGTCCGGGGCCTTCGGGTCGTCGTCCACGCCGCCGTGCAGGATGACGTAGCCGTCGTCCACCGGGGCCGCCGCGACCACCACGTAGCCGGCCGAGCCGCTCTTCGGCTCGACGTACCAGCGGATCGCCCAGCCCTTGCTGTCGGCGATGGTGAGGGTGCCGGCCGACTCCTCGCGGTGCGACTTCAGCTCGCCGAAGATGCTCGGCGCGAAGGTCGCCATCTCCTGCTCGGCGGCGGTCTTCGCGTCGGCGGCCCGGACCGGGGCGGTGACCACCGCGAACTGGCCGCGCACGCACAGGTCCTGGGACTGGCTGCAGGCGTACTGGCCGTAGATCTCGACCACCGAGGACTTGTCGTTGGCGGACTCGGCGGTCCAGCCGTCCGCCAGCGGGACGCCCCAGCCGTGCGCCTTGTCGGCCAGCGTCACCTTGCTGTCCGGGATGCTGCTCCGGGTCGGGGTCGGCGAGGGGGCCGGGCGGGCCGAGCGGCTGGGGCTCGGGCTCGGGACCGGGCTGGAGACCGAGACGGTCAGCGTCGGCGCCGGGTCGGCCTTCTTGCCCCCGGTCGGCTGCAGGGCCCACACCGCGGCGACGACCGCCCCGATCACCACCACCGCGACGGCGGCGGTGGCGCCGAGCACCAGGCCGCGGCCGCTGCCGCCGGAGGGGTTCGCGGGGGCCGGGCCGGGCCCGGGCCCGGGAGCAGGCTCGGCCGAGCGCAGCGAGGTGTTGTCCCAGGCCTGGGTGACGGCGTCGTTGAGCCGGCCCGCGGGGCGGTACGAGTCCGTCCAGGCGGTGCCGTTCCACCAGCGTTCCTGCCCGGTGCCGGGAACGGGGTACCAGCCGGGCGGCGTCGGGGTGCTCACCGCGCTACCGTACCGCCCCCCGGGGCGGGCCCGGGAGCCGCCCGGCGGTCACGAATCGGCAGCTCCCGGCGGTGTGTTGACGAACCTTCACGGGACGTCCGGGGCGCCCGGGACCTCCGGAGCGTCCTGGGCGTCCGGGGCGGGCAGGTCGTCGAGGGAGCGGCCCATCCAGACGTCGTCCACGTAGCTCCCCGCCAGCAGGAAGTGCTCGGGCAGCACCCCGAGCACCCGGAAGCCGTTGCGCTCGTAGAGGCGGCGGGCCGGGGCGTTGTGGCCCAGCACCCGGAGGGTCAGCCGGCGGGCCCCGGCCGCGCGGGCGGCGGCGCAGACGGCGGTGAGCAGCGCGTCGCCGACGCCCAGCCCGCGGGCCTCGGGCAGCACGCCGAGCCCCTGGATCTGCCGGACGTGCGCGTTGGACTCCAGCGGGATCTCCCGGACCAGCCGGACGTACCCCAGCACCCGGGCGCCGGACTGCGCCAGCAGGTACTGCTCGGGCGTGTGCTCCCGGTCGAAGAGCGGGGCGTCCTCGGGCCCGAGCGGGGTGACCTCGCTGAGCGGCGACCAGACGGCGTGGTCGATCGCCCGGATCGCCCGCTCGTCCCAGGCGGACGCCGGACGGATGATCAGATCGGTGAGCGGCATGGCGGTCATGGTAGGCGCTCCTCCGCCGGGCGGAGCCGGAATGTCGCGGGGCGGGCCGAGCTGCCGAACGGGGCGCGGACGGTGCGGGCGGGGTGAACTGCCGGGCGGGGCGCGGACGGTGCGGGTGTGAGGGCTGCGAGGATGGCCGGTATGCGAATCGCGGTGACAGGCTCCACGGGTTTGATCGGGTCCGCGCTGGTGGACTCCCTGCTGACGGACGGGCACCAGGTGGTGCGGCTGGTGCGGCAGCGGTCGCGGACCGGCCCGCAGCCGGACGGGACGGTCGGGGTCGGCTGGAACCCGTACCTGATGCAGATCGACGCCGCCGGACTGGAGGGCGTGGAGGCGGTGGTCCACCTGGCGGGTGCGGGCGTCGCCGAGCGGCGCTGGAGCGACGCCTACCGGCGGGAGATCCGGGACAGCCGGGTGCTCGGGACCGAGACCCTGGCCGCCGCGCTGGCCCGGCTGGCCGAGCCGCCCCGGGTGCTGGTGAGCGCGTCCGCGATCGGCTACTACGGGCAGACCGGGGACCGGCCGATCGACGAGGGCGACCCGGCGGGCGACGACTTCCTGGCCGAGGTCTGCGTGGAGTGGGAGGCCGCGGCCCGGCCCGCCGAGCAGGCCGGCATCCGGGTGGTGCACCCGCGCACCGGCCTGGTGCTGGACGCCGCGGGCGGCGCCGGGGCCCGGCTGCTGCCGCTGTTCCGGCTCGGCCTCGGCGGCCGGCTCGGCGGGGGCGGGCAGTACTGGAGCCTGATCTCGCTGGCCGACGAGGTCGCCGCGCTGCGCTTCCTGATCGACCACCCGGTGAGCGGCCCCGTCAACCTGACCGGCCCCGAACCCGTCACCAACCGGGAGTTGACCGAGGAGCTGGCCCGGCAGCTGGGCCGGCCCGCCGTGTTCGCGGTGCCCGAGTGGGCGCTGCGCACGGCGCTCGGCGAGATGGCCGTGGAGGTGGTGGGAAGCCACCGGGTGCTGCCGCGCGCCCTGCTGGACGCCGGGTTCGCCTTCCGCGACCCGGACGTGTCGGCGATCGTCGCGGCGGCGCTCGGCGAGCGGTAGCGGTAGCGGAACCGGGGTTCCCACGTACGGCGGTTGACGGTACGTCAGGGGGGCGCACGGGGGCACCGGGACGGCGCGCGGGGCGCGGGTCGTCACGGTGCGCGCCCGTTCCGCCCGCGCGCGGAACGCTGGGTGATTGATCCGCACCACTGCGTTGCCACTTCCGCCGGATCGGCCGATTGGGCGTCACCTCCCGGTCTGGAGCGCCGGGTGACGGGGCATCACCAGTGCGGACCATGACCTGGGCCCCCGCTGCCCGCCCCGGCACCCGCCCCGCCCGCACCCGGGCCGGACGCTGCCGCGCGCGGCGGCCGCGGAGGGCTCCACCAGGGAGGGAGCACCCACTCGTGCCAGCACACGACCTGACCGGCCGCGCCCGCGCCGCCGACCCCGACGCGGTGGTCGTCGGCGCCGGCGTCGCCGGGCTGACCGCCGCCGTCGCGCTCACCGCCCAGGGCCTGAACGTCCAGGTCCTGGAGGCCACCGAACGCGTCGGCGGCCGGATGGCCACCCGGGAACTCGACGGTTTCCGGCTCGACCACGGCGGCCACCTGCTCAACACCGCCTATCCCGAGCTCGGCCGCCGCCTCGACCTCGACCGGCTGGAGCTGCGCCCGCTCTCCCCCGGCGTCCTGGTGCACAGCGGCGGCCGCACCTACCGGGCCGGCGACCCGCAGCTCACCCCCGCCCGGCAGGCCGCCACCCGCGGCCCGCTCGGCACCCCCCTCGACAAGGCGCGGCTCGCCTCCGCGCTGTCCCGGATCGCCGCCACCCCCGCGCACCGGCTGCTGGCCCGCCCCGAGACCACCGCCGCCCGGGCGCTCGCCGACCGCGGCCTGCCCGCCCGCACCGTCGACGGCTTCCTCCGTCCGCTGCTCGTCGCGCTGCTCGCCGACCCGGCCCTCGGCACCTCCAGCCGGGTCGCCGACCTGGTGCTGCGTGCCTACGCGCTCGGTCGGCTCTGTCTCCCGGCGGCCGGCATCGGGGCCGTCCCCGCCCAGTTGGCCGCCCGGCTCCCCGAGGGCACCGTCCGGTTCGGCGTCGAGGTCACCTCGGTCGGCACCGACGGCGTGGAGACCGCCGCGCACGGCCGGGTCCGGGCCCGGGCGGTGGTGGTCGCCACCGACGCCGCGACCGCCTCCACCCTGGTCCCCGGCCTCCGGCAACCCTCCTTCCACCCCGTCACCACCTACTACCACGCCGCCGGGAGCTCCCCGCTGGGCGAGGCCGTCCTGCTCCTGGACGCCGAGCGCGGCGGCGTCTCGCACTCCCTGGTGCTCAGCGACGCCGATCCCTCCTACGCTCCCGACGGCCGCGCCCTGATCGCCACCACCGTCCTCGGCCGCCGCGCCTTCGACTCCGGCGGCCCGGCCGGTGACGAGCCCGCCGTCCGGCGACGGCTGGCCGAGCTGTACGGGACCGCCACCTCCGGCTGGGAGTTCCTGACCGTCCGTCACGTCCCCGACGCGGTGGTCGCGATGCCGCCGCCGCACCACTTCCGCCGCTCGGTCCGGCTGCTCGCCGGGCTCTACGTCTGCGGCGACCACCGGGACACCGGGACGGTGCAGGGCGCACTCGTCTCGGGCCGACGGGCCGCGAGGGCGGTCCTCAAGGACCTCGGTCTGCGCACCGTGCCGGGGGTGGCAGAAGCGGCAGCGTGAGCAGTCGGGCTTTCAGGGGCCCGGGGAACGGCGGGGCCGAGGGGCGATGGGCCGGGGCACAGTGGGGCGCTACGGGGCGTCGGCCAAAGGACCTTCGGCCCGAAACGGGGTAGCGCCTCGCAGCCCGTCGGACGCCCGCCACTCGGCACCGCCGTTCCCCGGGCCCCTGGTTGTTCCCCCGCATCTGCCTAAGCGCTCTCCGTGGCCCGGCGGAGCCTTATGCGTCGCGGCGGAGGTGGGAGCGGAGGCCCCAGTGCGCGGCGAGGGCGAGGAGGAGGGCGGCGGAGAGCGGGAGGACGGCGGCGCGGCCGATGAAGAGGGAGAGCGCGCCCCGGTCGGCGCAGTCGCCCGCGCAGGCCATCGTCACGGTCGTGACCAGGCAGGTCACTCCGGCGACGGCGGTGTAGAGGGGGCAGAGCCAGGGGCTGGTGGCGGCCTTACGGGGCAGCAGGACGACCGGGACGGTGATCGCGCCGGCCAGGGCGGTCGCCGCGAGCGCGCCGAGGAGCGGGCCGATCGTCGGCAGATGGGCGCCCGTGAGGGCCGTCTCGGCCACCGCTCCCCAGAGGAGGCCGGCGGCGCCGATCGCCGCGACCACCCGGACGTACATCATGATGCGCCAGGAGTGGTCCACCGCAGGGCTGTTGTCCGACGTCACGCTTCTTCTCCCCCCGTCTTCGGTGGGAGAACGCTACACCTCGGAGGGCCGGCCGCCCTCCGAGGTGCAGGAGGTCAGATCACCCCGGCCTGGCGGGCGGCCTCCTCGAAGGCGCGGGCGGCGGGGGTGGTGCGGTAGGGGGCGAGGCGGCGGTGGAAGTCGCGGAGGTACTCGACGGTGCGCGCGGAGCGCATCTCGCCGGCCGCCCGGAGGCTGTCGGTGGCCATCGAGCAGGCTTCGTCCACGTCGCCCATGCCGAGGCGGGCGGAGGCGAGGACCAGGCGGCAGAGGATGCGGCTGCGGGCGTACGCGGGGGCCCGGAGGCGGAGCGACTTCTCGGCGTGCTGGGCGGCGGGCCGCCACTGCTGGAGGTCGCGGTAGCAGTGGGCGAACTCGTCGGCGAGTTGGGCGTCGTCGAAGTAGCGGGCCCAGGACGGGACTTCGTCGGCGGGGCGGGCGGTGGCGAGGGCCCGTTCGCAGCGCACCAGGGCGGTCGTGCAGGCCCGGACGTCGCCGGCCAGGGCGTGGCCGCGGGCCTCGGCGGCGTGCATCAGGGCCTGGACGACGGGGACGGCGGTGGTGCCGACGCCCTGCTGGGCGACCCGGGCGAGCTGGATGGCCTCGCGGGCGTGGCCGAGGTGGACGGCCTGCTGGCTCATGGTGGTGAGGACGAAGCCGCCGAGGACCCGGTCGCCGGCCGCCTGGGAGAGCCGCAGGGCCTGCACGAAGTAGCGCTGGGCGAGGCCGTGCGCGGAGATGTCGAAGGACGTCCAGCCGGCCAGCCGGGTGAGGTCGGCGACGGCGCCGAACAGCGCGCGGCCGATCTGTTCGCCGTACCGGCCGCGGAGCATGGGTTCGGCCTCGCTCTCCAGGTAGCGGACCAGGGCCTGCCGGGCGTGGCCGCCGCCGTAGGCGTGGTCGAGGGCGCGGAACAGGTCGCCGACGGCGCGGATCGCGGCGATGTCGCCGCGGCCGACCCGGACCGGCGGCCGGCCCTCCCGGGTCTCGGGGGCGGGTTCGGCGCCGGTCGGGGCGGCGTGCCGGCGCGGGGCCTGCGGGGGGACCCGGGCGCCCTGCGGGGCGGCGCGCAGTTCCTCGGGGGTGAGGGTGCTGCCGTCCCGGGCGACGCGTTCGTCGGTGCGGCCGATCAGCCAGTCGCGGCTGGGGACGACGAGTCCGGCCGGGGTGAAGGCGATCTTGCGGAGTTCGGCGTAGGGGCCGTTGTCCTTGCGCCACATGGAGGCGACGATGTCGACGGCCTCCTGCGGGGTCTCGGCGAATTCGAGGCCGGCGTAGACCGGGGCGCAAGCGTCCAGGCCGACGTCCTGGGCGGTGAGGCGGCGGCCGAGGCGGCGGGTGAACACCTCGGCGATCAGTGCGGGGGTCGCGCCGCGCGGCTGTTGGCCGCGCAGCCAGCGGGTGACCGAGGTCTTGTCGTAGCGCAGGTCGAGGCCGTGCTCCAGGCCGAGCTGGTCGACCCGGCGGGCCAGGCCGGCGTGCGAGAAGCCGGACTCCTCGATGAGCGCGGCGAGTTGGGGGTTCTGGGCGCGCCCGGCGGGGGCCGCGGGCCCGGTCGGCCCGGCGGCGTGCGGAGAGGTCTCGGCCGCTCCGGTCGGGTGCGGGTCGAGCGGGTCGAGCGGGTCGAGCGATCGGTACGCCGGGCTGTCCATCACGGGCCGTTGGGGCATAGCAGTCCACACCTCTCAGGCGCCGTTCCGGCCCCTCCTGCCCGGTGCGGCGCCCCCTGATCGGGAATCGGCGCGAATGTAGCGAGCATTGGGACGCTATGGGTGGATTCGGACCCTCCGTCCACCGAACGGGTGAACCAGCCCCGCCCGTTGTGAGGAAGCACGGGCCTGGCGTGTTTGGCTTCGGGGGCCGCTGCCCGCGCCCCGGATGCATGGTGTGCGGCACCACTCGCGGGCGGGTTGCTGTGGTGTCTGCCCACATCGTTGCCGGGGCCGCGAATTCCTACCGTTCTCGGCCATGGACACCTCTTCTGCCCCGCTCCCCCAGCTCTCGCTGCACGGCCGGACCGCGCTGGTCACGGGGGCCGCCTCCGGCATCGGCCGGGCCTGCGCGGAGGCGTTCGCCGCGGCGGGCGCCCGCGTGTACGTGGTCGACCTGGCCGCCGGCCCCGCCGAGGAGCTGGCGGAGCGGATCGGCGGGGTCGCGCACGTCGCCGACCTGTCCGACCCGGACGCGGTGGAGGCGCTGCCGACCGACGCCGACATCGTGGTCAACAACGCGGGCCTGCAGCACGTCGCGCCGGTGCACGAGTTCCCGGTGGAGCGGTTCACGCTGATCCAGCGGGTGATGGTGGAGGCCCCGTTCCGCATCCTGCGCCGCACCCTGCCGCACATGTACGCGCAGGACTGGGGCCGGGTGGTCAACGTGTCCTCGGTGCACGGCCTGCGGGCCAGCGCCTTCAAGTCGGCGTACGTGACGGCCAAGCACGCCCTGGAGGGCCTGAGCAAGACGGTGGCCCTGGAGGGCGCCCCGTACGGGGTGACCAGCAACTGCATCAACCCGGCCTACGTGCGCACCGCCCTGGTGGAGCGTCAGATCGCCGCGCAGGCGCTGGCGCACGGCATCCACGAGGACGAGGTGGTGGAGCGGATCATGCTCGACCGGACCGCCGTGAAGCGGCTGATCGAGCCCGCGGAGGTGGCGCAGCTCGCCCTCTGGCTGTGCTCCCCCGGCGCCTCGTACATCACCGGCGCGAGCCTGCCGGTGGACGGCGGCTGGACCGCCCACTGACCCCCGTACGCCCCCGTCCCGCCCCTACGTCCGCAAGGGATTCCCCCATGGCTGCCTCTCCCGACGTCGCGAGAACCGGCTCCCTGCCCAGGGTGGTCGCCGCCTCGCTGATCGGCACCACCGTCGAGTGGTACGACTACTTCCTCTACGGCTCGGCCGCGGCGCTGGTCTTCGGGCACGTGTTCTTCCCGAAGGCCGATCCGCTGACCGGCACCCTGCTGTCCTTCCTGACCTACGCCATCGGGTTCGCCGCCCGACCGCTGGGCGCCCTGGTGTTCGGGCACTTCGGCGACCGGATCGGCCGCAAGAAGCTGCTGGTGCTGAGCCTGCTGCTGATGGGCGGGGCGACCACGCTGATCGGCTGCCTGCCGACGTACGACCAGGCCGGGGTGGCCGCCCCGGTGATGCTGACGGGCCTGCGGCTGGTGCAGGGCTTCGCGCTGGGCGGCGAGTGGGGCGGGGCGGTGCTGCTGGTCTCCGAGCACGGCGACCCGAAGCGGCGCGGCTTCTGGGCGTCCTGGCCGCAGGGCGGCGCGCCGGCCGGGAACCTGCTGGCGGCGGGCGTGCTGTCGCTGATGACGGCCGTCCAGTCGGACGCCGCGTTCCTGGACTGGGGCTGGCGGGTGCCGTTCCTGCTGTCCGCGGTGCTGGTCGCGGTCGGCCTGTGGATCCGGCTCGCAGTGGACGAGTCGCCGCTGTTCAAGGCGGCGCTGGCGGCCGCCGAGCGGCGCACGGTGAAGGAGACCCCGCCGCTGCTGGCGGTGCTGCGGGACAGCTGGCGGGACGTGCTGGTGGCGATGGGCGCCCGGATGGCGGAGAACATCTCGTACTACGTGATGACCACCTTCGTGCTGGCGTACGCCGTGGGCCATGCCCACCTGCCCAAGCAGACCGCGCTGAACGCGGTGCTGATCGGCTCGGCGGTCCAGTTCGCGCTGATCCCGCTGTTCGGGGCGCTCTCCGACCGGATCGGCCGGAAGCCGGTCTACCTGGTCGGCGCGGTCGGGGTCGGCGTCTGGGCCTTCGTCTTCTTCCGGATGGTCGACACCGCGGACTTCACCTCACTGGTCACCGCGATCACCGTCGGCCTGGTCTTCCACAGCATGATGTACGCCCCGCAGGCGGCGTTCTTCTCCGAACTGTTCGCCACCCGGACCCGCTACTCCGGGGCCTCGATCGGCGCCCAGTTCTCCTCGGTCGCGGCCGGCGCGCCCGCCCCGCTGATCGCCACCGCGCTGCTCAAGGACTACGGCAGCGCCACCCCCATCGCCGTGTACGTGGCGATCGCCGCCGTGATCACCGTGTTCGCGGTGCTCTGCGGCCGGGAGACCCGCGGCGCCGACCTGGCCGGGCCGGACGCCGGCCCCGGGGTGGACTCCGTGAAGGCGGCCACCGCGGCCTGAGCACTTCCGGCAGGATCGTGGGCCGCGCCACCGGACGCCCGTCCGGCGGCGCGGCCCCGGCCCGTTCGTGCGGCGGGCCGGGGAGCCGCGGGGGCAACGGGGGGCACGAGTGACAGGGAAGACCGAATGGACCGCCACACCACCGCGGCGCCGGCGCTGCGCAGACTGCTGGACCTGCTGGCCACCGGCGCCGCCACCGAGGACTTCGGCGAGGTGCTCGCCGACGCCCGCCGCCGGGGCGCGCCGGCCGAGGTGCTGGGCGAGATCGACGACGCCACCTGGCAGGCCCTGCGGGTGCACCGGACGATGCGTCAGCACCGCAGACGCGAGGCCGAGTTGACCGCGCTGTTCGACACCGCGGGCGACCTGGCCGCCTCCCGCGACCTGGACGCCGTGCTGCAGGCCATCGTCCGCCGGGCCCGGATGCTGCTCGGCACCGACACCGCGTACCTGACGCTCCCCGACGAGCGGGCCGGCGACACCTACATGCGGGTCACCGACGGCTCGGTGTCGCCGCTCTTCCAGACCCTGCGGCTCAGCCTCGGCGACGGCCTCGGCGGCCTGGTCGCGCAGACCGCCCGCCCCTACGCCACCCACGACTACCGGGTCGACGAGCGCTTCCGGCACACCGGCCAGATCGACGCGGGCGTGCTGGACGAGGGCCTGGTCGCGATCATCGGGGTGCCGCTGCTGCTCGGCGGCACCGTGATCGGCGTGCTGTTCGCCGCCGACCGCTCGCCGCGGGCCTTCTCCCCCGACGAGGTCGCGCTGCTGTGCACGCTGGCCGCGCACGCCGCGATCGCCCTGGACACCGCCAAGTCGCTGGCCGACACCCGGGACGCGCTGGCCGAACTGGCCGCCGCCAACGGCGTCATCCGGGCCCACTCGGCGGCCGTGCAGCGCGCCGAGCAGGCCCACGACCGGCTCACCGACCTGGTGCTGCGCGGCGCGGAGGTCGCCGACGTGGCCGCCGAGGTGGCCGCGCTGCTGGACGGCGCCGCCTCCGTCCACGACGCCGAGGGCGGCCCGCTGACCGGCCCCGGCGCCGTCCCCGACGGCCTGGCGGAGGCGGTCGCCGCCTCCCGCGCCCAGGGCCACGCGGTCCGGCACGGCGCGGAGTGGGTGTGCGCGGTGCTCGCCGGGCAGGAGCTGCTGGGCGCCCTGGTGCTGCACGGGCGGCCCGAACTGGACGACGCCGACCGGCGGGTGTTCGAGCGGGCGAGCGTGGTGACGGCGCTGCTCCTGCTGCTGCGGCGCTCGGTCGCGGAGACCGAGAACCGGGTCCGCGGCGAGCTGCTCGCCGACCTGCTGACCGCGCCGGACCGCGACCCGGCGGGCCTGACCGCGCGCGGGCGGCGGCTGGGCGTCGACCTGAACCGGCCGCACCTGGTGCTGGTCGCCGCGGTCGCCGACCCCGCCGCCCGGGAGCGGCTGGCCGGGGCCGCGGCCCGCTACCTGTTCGGTTCGCGCGGCATCAGCGCCGAGTTCGGCGACGGCGTGGTGCTGCTCGTCCCGCACGACGGGGCGGGGACTGCCTCGGGTTCCGGCTCGGGTTCCGGCTCGGGTTCCGGCGCGGGTTCCGGCTCGGGCAGCAGCTCGGGCGGAGGCTCGAACGGGGGCTCGAACGGGGGCTCGGGCGACGGCGAGGTGGCCGCCGCGGCCGCCGAGCGGCTGGCCCGGCTGGCGGGCGCCCCCGTCACGGTCGGCGCCGGGCGGGCCGCGGGCGGGCCGGTCGCACTGGCCGCCGCCTGGGCGGAGGGCGTGCGCTGCGTGCGGGCGCTGCGGGTGCTCGGCCGGGAGGGCGACGGGGCGTGCGCCGCCGACCTGGGCTTCCTCGGCGTCCTGCTCGGCGACGGCCACGACGTGGACGGCTTCGTCCGCACCGTGCTCGGCCCGCTGCTGGACTACGACGCCAAGCGCGGCACCGAGCTGGTCCGCACCCTGCGCGCCTACTTCGACTGCGGCGGCAGCCTGACCCGGGCCAAGGACCAGCTGCACGTCCACGTGAACACGGTGGTGCAGCGCCTGGACCGGGTGGAGGTGCTGCTCGGCCGGGACTGGGGCTGGCCGGAGCGGGCGCTGGAGCTGCAACTGGCGCTGCGGCTGCTGCTGCTGGCGGGGGGCTAGCCGGGGCCGGACGGGCAGCCGGGGCGTTCGGCCGGGGCGTTCGGCCGGTCGGCGTACAGTGGCGAGGTTGGGCCAGTGGGCGGCGGCAGGGAGCGTGTGGTGAGCGAGAACGTGCGGTTCGTGCGGATGGGGATCGGCGAGCGGACCGTCCCCTACCAGGAGGCGTGGGCGGAGCAGCAGCGGCTGCACGCGCTGCGGGTCGCGGACGAAATACCGGACACCGTGCTGCTGCTGGAGCACGACCCGGTGTACACCATGGGCAAGCGCACCAACCCGGCGGACCTGCCGCTGGACGGCACCCCGGTGGTGGAGGTCAACCGGGGCGGCGAGATCACCTGGCACGGGCCGGGCCAGCTGGTCGGCTACCCGATCGTGAAGCTGCCGGACCCGATCGACGTGGTGGCGTACGTGCGCCGCCTGGAGGAGGCGCTGATCCGGGCCTGCGCCGGGTTCGGCGTGGACACCACCCGGGTCGAGGGCCGCAGCGGGGTGTGGAAGCTGGGCGCGGAGATCCCCGGCGCGGTGGTCGACCCGTCCCAGGTGGTGGAGATCGGCAAGCTGACCCTGCGGATGGGCCTGCCGCTGGGCATCGACCCGCGGCTGGCCGGGCCCGAGTACGCGCCGTCCAACGCGGGCCAGCGCGGCGACGACCGGAAGCTGGCGGCGATCGGCGTCCGGGTCGCCCGCGGCGTCACCATGCACGGCTTCGCGCTGAACTGCGACCCCGACATGACGTACTTCGACAAGATCGTGCCGTGCGGCATCCGGGACGCCGGGGTGGCCTCGCTGGCCGGCGAGCTGGGCCGGCCGTTCCCGGTCGCCGAGGCGGTCGGGCCGGTGGAGCGGGCGCTGGCCGGGGTGTTCGCCGAGCTGCCGGAGCCCGTCGCGGCGGGTTGACCGCGGTCGGCCGGTCGCGGTGGGCCGGTCACGGAATCGGCGCGGAATCGGCGCGGCGCGCCGGGCGTTGCCTTCCGAACGAAGGCCAGGGGCCGGGAACGGGCCGTTGAAGCACAGGCGTACCCTGAGTGGTACCCCGTCTAGTTCTAGGAGTCGCACGTGTCCGCTGTCGCACCCGACGGCAGGAAGCTCCTCCGCCTGGAGGTCCGCAACAGCGAGACCCCCATCGAGCGGAAGCCGGAGTGGATCAAGACCAGGGCGAAGATGGGGCCGGAGTACAACGCCCTGCATGCGCTGGTGAAGAAGGAGGGGCTGCACACGGTCTGCCAGGAGGCCGGCTGCCCCAACATCTTCGAGTGCTGGGAGGACCGCGAGGCGACCTTCCTGATCGGCGGCGACCAGTGCACCCGCCGCTGCGACTTCTGCCAGATCGACACCGGCAAGCCCGCCGAGTTCGACCGGGACGAGCCGCGCCGGGTCGCCGAGTCCATCGTCACGATGGACCTGAACTACGCCACCATCACCGGCGTCGCCCGGGACGACCTGGCGGACGGCGGCGCCTGGCTGTACGCCGAGACGGTCCGCCAGGTGCACGCGATGACGGCCGCCCGGGAGGCCGGCCGCACCGGCGTCGAGCTGCTGATCCCGGACTTCAACGCCGTCCCCGAGCAGCTGGCCGAGGTCTTCTCCTCCCGTCCCGAGGTGCTGGCGCACAACGTCGAGACGGTGCCGCGGATCTTCAAGCGGATCCGCCCGGCGTTCCGCTACGAGCGCTCGCTGGACGTCATCACCCAGGCCCGGGCGGCCGGGCTGGTCACCAAGTCCAACCTGATCCTCGGCATGGGCGAGACCCGCGAGGAGGTCAGCGAGGCGCTGTCCGACCTGGTCGACGCCGGCTGCGAGCTGATCACCATCACCCAGTACCTGCGGCCCTCGCTGCGGCACCACCCGGTGGAGCGCTGGGTGAAGCCGCAGGAGTTCGTCGAACTCCAGCAGGAGGCCGAGGAGCTGGGCTTCGCCGGCGTCATGTCGGGCCCGCTGGTGCGCTCCTCGTACCGGGCCGGCCGGCTGTACCGGCAGGCGCTGGAGCGCCGGGAGCAGCAGGCCGCGGTCTGAGGGCCGCCCGGTCCGCGGGGGTGGGTCCGAGGGCTGCCCGGTCCGCGGGGGTGGGTCCGAACGGGCCCGCCCCCGCCGCACGTCCGGGGCAACGGGCGTCCGCCCCGGACGTTTCACGTGGCATTGACGGGCGGGTCACCGTACGGTAACGGGCGTCCGGGACGCTGGAGCGGTACCCGGGTCGAGGAGTTGGTGGTCATGCGTACGGGAATCCGGAGCGCGCTGCGGCGGGCCGAGCACGTGTTGTTGATCCGGGGGGCGCGGCGGAACGCCTGGGCCGCGGTCTGCGAGAACCGTCGGTTGGCGGGCGAGCGCGAGCCGGTCGGGCCGGTGGCCGGCGGGGTGTCCGGGCGCAGCGCCTGAACCGTGCTCCGGCGGCGGGTGCGCGCCCGGTCGGTCTCGGGGAAAGACCAGGGTCACGAACCGGCACCGCCGTGAATGATCGCGGGGGCCGCCACGTACCATGAGCGGTATGGCGAGGCAAAAATCCGATACCCCTGGGCGGCTCGCGCAGATCCGCCAGGCATATGTCATGACCAAGAAGGCCGATCCCAAGATCGGCCTGATCATCGCCGGCGTCGGCCTGCTGACCTTCGGCGTGTTCCTCGCCATCGGCTTCGCGCTGGACCACCCGATCTACCTGGGCATCCTCGGTTTCGTGGTGGCCGTGCTGGCGGTCGCGATCGTGTTCGGCCGCCGGGCCGAGCGGGCCGCGTTCGGGCAGATGGAGGGCCAGCCGGGCGCGGTCGCCGCGGTGCTGGGCAACATCCGCCGCGGCTGGAGCTCGAACCAGACCCCGGTCGCGGTCACCCGCAACCAGGACGCGGTCTACCGGGCGGTCGGCCGGGCCGGCATCGCGCTGATCGGCGAGGGCAACCCGAACCGGGTCCGGCCGCTGCTGGCGTCCGAGAAGAAGAAGATGTCCCGCGTGGTCGGCGACATCCCGGTGCACGACATCATGGTGGGCACCGGCGAGGGCGAGATCCCGCTGAAGAAGCTGCAGATCCACCTGATGCGCCTGCCCCGTTCGATCACCGCCGCCCAGGTCACCGAGACCAACGACCGGCTGCGCGCGCTCGGCGACCTGCTCTCCAAGGCGCCGATCCCCAAGGGCCCGATGCCGAAGGGCGCCCGGATGCCCAAGGGCGGCCCCCGCTAGCCCCGCCCCTTCCCGTACGACACCCCCGTACGACACCACGGCCCCGCCGGCGGAGACCACTCTCCGCGGACGGGGCCGTTCGACGTCTGGGCCGGTACGGGTCGACGTCCGGCCGGGTGCGGGTCGACGTCCGGCTCGGGACGGGTGGTCAGATCCGGACCTCGACGGTGCCGACGGCCTTGTCGTGCAGGCCGCGGGAGTCGCGGTCCCAGACGACGGCCGGGACGACCAGGCAGAGCAGCAGGGTGCGCAGCAGCACCTGCGGGATGGTGGCGCGGCTGCCGTCCAGCCGGACCACCCGCATGCCGAACAGGCGCTTGCCGACGGTGGTGCCGGTGGTGGCCAGGAAGAGCGCCGTCACGGCGTAGAACAGCGGGAGGCTCCACATGTTGGCGGAGCCCACGTCGCCGGCCGCGATCAGGCCGTAGGCGACCAGGTTGACCAGCCAGCCGTCGACGAACAGCGCGCCGAGGCGGCGGCCGGGCCCGGCCATCGAGCCGGGGCCGGTGCGCGGGAGGCCGAGGCGCTCGCCGCGGTGGCCGAAGTCGGCGCCCATCTTCTCGGCGGCCGCCTTCGGGCCGTCGATCCACGATCCGAGTGCTTCTCTGGTGTCCACGAATCCACCCTAACCGGGCTTACGGGCCCGGCCGGGTGCGGGGGCCGTCGCGGGCTTGGTCGCGGCGCGCCGGGGTAACAGCCCTTCGGGGTGAACCGGGTGCGGCCGACTGTGCCGAGTGGTCTGGACCACTTGACCGCCAGGGGCGTGGCGGAGGTGGGGATTTGCCCCGAACCGTACCGCTATGCCGCCCACCGGAGCAGGCCGGTTAACATGTGGGAAACAAGCGAGTCACGAACCGGAAACGGACCGTTCCTATCGTGAGCCCCCTGCACCGGGGCTTCCGTCGCCCCTGACGGAGACTCAGATCGTGCACGCCGAGGAGGAGTACGGATGTTCACCAACGCCGACGAGGTGAAGCAGTACATCGCGGACAACGACGTCAAGTTCGTCGATGTCCGGTTCTGCGACCTGCCGGGCGTGCTGCAGCACTTCTCGGTCCCGGCCGCGACCTTCGACCCGACCGAGACGCTGATGTTCGACGGCTCCTCGATCCGCGGCTTCCAGGCGATCCACGAGTCCGACATGGCCCTGGTGCCCGACCTGGCCACCGCCCGGCTGGACCCGTTCCGCACCGAGAAGCACCTCAACATCAACTTCTTCATCCAGGACCCGATCACCGGCGAGGCGTACAGCCGCGACCCGCGCAACGTCGCCCGCAAGGCCGAGGCGTACCTGGCCTCCTCCGGCATCGCCGACACCGCCTACTTCGGGCCCGAGGCCGAGTTCTACGTCTTCGACTCGGTGCGCTTCGACACCTCCGCCAACGCGTCCTACTACCACATCGACTCGGTGGCGGGCGCCTGGAACAGCGGCTCCGCGGAGGGCGACGCCCGCGGCTACAAGGTCAAGTACAAGGGCGGCTACTTCCCCGTCCCGCCGGTCGACCACTTCGCCGACCTGCGCGCCGAGATGTCACTCGAACTGGCCAAGGCCGGGCTGGAGGTGGAGCGCCAGCACCACGAGGTCGGCACCGCCGGACAGGCCGAGATCAACTACAAGTTCAACACCCTGCTGCACGCCGCCGACGACCTGATGCTGTTCAAGTACATCATCAAGAACGTTGCCTGGCGGGCCGGCAAGACCGCGACCTTCATGCCCAAGCCGATCTTCGGCGACAACGGCTCCGGCATGCACGTCCACCAGTCGCTGTGGACCGGCGGCAACCCGCTCTTCTACGACGAGCAGGGCTACGCGGGCCTCTCCGACACCGCCCGCTACTACATCGGCGGCATCCTCAAGCACGCCCCCTCGCTGCTCGCCTTCACCAACCCGTCGGTGAACTCCTACCACCGCCTGGTGCCCGGCTTCGAGGCGCCCGTCAACCTGGTCTACTCGCAGCGCAACCGCTCCGCCGCGATCCGCATCCCGATCACCGGCTCCAACGCCAAGGCCAAGCGCATCGAGTTCCGCGCCCCCGACCCGGCCTCCAACCCCTACCTGGCCTTCTCCGCGATGCTGATGGCCGGCCTCGACGGCATCAAGAACAAGATCGAACCCCTTGAGCCCGTCGACAAGGACCTCTACGAGTTGGCCCCCGACGAGCACGCCGCCGTCCCCCAGGTCCCCGCCTCCCTCGGCGCCGTCCTCGACGCCCTGGAGGCCGACCACGAATACCTCCTGGCCGGCGGCGTCTTCACCACCGACCTGATCGAGACCTGGATCGACTACAAGCGCACCGCCGAGATCGCCCCCATCGCCCTCCGGCCCCACCCGTACGAGTTCGAGCTCTACTACGACCTGTAGGAACTCTTCCGACCTGCGGAAACGCAGTTCGATCTCTCACCGTTTCCGCAGGTCAGCACCTTTTTGACCTGCGGAAACGCGCACGCTGGTGCAGGCACCGAGTGCTGGTCGGCTCGCGGTGTGAAATGGAAGTGAAATGGGTTCGATCTCGACCCAGACCTCGGTGGTCTCAAGCGGTGCATCTCACCTCGCCATTCCGTAGCGGTGAGTAGCCGTCGGCTGTGGCTGTGCCAAGTCGCCGGGTGGTCGTGCTCACTGACAACCTGCTCCAGCAGGGGACAGCCGAGGAACTCGCGACGTCGCGAGGAGGGGTGGGGGGCCGAACAGGGCAGGGCGCAGCGGAGGAGCTTGGAGACGGGCAGTTTCTGGTCGCACGGGTAGTCGAGTAGGTCCTTGGTGGGATTTGGTGGCCACAGCTGTGACCGCCGCGAACTCGTCGCCTTGACCGAGCTGGTACCCCGCCCGTCAGGGATCGCCGCACTGTCATAACGGTCGGTGGTGGCCCACGGCTGAGGGCTATGGACGATGGTGAGGCCGGAAGGGCAGCCTTGAGGCCAAGTCGGCACCAGCCGCCCGGATCATGTCCGGTGTGAGCTCGCGCCGACCCTCGCGGACCATCTTGGCGACCAACTGGCACCTCCTCGACGGCACCCCCGGTTGTAGCGAAGGCCGGTGACGGCCATCAGCAGGCCGTTGCACTCCCGACAGCGGGCCATGTTTGCACCAGGTCGAAGCGCAGCGTCGACAGGGGCTCTCGGTGAGGACCAGGTCAGCGCTGTCACCGTCCGCAGTCAGCTGCCGCTACGCGAGGGCGATCTTCTTGAGGACCGAATCGCCGCTGGCCGGGCTGGGCTGGGCTCGGTGAGGTAAGCCACACGTTTGACTTGGCGCGGAGCCGTCCACGGCGTACCTGAGCTGCAGCGGAATGCCGCGCAGCAGGACGACGTCGTCCACGTTACCGACGTCCTGATACTCGACACCGACGCTCCGAAACGGGTCGCGCACCTGCGGGGTGCTCTCCCTCATGAGAGCCAGACAGCACTGGGGACCCTGCGACGAGCAGCTGGCATGGCTGAGCTGCTCGATTACGCCAGTTCGGGAAGCTTCGAGGAGGATAAGCTGGGCCCAGTGGCCGTGATGGAGGATGGACAAGCCCGACGGCAGGCCCACGGTCGGCTGGGCGGAAGGAGCAGGCAGGCGTGATGGAGGATGGCCGCTGGACGACGGTCACCGACTCCGAGTTCGAGCACGAGCGCCGCGGGCTGAGTGCCATCCGCCGGCAGCTGCCGAACGCAGACCCGTGGCGCGCCTGGTCCAACTTCACCTTCACCGCCAACGGTGGGCATGTGCGTGAGGTCGACCTGCTGGTCGTCACGCCCGGCGGCGTACATCTGATCGAGCTCAAGGATTGGCACGGCTCGGTCGAGTCTCGCAACGGCACCTGGCTGCAGACTCAGCCGAGCGGCCGCCAGGTCGCTCACAGCAACCCGCTGCATCTGGCCAGCAAGAAGGCCAAAGAACTGGCGGGCCTGCTCTCCCAGAGCGCCGGTCCGCAGGATCGCAAGCGCTGGTGGGTCTCCGAGGCCGTCTGCTTTACCGACAACGCCCTTGATGTGCGCCTCCCGTCCCATGATCGCAACGGGGTCTTTGACGTGAAGGGGCTGGTCGAGCATCTGTCCCGTCCGCCGCGCGACGAGGCCGGCCGGATCAAGGGGGTGGACTCCGCCCAGCTCACCCGGCTGCTGGCCCGCATCGGCATCGCCCGCAGCAACGCGGAGTACCGAGTTGGCCCCTACCGGCTCGACCGCAAGGCGTTCGACAGTGGGCCCACCTGGGCCGACTACCTGGGCCACCACACCGACCTTCAGGAGGTCGCCCGGGTCCGAATCTATCTGCGCGAGCGCGGCGCGGACCAGTCGCTCCAGGAGTCGGTGGAACGAGCTGCCCGGCGCGAGGCCGCGGTTCTCACTGGTTTCCGCCATCCCGGTGTTGTCCAGCTGGCGCAGTACGACGCTTCGGGCCACTCGGCAGGCCCAGCGCTGATCTTCAAATATGATCAGCGGACCCTGCGCCTGGACGAGTACATGGCTCAGTACGGCGAGAAGCTCGGCCTGCCCGCCAGGGTGGCACTGGTCCGACAGCTCGCCGAGACCGTCCGCTCCGCCCACAGCCACCGTCTCTACCACCGAACGCTCTCCGCGCGGGCAGTGCACGTCGTCCCCGTGCGGCGCACGCCGGGCGCCAGCGAGGACGCGGCCTGGCTGACGCCCCGGCTTCAGCTCTCGGACTGGCAAGTCGCGCTGCGCTCGGGCTCCGCCAGCCAGGGCGGGACAGCGGCGCTGGAGCGGGCCGGTCTGGCGCCGACCCGCGCCTCACACCTCGGCCAGCACCTCTCCGAAGCGGCAGACCCCTACCTGGCACCAGAGCTGACGGTCCGTGACGCCGACCCGATCGCGCTCGACGTGTATGGCTTGGGCGTGCTCACCTACTTGCTGGTCACCGGTCAGGCTCCTGCGTCCAGCCAGGCGGAGCTGGAGGCGAAGCTGGAGCAGGACGAAGGCCTGCGGCCCGGCGCCGTCAAGGACGGGGTGCCACAGGATCTCGATCTGCTGGTCGACTGTGCCACCGCCTACGACCCGCAGCGACGACTGGCAACGGTGGATGAGTTCCTGGAGTTGCTCGAGGACGTCGAGTCAGCGATCACCAAGCCAACTGCGGACGCGGGTAGTGCTGGACATGAGGCCAAGGAGCAGTCGGCGGCAGACGCCGGCACGGTCCCGACTCACACGAAGCCCGAGCCGGGACCGGAGCCGGACCCCCTCCAGGCCGTGGCGGGGCAGGTCCTGGCGGGACGTTGGGAGGTGCTGCGCCGGATAGGCACCGGCTCCACCAGTCGGGCTTTCCTCGTCCGCGACCTCACAGTGGAAGAGGAAGGCAAGACCCGTAGCCTCGCAGTACTGAAGATCGCGCTCTCGGACAACCGAGCTGCGGTGCTGCGCCGCGAGGCTGAAAGCATGTCCCTGCTGCGCCCGGACTCCCGGGTGATCCGCCTAAAGGTGCCCGAGCCGGTGCTGATCGGCGGTCGGACGGTGCTGGTCCTTGAGTACGTCGGTGACGAGCGTGCCGCTCTGGAAGGTAAGAGCAAGCAGGAGACTGTCGCCCGGCAACTGCGTGAGCAGGGCCGGCTGACGATCGACCAGCTGGACGCCTACGGTGACTACCTGTTCGGCGCGGTGGACTTCCTGGAGGGCGAGGGTGTCTGGCATCGCGACATCAAGCCGGACAACATCGCAATCCGGGTGCGTCCCAATCGCACTCGCGAGCTGGTGCTGATCGACTTCTCGCTGGCCAATCTTGACGTCAAGGAGGTCGAGGCCGGGACAGAGGGCTATCTCGACCCTTTCATCGGCACGCTGACTCGCAGTGTCTACGACGCACACGCGGAGCGCTATGCCGTCGCTGTGACTCTGCACGAGATGGCGTCTGCCGAGCTGCCCGTCTGGGGCGACGGCCGTGCCCTGCCCAGACAGACCGATCCGGTCGCCTTCCCGACCGCCCGGGTGGCAGCCGACGCCTTCGACCCGCAGATCCGGGATGCGCTGATCGCGTTCTTCGCGCAGGCGCTCCATCGGGACGTCGCCAAGCGATTCAGCGACCTGAAGCCGATGCGGGACGCGTGGAAGCGAATCTTTCTGGCACTGGATGAAGTCCGGCCTTCCAGCCGCACTCGCCACGCCGACCCGTCTGCCCCGACCGGTCCGGAGCAGCAGACTGTCGCCGAAGGGGACACCTCTGCCGAGAGAGCGGTCACGGAGGCCGAGCCGGAGAGCGTCTCGGATCATCGCAACGCGCTCGCAGCGCAGGTCACCTCCGGGACCCTGCTCGACCTTTCCGGCCTCAGCCCGGCTGCGGTCTCCTTCGTTCACGGCCTCGGTCTGACGACCGTGCAGGATCTGCTCGACCTCAGCCAACGTGGTTTGGTGAACAAGCCGGGCCTGGGTGCCAAGACCCGCCGTGAGCTGCAGGACCGGATGAAGCAGTGGCGTCTCGCCCTTGCCCAGCAGCCGGCCGCACCGCTGGGCGCGGAGGGGCGGGAGGCTGCGGGCGCTGAGCTCAGCGAGTTGGAGGCGGAGGTCGCGCGGCTCGCCGTCACATCCGGAGCCGATCCCTCGGCGTTCTCGGCGCCGACCCTGCGTCGCTTCAGCCTGGACATTCTGGCGACGCTGTTCGTCCCCGAGCTGAACAAGCAAGGCAGTAATCGCAACACGGTAGACACGGTGCGCCTGCTGCTGCGCCTGCCAGGCGAGAACGGCGAATTGCCCGGTGGTCATGCGTGGCCTCGGCAGAGCGACTTCTACCAGCAGGTCGGCATCACCCAGGGCCGGGTCGCGCAGATCGTCTCCGAGCAGCGCCGCCGCTGGGCCAAGCACCCGGCGATCGAGCAGCTCCGGGCCGAGGTCATCGAGCTACTCGCCAGCCTGGGGCGAGTCGCTTCTGCGGTGGAGATCGCGGATGCTCTCGCCGTACGGCGCGGCACCCAACTGCAGGACAAGCGGCATCGCCGGGCCCTGGCGCTCGCAGCGGTCCGGGTCGCGGTGGAGATCGACCAGCTGAAGCGGGACGACAAGGCGATTGCTCACCTGGCGAACCGGGACGCGGCCGATGACGTCCTTGGCGCGGGGCTGCTGGCGCTGGAATACCGCGAGGCCGTCGACGCGCCCGATACCCCGTCCGCCCCCGGGCTCTTGGACTACGCGGCACGACTCGGCAAGGTCGCCGACCGACTGGCCCGCTCGGAGACACTGCCGACTTCGGGGACAGTACTGACAGAACTGTCAGCCGTCGCCCAACCGAGCGGCAATGTGCCTGAGTGGGACGAGCGCCGGATGGTGATGTTGGCAGCTGCTGCTTCTCAGCGGGCGGCGGCGACACCTCGTCTGGAGATCTATCCGCGCGACCTGTCCCTGGTGCGTGCTCTGCGGATTACCCAGGCCGGCGTGGTGCGATGGGTACCAGATCTGCCGGCCGAACTACAGCCGGGGCTCACCGCGGCGGACGTCCACAGGCATGTACGGGCACGCTTCCCGGAGTTGACAGCGGAGCTACCGGAGGGCGGCGCGCTGTCACGGGCGCTGGCGGAGGCTGGATTCGACCTCGTGCTGGGCGTTCGCGAAGGAAGCCGCCAGGAGCGCTACATCCCTCGCCCCATGGACGGCAGGACCACCGGGGCGACGTTCATGACCGTGGTCCCCGGGCGCGGCTCCGGTCGCAGCTCGTCCAGGCCGGCGACGACGCAGCTTTACTCCGACAATCCTGAGGAGCGCTTGCAGGCCCGCGCCGACCAGCAGCTCGCGGACGCTCGGGAGCGCGATGGGTTCAGAGTGCTGACCGTCCGTACAGAGGTGGCAGGCGCAGCGCGGGAAGCACTCGTGCGGGAGTACGGCGTCGAGCCGGTGTCGGCGGCGAGCTTCTTCCTGGTCGCGCTGCATGAGCAGGTGGACCCTCGTCCCAGACCGACCTGGGAGACAATCCTGCGTGCGGACATCGCGCCGGCCGGAACGACTGCGCGGATGAAGTTCGGCGAGTACGCGGTCACCGCTTGGGGCACGGCCGAGGCACGCCTCACGGAGCTGGTGCGAACAGGAGACAGGGGCCCGTTGCTGGTGACCGACGCGGCGGTCTTCGCCCGGTACGACGCAATGGGCGTCCTACACCGGCTCGCCGAACGGGCGCGGCAGGGCCGACGCGGCCTCTGGCTGCTGTGTCCGCAGTCGGACGCCACGGCACCGCCGCACTTCGGGGCGACGGTGGTGCCATATCAGGCAGGCCTTAACGAATGGGTCAAGCTCAACGACGCTTGGGTGAACAAATAGAAGGTGCCGGCCACACCGGTGACGGCGAACGTGAACGGGACTGGAGACTCGCAGTGATCGACCGCAAGGCGCTGTTGGCAGACCTGATCAAGCAGGTGAAGCTTGTCGAGGCTGACCTGAAGAAACAGATCCCAGCGGTGCCGGAGGTACGGGACCGACTGCGTGCGGAGTACGACAAAGCGCGGGAGGTCGGGCGTACGGCGAGCACCTGGACCGAGTGGAGCGGCGAGCGAGCCACGCAGGCTGCTGTCGCATGGGTGCTGGGTACGGTCTTCGTGCGGTTCTGCGAGGACAACGGGCTGATCGCTGAACCGTATCTGGCGGCCCCCGAACGGGAGCGCTTCGCGCTGGCGGAGGAGCGGCAGGAGGAGTTCCTCGCTACGGACGCGGCACGGACCCACCGTGACTGGCTCCTGGCTGCGTTCGGGGAGATCGGCGCTGGGCAGGCGGGGCGACTGCTATTCGACCAGAAACACAACGCGCTGTTCCAGGTGCCGATCTCGCATGACGGGGCGAAGGAGCTGGTGGCGTTCTGGCGACTGCGCGGTGAGGACGGCTCGCTGGCGCACGACTTCGCCGACCCGCTTGTCGTGGACGCGAACGGCGTGCCGAGCGGGTGGGACACGCGGTTCCTCGGTGACCTGTACCAGGACCTGTCGGAGTCGGCGAGGAAGACGTACGCGCTGCTGCAAACCCCGGAGTTCGTGGAGGAGTTCATCCTCGATCGGACACTGGACAAGGCCGTGCTCGAGTTCGGGTACGAGGGCATCCGCATGATCGACCCGACATGTGGATCCGGCCACTTCGTACTGGGGACGTTCTGGCGACTGTTCGGCCTGTGGACGAAGGGCCGGCCGGGCAAGGATGCGCACGAGCGGGTCCGGGCGGCCATGGACTCAGTGCACGGAGTGGACATCAACCCGTTCGCGGTGGCCATCGCGCGCTTCCGGCTGCTGGTCGCGGGCATGTCAGCGGCGGAGATTCGGACCCTGGCGGAAGCCGGCAAGTACGACTGGCCGATTCATCTGGCAGTAGGCGACTCACTTCTCAAACACCGGCAGCTGGAACTTCCGCTTCTGGGTGAGAACTCGGGTGACCCACTGGCGGAGTTCGCGTACGCGACGGAGGACGTACAGGAGCACAAGGGGATCCTAGAGGAGGGTAGCTACCATGTTGTAGTAGGGAACCCGCCTTATATCACCGTTAAAGACAATACGCTCAATAAAGCCTACCGAGGCATCTATAAATCTTGCGCCGGCTCCTACGCATTGTCGGTTCCATTTGCTGAGCGATTCTTTCAACTTGCCATGACCGGCGGCACAGGCGCGCGAGGATACGGCCACGTTGGCCAGATCACCTCTAACTCGTTTATGAAACGAGAGTTTGGAAAGAAGCTCATTCAGGAATATTTCGCCCACAAGGTCGAACTGACAGAGCTTATCGACACTTCGGGGGCTTATATTCCCGGTCACGGCACACCGACGGTCATTATTATCGGCCGACGTCGGGCTGGCGCCCTACGGAGCCCAATGCTCCGCGCCGTACAAAGCGTTCAGGGCGAGCCATCCACTCCAACTGATCCGGCACAAGGGGTTGTCTGGCGCGCAATCCTGGACCAAATCGAGCAACCCGGCGGGGAGTCAGAGTGGATTAGTGTCGCCGACATTGAGCGCTCCTCCCTTGCCGCACATCCATGGTCACTGAGTGGTGGTGGCGCTTCCGAGGTAATGGGCGCGATCGAGGAGAGCAGGAAGTCAACTCTTGTCAATGTCGTCGCCGACATCGGCGCCGGAGCAGTAACACGAGAAGACGATGCCTACACTACTGGCGCAGGGTTTCTACGCCGACGCGGCGTCGAAGCTGGCCACCAGCGGGCGCTGGTCGAGGGAACAGCAGTGCGCGATTTTACTGTATGTGACCCCACGATGTCATTGTGGCCTTATTCTGAGGCTACCCTTGCAGCGCAGGCTTCAACGGCTACCGAACGCGCCCTATGGCCGAATCGAGCCTTGCTCCGGGAGCGCGTGGCTTTCGGCAAAACTCAGCTAGCTCGGGGCCTACAGTGGTTCGAGTACTCCATGTTCTTCGCGGATCGATACCGAACACCTCGGTCGATCGCCTTTGCATTCGTGGCAACACATAATCATTTTGCTTTCGATCGGGGCGGCAAGGTATTTAATCGCTCCGCGCCGGTAATCAAGCTGCGAGCAGATTCGAGCGATGATGAACATCTTCAATTGCTTGGGCTGCTCAACAGCTCTACGGCATGCTTCTGGCTCAAGCAGGTAAGTCAGGGCAAGGGGGGCAGCGGGCTTGGGCGGGGCCATCAGGACGAAGCCTGGGAGGAACGTTACGAATTCACCGGGACAAAACTCGAGGACTTTCCACTTCCTCCCGATTATCCCACCGATATCGCTTTCAGAATCGACACCCTTGCCCAGCGCCTCGCAGGCACCGCTCCGGCAGCGTTGATTCAGGTCCAAGGCAATCTAACTCGCCCCGAACTTCGCGCCGGCCGCGCGGAATGGGAGTTGACCCGTGCCCGCATGATCGCCCTACAGGAAGAGTTGGACTGGCAAGTCTACTCCCTCTATAACCTCATCCCTAGTGGCGACCTCCGCCTCACTGACCCCGCCGATGTCCCACCTCTCGCCGTCGGGGAGCGGGCCTTCGAGATTGTGCTCGCACGTAGCATCGCAGCTGGTGAAACATCCAGCGAGTGGTTCTCGCGCCATAACTCCACGCCCATCACCGCCCTTCCCGGTCACTGGTCCGACGAGTACAGAGCAATCGTCGAGGCCCGCATTGCCGCCATCGAGACTTCCCGCGCGATCGGCCTCATCGAGCGCCCGGAGTACAAGCGCCGGTGGCAGACCGACGGCTGGGACAAGCTCGAGGAGCAGGCTCTGCGCGCCTGGCTGCTCGAACGCACCGAGGCGCGCCACCTCTGGTACGCATACGACGAGAACGGCATTGAGCAGCCCCAGATCCAATCGGTCTCCTCGCTTGTTAGCGAGCTGACTCAGGACGAGGACTTCGTCTCCGTTGCCGCCCTCTACTCGCCCCAAAAGGACCTCACCGATACCATCTTCACACTCCTCTTGGATGAGCATGTCCCCTTCCTTCCCGCCCTTCGCTACAAGCCCACCGGTCGGACCAAGCGAATGCAGTGGGAAGAGGTATGGACAGAGCAGCGTCACGAGGATGCCGCGCCTGACGAGCCCTCGAAGAGGAAGATCCGCGACGCGATCCCCGTCCCGCCGAAGTACACCTCCGCCGACTTCCTCAAGCCGTCGTACTGGAAGGCTCGCGGCAAGCTCGACGTGCCCAAGGAACGCTTCATCTCTTACCTCTCCCCCACCCTCCTCGGCTGGGCCGGCTGGGATCACCGTGAGCAGGCGCAGGCCCTCGCTGTGCACATCACCGAGCGCTACCAGAACGGAGCGGAGCGAGACGAGCTCCTCCCGCTGCTCGCCGGCCTGCTTGAGCTCCAGCCGTGGCTGACGCAGTGGCACAACGAGTTTGACGCGATGTACTCGGGTAGTCCGGCCAGCTTCTTCGAGGGGTTCCGCACCAACCTCCAGGGCGAGTTCGGCATCACCGACGACGACCTCCGCTCCTGGTGCCCGGCGCCGCCCGCCCGTGGGCGTGCAGCTACTGCCCGGAAGTCCAAGAAGGCGGCCACACCGGCTCCTGACACGCTCCCCGAGTCAGCCTCCGACTCCGACAACTGACCACCCCTCACTCCCAGGAACGCAGAAGCGAGACCCCCGTGGCCACCAACCGTCAGTCCTCCTCCGGCACCCCGCCGCAGCCCCCGCTGCTGCGGGAGGTCATCGACATCAAGCCCCGCATCTCCACCTCGGACTTCGTCCTCAAGCTCGCCGAGGCCGTCACCGAGGAGGGCGCAGCTGCCGCCCTGCGGGACTACGTCATCACCGACCGTCTGGTGGAGAACTTCGACGAGGCCACGGGGCTCATCCGCGCCGCTCTCGAGAGCCAAACCTCAAAGGCCGCTTACCTGCACGGCTCTTTCGGTTCCGGTAAGTCGCACTTCATGGCCGTTCTGCATGCCCTCCTCCGAGGTGACCGGGCGGCCCGCGCCCGTGAGGAATTCACCGACCTCCTCGCCCGCAACGCCGACTGGCTGGGCGGCGGTACGGCACAGCACGCCCGTAAGCGGTTTCTGCTCGTGCCGTACCACATGCTCGGTGCGAAGTCCCTGGAGCAGCGGGTCCTCGGCGGGTACGTCGCCCATGTCAAGGCTCTGCACCCCGAAGCGCCGACCCCGCAGGTCTACCGCACCGACTCCCTCATGGAGAACATTCAGGCCACCCGTCGCAACGTCGGCGACGACCTGTTCATCTCCAAGCTCGCAGAGTCCGGGGACGAGGCAGTAGTAGACGACGAGTGGGGCGACGCGTTCGCCTGGACGACCGAGAAGCTCGACGCAGCCATTCATGCCGAGCAGATCGTTCGCGACGATGACGACGCCGACCAAGCGGCTCCGATCAACATCGTCACCCCCACTACCCCCGCCGAGCTCCGTGCCAAGCTGGTGCACGATGCGCTGATCAGCTGGTTCCCTGGGTTCTTCAGCAATGCGGCCGAGGACGAGTACGGCTTCATCTCCCTCGACCGCGGTCTCGGCATCATCGCCGAGCACGCCAAGGCTCTCGGCTATGACGGCGTGATCCTCTTCCTCGACGAGCTGATCCTCTGGCTGGCCAACTCGATCCACGACAGCAAGTTCGTCGCCCGCGAGGCCGGCAAGATCACCAACTTCATCGAGGGCGGTGACGCCCGCCGCGCGATTCCGGTGATCTCGTTCATCGCCCGTCAGCGCGATCTGCGCGAGCTCGTCGGCGAGGAGGTCTCCGGATCCGCCGAAGCCGCGATCCAGGACACGCTCAATCTGGCGTCCGGTCGCTTCGACCTGATCACGCTCGAGGACCGCAACCTCCCTGTCATCGCCAACAAGCGACTGCTCCAGCCCATCGATGCTGCGGCCGAAGCCCGTATCGACGCGGCCTTCGCCAAGGCCAAGAGGGTCTCCCCGCAGGTCTGGGACATCCTGCTCGGCTCCGAAGAGGGGACGACAGGCGCAGACGAGGCGTCATTCCGTCTGACGTATCCCTTCTCCCCCGCCTTCATGGACACCCTGGTCCACATCTCCGGCGCGCTTCAGCGTTCCCGTACCGGCCTCAAGCTGATGGGCCAGCTGCTCGCCGATCACCGTAACGATGCCCGCCTCGAGCAACTGATCCCCATCGGCGATCTCTACCAGGTGATCGCCGCCGGCGGTGACGAGCCCTTTGTCGCCAAGTTGAAGGCCGAGTTCAAGGCTGCCGACAAGCTCTACAAGAACAAGCTCCGCCCGTACCTCCTCGAGACCTACAGCCTCACCGAGGACGACGTCGTCGCAGCGGACGCCGACCCCGCCGCCATCACCGACCCGCAGCTGCGCCAGCGCCTCAATGCCTTCCGCGGCGACAACCGCCTGATCTGCACCCTCCTGTTGTCTGCCCTGGCGCCGAGTGTCCCCGCGCTGCGCGACCTGACGCTGCGTCGTCTGACGGCGCTGAACCATGGCTCGATCACCTCGCCCATCCCCGGCGGCGAGATCGGCATGGCGAAGAGCAAGGTCGCCGAGTGGGCTACCCGCTTCGCGGAGATCAAGCCCACCGGCACCGACTCCACCCCGGGCGTCCGGCTTGAACTCGTCGGCGTGGACGTGGATTCCGTGATCGCCAATGCCAACGTCAACAACCGCCCCGGCACCCGGCGCGCGCTGATGAGGAAGCTCCTGTGGGAGGAGCTCGGCGTGTCGTCCGAGGGCCGACTCACCGGTGACGAGCTGCCGTTCACCTGGCGCGGGTCGGCCCGCTCGGTCGAGGTGGCCTTCGGCAACATCGCCGACCGCAACGACCTCGAGGACCACGAGTTCAGGCCGTCCACCGATTCGGCGTGGAAGCTCGTCTTCGACATGCCGTACGACGAGGGCGCCTACGGTCCCGCAGAGGACGCCAACCGCGTCCGCGAGTTCCGCACCCAGAACAACCGTCCGAACACGGTCTGCTGGATCCCGAGCCACTTCAGTGCCGGCCGCTACGGCGACTTTCAGCGCCTGGTCACCATCGACTCCGCCCTCGATGACCCCAAGCGCTTCGATACCCAGTACGCGGCGCACCTGAATCCTGACAACCGGCAGCGTGCCAAGGGGCTTCTCGAAGGCCAGCGCGAAACGCTGATCCAGACCGTCAAGAAGGCGCTTCGCCAGGCCTACGGGCTGAACGCCAAGTCCGAGACCGACGTACAGCCCGGCTACGACGAGCACCTGATGCCGATCCCGGACATCACGCTGACCACCTCCATTGGCCAGTCGCTGCACGACGCGGCCCGGCACGTCGCCCGACAGCTGTTGGACGTGCAGTACCCGGCGCACCCTGACTTCGACCCAGACGGCGAGCACCTCCCGGTCAGGGCTTCCGACATGAAGACCGTCTTCGGGTACGTCCGGCAGGCCGTGGACAGTGGTGAAGACCGGGTCGAGGTGGTTGCCAAGGACCGGGACCTGATGCGCCGCATCGCGGGGCCGCTCAAGCTGGGAGTGCAGCATGAGGCGTACTTCCAGCTCGGTCGCCACTGGGTGGAACACTTCAACAGGACGGCTGCGTCCATGGGCGTCACCGGGGATCTCTCGGTGGTCAAGCTCACCGACTGGATCGACGAGCCCGACGCGTACGGCCTCGACCCCTTCGTCGCCAACCTCGTCATCGCCGCCTTCGCCGAGCAGGCCGACCGCGTCTGGACCCGGCAGGGCGGACCGGTGGATCCGCCCCCCGCCGATCCTTCGGCGATCCGCTCCGACTATTCGCTGCGCGAGCAGACCAAGCCCGAGCAGGAGGACTGGGACGAGGCCCGCGCCCGGTTCATGGACATCGTCGGAGAGAAGGCTCCGACCCTGCGGCGCGGAAGGATCGTCAGCCACTTCGCCAAGCAGATCACCGACTTCGCTCGGCAGCAGCAGGCGGCGGCGGACAACCTGGTCGCCCAGCTTCTGAAGCACGCCCGCATGCTCGGGCTCGACGAGGACGACAGCAGCGGTCGGCTGTTCCTGGCCCGCCGTTCGGCGGAACTGCTGGACGCGCTGATCACCGCCGGTAACGGCACGAACAGTGCCAAGCAGGTCGTCACCACCCTGGCCTCCTTCGACCTGGGCGGCGTACCGGCCCGCCGATACGGCACCTCCGTCAAGTCGGCGCACCGGATCACCGCCGCGCTCGCCCAGACCGGCTGGGAGATGCTGGAACTCGGGGCTTCCAACGGGCCCGAGGGACAGGCGGTACTCGAGTCACTGCGCGGAGCCGCGCGGGCGGACGAGCTGACGGCGCCTCTTGCCGCAGCGCTCGACAGGGCCCAGAAGGAGGTCGTGAACGTGATGCGGCGCGCACAGGCCGCCGCACGCGCCGCGGCTCCCGCACCGGCCCCGACGCTGCCGCCCGAGCCCGTCGAACCGCCGGTCAGTGCGGCCTCGGTGGACCTGGGGACCACCACCAGCCACCCTGCGCTGCCCACCGAAGCTCCAACGCTCTCCCCGCCCTCGGACTCGACACAGCGCGCACCACGCCGCTCCGGCGGAAGGCGGACCACCGCTGCCCGCATGCTCGCTGAGCTGCGTGCCGAGCTGGGCGAACTGGCTGCTCGCGAACCCGACACCATGGTCGAGTTCAGCTGGCAGGTGGTGGAGTGATCACCCCCGCCTCCGGTCAGAACACCGGACCCCAGCTGAGCAGTGCGGTCCGGCTGAGTCCATCCATGCTCGCCCAGCACCTCAGCGGGTTGCTGGTCCCCGGCAAGCACCGCTCTCTGGGGCCGGACCGTCGCTCCCTGCTCCTGGTGCGCGCCGAGCCGCACTGGGAGGGCCCGGCCACCCTCTCCGTGGAGACCGCCGGGCCGGTCGCGGCCACCCGGCTTGTACGGGTCGTGGCTGCCCCCTCGCCTCTCGCGGTCTACGAGCTGGCCCTCGACCACCAGGACTCCTCCCACCCGACCGAAGCCGAGCTTCTGGTGATCCTGACGGACCGTGAGGAGAGCGAACTGGGCGAGGATCTGCTCTCGCTCGCGTACCGGCAGCGAGTGCAGGTGATAGAGCCCTGGACGGTAGTGGCACAGCTCTTCGGCGTGGATCTGGAGAACGTCGAAAACAAGCTGCGAGCCGAGACGTGGGCCGCCGAGGCATTGATCGACGCCACCCCGCCGGGCGGCTGGGCCCGGCCCGGTAGCCGACTCCTCAGTCGGGACGACGCGCTCACGCAGCTCGCCGGTCGCCGCCTCGGACTGGCGGGCGGCAACGTCGGCGTCACTGCACTGCTCGACTGGGCAGCCACACCCGGTGGACCGGCCAGGTTCTCGACGCTGCGGCCCGCCGAGCACCAGGGGCTGCGGGCATTCCTCGTCAGCGGCCCGGCCGGACAGGCCGGCGAACTGCTCTTTGCCCTGGTGGACGCGGGCCACGGGACCGATGCCGCCGCCTACGGATTGGTCTGCGCGGCTCTGTGGGTGCACAGCGCAGATGTCGCGGAGAACGAAGTGTTCCGGGCTCGTGGACGAGCCGAGCGGTTCCTCGACGAGGATTGGGTCAAGCAGCACGAAGCATCAGGCGCTCAGGCTCTCGACGGCTTCGCTGCCGCTTACGGGCTGGCGGCGGAGGGCTATGTCGGCCAGTTGATCGCGGCGACCCGCGCGCGTTCCGGTGCCGATGCGGTGGCTGCGCGTCGTGTGCTGGACACGGTCCTGTCCCGGGCCGAAGCGCTGGTCCGCCAATTCGGCGCCGAGAGCGCGGCTGCTCACAGCCGGATCCTTCGGGCGGGCCTGGAGGCACGCTTCGCGGCCGTGGGAACCGCGCTGGCCGAGGGCACTGATGCGGCGGAAGGTGCCCTCAGGCGGCTGGCACAGCACCATCTCGCAGACGAGCCCGAGGTGCAGACCCGGATCACACGCGCACAAATGGCTCTTCGACTCGTGCGGTGGTTGGGCACACCGGCACGGACCGAAAACGCCGGGCCGGGCGGCACACCTCCGGACGCTACCGCTACCGTCGCTTCGTATCTCGACCAGCACATGGCCGAGACAGCGTGGGTCGACCTGGCCCTTGAACACGTCCGAACCGGGGGGGATTCTGACCTCGCACTCAGCGCCGCTTACGACCGCATCGCGCATGACGTGCGGACACGCCGCCACGACCACGACGGCTCGTTCGCCGACCTCCTCAAGCACTGGACTGCGGCCGGCACCGATCCGGGCTCCATGCTGACGGTCGAGAGCTTCCTGAGTCGCATCGTCGCCCCCGTCGTCAAGTCCGCCGAAAAGCTGGTCCTGCTGGTCGTGCTGGACGGGATGAGCGCACCCATCGCGGCCGAGCTCGGGGACGAGCTCCGGGAACGCTGGTCCGAGTTCGACCCACTGCCCGCTGCAGGTGCCGCTACCCCGGCCTCGACCGACCGACCGCGTCGACGCGCCATGGCGGCCGCCCTCCCGACACTCACCGCCGTATCCCGTACCTCGTTGTTCGCCGGTCGGCTGATGCGCGGCGACCAGAATGTCGAGAAGCGGGTGTTCCCCGAGCACCGCTTCTGGGGAAAGCAACCCGTCGCCGTGTTCCACAAGGGAGACCTGGACGGCCAAGGGGGCGGCGCCGTCTTCGGTCCAGAGCTGACCGATGCTCTGTACGACGGAAAAACGCATATCGCTGTCGTCATCAACACGATCGACGACCGCCTCGACAAGGAGCAGCCCAGCAGCGATCCTTCATGGGGAGTACGGGAGATCGGCATGCTGCGGACCCTCCTTGACGTGGCAGCGTCCCAAGGCCGAGCGGTGCTCATCACCAGTGACCATGGGCACGTCGTGGAACATGGCGGCACCCGGCTGGGAACGCCCGGATCCGTGTCCAACCGCCATCGTGCAGCCGGTGAGCCCCTGCAGGCAGGCGAGGTGGAGCTGGCCGGCCCGCGGGTGGTCTCGCCGGACACCGGGAACCGGATCGTGGCCCTGTGGGACACCGAGAAGTACTACTCCTCGCGCCATGCCGGATACCACGGGGGCGCGTCTCTGGCCGAGTTTGCGATCCCGGTGCTGGCTCTGCTCCCGTTCGGCGCCACCCCGCCCAAGGATTGGCGCGAACTCGACGATCCGCATCCGCGCTGGTGGTCGGCGGGCGAAGTGTCGGCCGAGCTGTCTGTCGCCGCGCAGTCTCCTCACGAGCCGCCCGTCCCTGCGCGTCCGAAGCGCAAGCCGAAGGCGGAGACTTCTGACACTCCGTCCCTCTTCGACCTGGATGCCGTCACGTCTACCGACCCCGACTCGTCGGCCGACACACCGGCAGCCGCGTCCCCCTCCGGCCCTGCAAGTGATCCGCTGCTGGCGGCCCTGCTCTCATCGGAGATCTTCGATGCTCAGTGCAAGGGCCTGGCCCGCAAGCAGGACCCTGCCCGGATCGAGGCTGCGCTCACCGCACTGTTGGACGCCAACGGGACTCTCCCTGTGACGGCCCTGGCCCAGCGAGTCGGAATCCTCCCGGTCCGCGCCGATGGGTTTGCTGCGACGCTGCGTCAGATTCTCAACTTCGACAGCGTCCAGGTCCTGGCCACCCTCCCGGACGGCCGCACGCTGCGCCTGGACCGCGGGCTGCTGCGAACCCAGTTCGGGTTGTAGCAGCCCGCGCCCCGCGTGCCCTCCGTGGTCAAAAGTGGAGGGCACGCAGCAGCCCGGCGAACTCCTCAAGCCTGCGCATCTTCCTCGGCGCCAGGGGCGTCGGATCGAAGTGCATGACCGCGTTCCGGATGTCGACCACCGCATTCAGGTCGGCTAGGAATTGCTCCATCGGCACTTCCGGCCAGCCCAGTTGCTCCCAGATGCCCGGCGACTTGAAGAAATGCCAGTAGGCCCCCATGGTGAGCTGGTCAATGGCGTTTGCACGTGCCGTGGACTGCTTGACGTCCTCATCGGTGAACCGGCGATGTACCCCGTCCCGGAGGGTACGCTCGATCTCGCCGATGACGTAGAAGGGGGCCGCGAATATCCCGAAGCGCTCGGCGAGATCCGCACGCGTGATGATGCCGGAGAACTCCCCGAGCGGGCTACGCACCATGACGTAGCCGTGCTCGCGGACACGATCCATCGCCGGCAGCAGCTTGTCCTGCCATCCGACCTCAGGGACCTCGCCCCGTTCGAAGGCATCCTCCACCACGGTGCCCTGCACGCCACGGGCCCGCATCGCCGCAATCGATTCCCAAGTAACCACACCGCACAACTTGGCGAAGCCGTCCACGACGGGGAGCTGACCCACCCGCCTGGTCATCATCCGCATGGTCGCCTGTATCAGCGGCGTGCCCGGCTCGACGGAATCGAGACCGGCACGCGAGGCGGGCAGCGCGCCGACCACCATCGGCGGGTGGAGCTGCTGTTCCTGCAGGACCGATGTCGTGGCGTCCTCGTCGTCGCCGCCTCCGGATGCCGCTGGGGCCGTCAGCGGTACGACTGCCACCTCCGCGAACAGGTTCGCCGTCGCAAATGAGGGGACGGTAGTCAGACTGACAGCAGCCAGGGCCGCGCGGACCTGCATCACCACGGCCTGGTCTCGTGCAGTGGCCTGGAACAGTCCGAGCAGCTTCTCCACCGTCAAGGTCTTGCCCTGAAGGTTCTGGAGATCTTGGTCAGTGGGCATCGACGCTCGCCCCTTCGGCCCGGGTGCCGCTGGTCTCCCGACCGGCGACAGGTTTTCCCATCGCATCCTCGATCAGTCCCAACAGCCGGGTTCGACGGTCCTCATAAAACGCATCGAAGTCGTCGGCACGGAGCAGCTTGGGATCGATGAGGTGGCTGATGATCCGGTCGTCGAACCAGACCTCGTCGAGACCGGCCTCGCGTGCCAGCACCTGGAGGTAGCTGGACGGAGCTCCGGTGGCACTGCTACCTGCCCGGTAGGACATGAGCATCTTGTTGACGATCGATGTCGACCGGCCGTCATTGCCGCCGTTCTTCGCAAACCATCCCTTGGGGAAGATCTGACGGATGTCCACGTACTGGCTGACCATGGTCTCGCCGGTCATCGGCTCCTCGGTGAAGTACCAGTCGTACACACCACGCTTGCCGAGCAACGCGTAGACACCCTTGTAGGCAGCGCTGCTGCGGCTGGCGAGCCGGTCGATTCGCGAAGCCTGGAAGTTGGCCTCCGCAATGGTGTCGGGCTCCTGCGCGTCCGGATCGTCGATCGCGGCCAGCAACTGCTCGACATCGCGGGGCATCCGGCTCTCCGTCCCGCTGCCGTACATCTCTCCCATCACCCCGCACCAGTACCAACGGGTGATCAGCGCCTCGCTGCGCTCATCGAGCCCACCGGTCCGGCTCAGCAGTGCATGCACCGCAGCCAGCGGCACCAGCTGTGTGCGGTAGGGAAGGTCTCCGTGGTGGAAGACGAACTGCTTGGCCAGGAACCTGCCGACCCAGTCGAAACCCTCGACGACGGCGGGGGCCAATCGGCGGAAGTCGGCCAGCGGAAGGCTGAGAAGGTCCCGGCGCTTGCACGAGACCGCGGCCGCCTTGCCCTCCTGCTTGCGCTCATAGGTGCGCACCAGACTGATTGCCTGCAGGAAGTCACTGCTGGTAATTCCGCTGTCCTGGCGGCCCTCCAGGGTGCCGAGCACCGGGTGTGCCGCGGTGAGCTCCTGCTTGGTGGCAGTCCACACGTTGCCGAGGTGGAAGTCTTCGCCGTGCTCCTCCCGGTACCTCCGGTCGCCGGCGTACGTGGCTGTGAGCAACTCGAAGACATCAAGCGGTACACCTCCGGTGTTCACCCGCTCGAACACCGAACAGACCGCATCCTGTGGCGTTTCCGATGGGAGCACGATCATCGGAATATCGAATCCGGTGATGTGATTGAGAACCCGTTGTGCGAACTGAGGCCACAGCGTCAAGGCCTCCTGGCCATGCATCTCGATGTACTGCATCTGCCAGGCGAACTTCTCTGTTTCGTCGAAGGCAAGGTTGACGGGGAACATCCCTGCCGAGCACTCGAGTTGACGGGTACTGAGATCCAGTTCGGTCTGGCGGCCGAAATCACGGCGAAGCACCCGGTTCTCGGGCAAGGAGATCACGGCCTCCTCGCGGTCGATGACTCCCTTCAGGGCTGCTTCGATGTTGATGTAGTACCAGCGCTTCATCGGCGTGCCCCTGGCGTCCTCGGTGTCGACCGGAGCGCCTTGCCGCAATGCCTGGTACAGGGAGGTCAGCCGCTGTTGGCCATCGAGGAGCAGCTTCGCCGGGGTCACCCCGCCGCCGTGCTCAGCTCCGGACAAGGTCCGTGCCTTGAACTGCGGCACGCCCCCGGTCTCCAAGGTCATCACCACGCCGAGCGGGTAACCGAGGGTGATCGTGGCCAGCAAGGCCCGGATCCGCTCGTCATCCCACTTCCAGTTCCGTTGGAACTCCGGCAGCTGAAGCTTGCCCGAGCTGATGTCCTCCAGCACCACGCGCAGCTTCGGATTGTCGAGCGCCACGATCTCCTCGTCCCCACCACTGAGTCACCCATCGGTGATCGAACTGTGGCACAACTACACTCCGTCCGCCGTCGTTCACGCAAGTCCCGGGGCGTCCCGGAGATCCGACTCCTCACAGACGGCAAAGGGGCTCGCAGACCAATGGGAAACTGTCCAGGTGACCGAACCTGACGCCCCCGCCTCCACCACCTCACCCGTCAGTGCCGCCCGGCGGCGCGCGGTGATAGACGCGCTGCGGCGGGGAGCCGTCCCGGAGAGCGGGCTCGACGTGCTTGCCGTCGGGCTGGATCGGTTCGAGGCCGCGCTGGACTCGGAACTGGACGCCGTCGCGGCCGGGGCATCCATGTTCAAGGCCGTGCGCGGTGAATACGGCTCGGGCAAGACATTCTTCACTCGCTGGCTCGGAGAGCGTGCGAAGCGACGCAACTTCGCGGTAGCCGAGATCCAGGTATCCGAGACCGAGACTCCACTTCATCGGCTGGAGACCGTCTACCGCAGGCTCACCGAACGCCTGGCCACTTCCAGTTTCCCGCCCAGCGCGCTGCGGCCGGTGGTCGATGCCTGGTTCTTCGCCCTGGAGGAGGACGTGCTCGCCTCTGGGGCCGACGAGGCGGAACTGTCCAGCGCAGTCGAGGAACTGCTGACAGTACGGCTCGCCGAGGTGTCACGGCACGCGCCCTCCTTCGCCACGGCTCTGCGCGGCTACCGCGCGGCACAGAGTGCAGGGGACGATGCCACCGCGTCGGCCGTCCTCGCCTGGTTGGGCGGCCAACCTCACGTCGCCGCCGCCGCGCGCCGTTCTGCCGGCGTGCGCGGGGATCTGGACCATTTCGGCGCTCTGGGCTTTCTGCAGGGCCTACTCACCGTGTTGCGGGATGGCGGCCAGCCGGGGCTGTTCCTGGTCCTGGACGAAGTGGAGACCCTGCAGCGAGTACGTTCCGACGCGCGTGACAAGGCCCTGAATGCCCTGCGCCAACTGATCGATGAGGTGCACTCGGGGCGGTTCCCGGGCCTCTACCTAGTGATCACCGGTACACCCGCCTTCTTCGATGGCCAGCAGGGCGTCCAGCGGCTCGCACCACTGGCTCAGCGATTGGCCACCGACTTCACCACCGACCCTCGCTTCGACAACCCACGCGCCGTACAGCTGCGTTTGCGGGGCTTCACACTGGAGAGCCTCGGTGAATTGGGCCGCACCATCCGTGATCTCTATGCCGAGGGAGCGCAGTCCCCGGAGCGGATCAAGGCACTGATCGACGACGTCTACGTGACCGACCTCGCCCAAGCCGTGGCAGGGTCGCTCGGTGGGAAGGTCGGGGTCGCGCCGCGGCTTTTCCTCAAGAAGCTGGTCGGTGACGTCCTGGACCGAGTGGACCAGTTTTCGGACTTCGACCCTCGCACGCACTACAAACTGACCATCTCCTCGAACGAGTTGTCAGAGACCGAGCGCAACCTCGCTACCACAGCAGACGACATCGACCTGGACCTCTCATGAGTGGGCGACTTGAGGGCGGGCAGTCCAGTCCCCCTTGGCCGGATGTCCTGGACCGCCTGCATCCTGTCCTGTTGCACCACATCGCCAACACCCTCGGATGGCCCGACCTACGGCCGCTGCAACGTGCGGCAATCGTCCCTCTGTTGGACGGCGATGACGCTGTTCTGCTTGCCCCCACTGCGGGCGGAAAGACAGAGGCAGCCTGTTTTCCGCTGCTCTCGGCCATGGAGCAGCAGCGCTGGAACGCCCTGTCCGTGCTATATCTGTGCCCGCTCAAGGCATTGCTGAACAACCTGGTCACCCGGGTCGACACCTACGCGCAGTGGCTCGGTCGTCGGGCAGAGCTCTGGCACGGTGACACCGCAGAGAGTCGGCGCCGCCGGATCCGTACCGACCCGCCCGACATCCTGCTCACCACGCCGGAGTCCCTCGAGGCCATGCTGATCGGCTTCACCACGGACCATGGACACCTGCTTGGGAATGTCCGCGCCGTAGTGGTCGACGAGGTACATGCCTTCGCCGGGGACGATCGCGGCTGGCATCTGCTCGCAGTACTGGAGCGACTGTCGCGAATCACCGGCCACCCGATCCAGCGCATCGGCCTGTCGGCGACAGTCGGCAACCCTGATGCGCTGCTCACCTGGCTACAGGGCTCAGGTGCCGGCATGCGCCCCGGGCAGGTCATCGCACTGGACGTTCCCGTAGTCGGGACCGCAGCATCCAGCATTGCCGCCAGCCGGCCGCCCGGCGAGGTCGAACTCGACTACGTGGGCTCGCTCGACAACGCCGCAAAGGTCATCGCCGTCCTGCACCGGGGCGAAAAGCGCCTAGTGTTCTGCGACTCCCGACGGCAGGTGGAACTCCTGGGGGCAGCCCTGCGTGAGCGGGGAATCAGCACCTTCCTCTCACACGCTTCGCTCTCGGTGGACGAGCGACGCCGTTCCGAGCTGGCCTTCGCAGAAGCCCGCGACTGCGTCATCGTGTCCACCTCCACACTGGAACTCGGCATTGACGTCGGCGACCTGGACCGGGTAATCCAGATCGACTCCCCGTCCACGGTCGCCTCCTTCCTCCAGCGGATCGGCAGGACGGGAAGGCGCGCGGGGAGCAGCCGCAACTGTCTCTTCCTCACGACGTCTGAATCATCGCTCCTGCAGGCCTCCGGGCTTCTCGCGCTCTGGGGCCGCGGCTGGGTCGAGCCGGTCGAACCGCCCCCGAATCCCCGGCATTTGGTGGCGCAGCAACTGCTTGCGATGTGCCTGCAGAACCACAAGATCGGCGACAGGCTCTGGTCGGCGGAGTGGAACGGCCTCACGCCTTTCGATGGCTCCGCCGAGCCGATCCTGCGCCACCTCGTCGATTGTGGCTTCCTCAACGAGGACAGCGGCCTGCTGTTCATCGGCCCGGAGGCGGAGAAGAAGTTCGGCCGACGCCACTTCATGGGTCTCACCGCAGCATTCACCGCGCCGCCGCAGTTCACCGTCCTCCTGGGACGTAGCGAAATCGGGCGGATCGATCCGACCGTGCTTACTGAGGAGCGCGCCGGTCCGCGCCGGCTGCTGCTCGCTGGTCGCAGCTGGCAGGTCACCCACATCGACTGGATCCGTCGCCGTACATTCGTCGAACCCGCAGATGGCGGTGGGGTGGCGAAGTGGAACAGTTCTGGCATCGGCGGTCTCTCCTTCGCCCTCACCCGAGCCATGCGGTCCGCCCTACTCGGCGAAGAGCCACCCGTCCGCCTGACCCGCCGTGCCACCGCACAACTTGCTGGGATGCGCGAAGATACAGCGGCGGGCAGCGTCCATCCAGGGGGCACCTTGATCACTCGTGTCGGCGGCGATGTCCGGTGGTGGACCTGGGGCGGCTATCGCGCGAACGCCACTCTCACCACGACCCTGTCCGGGCTCGCCGATCAGACCCAACGCCCGACGGACGCCTGGCTCAGGCTGCGTGAGGACCTCACTCCAGCCATGTGGCGCAAGGCCACTGCTGGAGCCGCCAACCGCATTGCGCTCCCCAGCGTGGACCCACGTGCCGTTAAGGGATTGAAGTTCTCCGCGGCACTGCCACTACATCTGGCCTCAGCCGTAGTGGCCGAGCGCTTGGCGGATCTCGACGGTGCCGCGAGCCTGCTGAGCCACCCCGTACGCTTTGATTTCCGTCAGTGAGCCTTTTCAGCGGTGCAGTTCCAGGGTGAGGACAGCCTTGGCTGCTGACGTCATCCAGTCCGGACTGCAGCGGGCGTGACGGAAAATCCTCCACCGCTTGAGGGCCGCCACGCCTCGCTCGACGGGGTACCGAAGTCGGGCGTGGGCCCGGTTGAGTGATCTCTGGCCTGTGGTGAGAAGCCGTTGTTGTATCGATCACGGTGGACACGGGTTCGACTGAGGAAACTCGGTCGGGCGATCTTGTCGCCCGCCGTGCATGAAGACAGGGCC